>CACYHC010000030.1:0-21603 GCA_902774145.1 uncultured Bacteroidia bacterium
GCTGACGCCGATCGGCAGGTCGCCCTTGAAAAATACGCCTTTGGCGCGGGCGTAAGCCACTTCTTCGCTGAACTGCTTGTCCAGATGATATTGCAGCCAGCGGTAGTAATCCTCGTCGAAGCCGTCGCGTTCCGCACAGAAAACGGCGTACTCATCCAGCCAGAAAGCATTGTCCACGGCAAATTTCCGGTAGCCTTCGCTTTGGAGGTCTTTGCTTCCGCGCCGGCCCCAGGCCTTCCGCAGCAGCGCCGTCTTGGCCTCGAATACGGCGGGATAGTCCAGTTCGGGGAGCGAATTGAGTTCCGCCTGTTTCTGCTTGAAGGCTGCCGTCTCGCGGATGCCCAGGTCCTGCAGATGAATGTACAGGGGATGCAGCGCGAATGACGATACGGGGCTGTACGGGTAGGAATCCTCCCAGCCTCCGCGGCGGGTGGTATCGTTGACGGGCAGCAATTGGATGAGGGTCTGTCCCGTCGATGCCGCCCAGTCCACCAGCGGCCGCAGGTCGCGGAATTCACCGATACCGAAATCTTTTTCCGAACGCAGGGAAAAGACCGGGATCGCCGTTCCCGCTCCGCGCCAGCCAGGCTGGTCAAAAACGGCCGCCGAGTGCTTCCGGTTGAAGGGATTGCCCACCGGAACCGCTATCCAGCGGTCGGCAATCTCCCCCTTTGTGCCTGGTGTAAAACGATGGTCGTCCCATTCGCAGCGGACGGTCACCCCGTCCCGTTCTACCAGATAGCCGTAGTTTCCGCCGTCTTCCAGCAGGTCCTTCGGCGCCACTTTCACCGTCCACACATTCCCCTCGTTCCACGCCATCGGGAACTTCCTGAATTTTGTCGCGAGCACCAGGCGCTCGCCCCACGCGGTGTTATATTGAATACGAAACTTTGGCATCGTAGTAAATTTGAAGAAAGGGAGAGCCCTTTTTAGGAATACAGGCTACTGCTGGCGGGCAATGCCTTCGCGCATCTCCGTGTCGGCCTGCATATTCTTCATCCGGTAATAATCCATAATGCCGAGATTCCCGCTGCGGAAGGCCTCGGCCATGGCAAGCGGCACCTGCGCTTCGGCCTCGATGACCTTGGCGCGGGCTTCCTGCGCAGCGGCTTTCTGCTCCTGCTCGAGCGCAACCGCCATCGCACGTCGCTCTTCGGCGCGGGCCTGCGCGATATTCTTGTCGGCTTCCGCCTGGTCCATCTGCAGCACGGCGCCGATGTTCTTGCCGACGTCGATATCGGCGATATCAATCGAAAGAATTTCGAAAGCGGTGCCGGCATCCAGGCCCTTGTGCAGCACGAGCTTGGAAATGGAATCAGGATTCTCCAGCACGGACTTGTGGCTTTCAGACGAACCGATGCTGCTGACGATGCCTTCGCCCACGCGGGCGAGCACGGTCTCCTCACCGGCGCCGCCCACGAGCTGCTTGATGTTCGCCCGCACCGTGACGCGCGCCTTGGCAATCAACTGGATACCATCCTTCGCTACCGCCGTAACGGGCGGCGTATCAATCACTTTCGGATTTACGGACATCTGCACGGCGTCCAGCACGTCGCGCCCGGCCAGGTCAATCGCCGCGGCCATCTTGAAATCGAGGGGGATGTTCGCCTTGTTGGCGGAAATGAGTGCCATCACCACGCGGGTCACGTTGCCCTTGGCGAGATAATGGGCCTCCAGTTCATTGGCTTTGAGAGAAAGGCCCGCCTTGGTGCCGGTAATCAGGGCAAACACGATGGTGCGGGGACTGACCCCCCTCCAGCGCATCAGCACCAGGTGAATCAGGGACACGTGCACCCCGGACAGGATGGCCTGGAACCACAGGGTGACAGGAAAAAACCAAAGGACGACGATAAGCGCTGCGACAATGATCGCAATCCAGAGAACAAGTTCCATTTTACAGTGTTTTTACGATAATCTTATGATCCTCCACCCGCACGACGACGACCGCCGTCCCGGGTTCCACCATCTCGTTGGTGTCGGACTTCACTTCAAAGTCGCGGCCGTCGAAACGGGCCGTTCCCATCGGCGCCAGGCGGGTGAGCGTCAGCCCCTCGGTACCCGCCGCAGGCAGTATTTCTTCCGGCGATGCCGTCGCGCGGATTTCATCCTTGAGCGCAAAGCGCTTCCAGGTTTTGGCGCGCAGGACATAAATCAGCAGCGCCAGGAGCGCCAGGCTGATGCAGGCGGTGACGACCACCCCGGTCAGGGTGCCGAAATGCACGAAGGAAAAATAACAGGCGGCCACCAGGGAAACCAGTCCGAGGAATCCGGGTACGCCGATGCCGGGCACCAGCAGCAGTTCCGCGACCAGCAGCAGGAAGCCCGCCAAAACAAGAAGACTGATCAAAAGGGTTGACATACTGCAAATATATGAAAAAAGTTGCGTACATTTGAGTACTTAAACCCGTTCGGTCATGAAAACGCTTCGCTGTGTAGCCCTGCTCCTTCTTTCCCTGCTTTTCTTTGCCTGCAATTCCCGTCCGGCGGAAAATCCGGACACGGCCTTCGCCGCCTATGTCAAAGGCTATACGGGCGGCCTGCTGCCCGCGGGCAGCCCCCTGATTCTGGAACTGGCTGCACCCCTGCAGGAAGGAGTGGATCCGGGGACACTGTTCTCTTTCAGCCCTTCCCTCGACGGGAAAGCGGAAATGGAGGGAAACGCTTTCGTAGGCTTTACCCCTGCGGAAGGCAGCGTCAGGCCCGGCAAGGTTTATACCGTCACTTTTGACCTGGGCAAGGCAGTGGGCGTAAAGGAGCGCCGCCTGCAAAAATTCCGTTTCCGCTTCCTGTATCCGGGAGAAGCGCAGGAAGAGGAGGCCCCCGGCCTGCTGACCGACTCCCTGCCTGCGGTGACGATTCCCCTGCAGGGCAACATCCTGCCGGACAGGGGACGGCTCATCCTGCCGTTCCGCGCCGTGAGCCTGTGCGCCGTGGATGTCAGGGTCATCCAGATTTTCGGGGATAACGTGCCCGCCTTTCTGCAGGACAACGACCTGGACGGGGACGACGGCCTGCGCCGCTCCGGCCGTCTGGTGCTTTCCCGACGCCTGCGCCTGGACGACAACCCGGAACTGAACCTGCGTCGCTGGAACGATTTCTCGATTGACCTGAGCGGGCTGTTCCAACGCGACCCCGGGGCCATCTACCGCATCCGGCTCAGTTTCCGTCCGGAATACTCGCTGTACGGAAAAACCGCCCCCTTCGCCTTCACGCCCGTCGGCGAGACGGAGGAAGAGAAGAAGGAAGCCGCGAAATGGGATGAAGCGGAGCCCTGGTATTGGGAGAATTTCGTCGACTGGGATACCTACCGCTGGGAGGACCGCAATAATCCCGATACCCCTTCCTATTATATGGAATCCTCCCGCTTCCCCGTGGTGAACCTGCTCGCCTCGGACCTCGGACTCATCGCCCAGTACGCCGGCGGAGACACGATGTGGCTGAGCGTGGCGGACCTGGTCACCGCCAAGCCGCGGGCCTCCGTACGGCTCGACGTCTATAATTACCAGCTGCAAAAAATCGGCAGTGCCCTCTCCGACGCCCGCGGATTCGCGCAAATTTCCCTTTCCGGCAAGCCTTTCGCAGTCATTGCCAGCAGCGGAAAATCGCGCGGCTACCTGAAAGTCACGCCCGGCGGCGAACTGTCGATGAGCCGCTTCGACGTAGGCGGCACCACGCTGGAAAAGGGGCTGAAGGCCTATATTTACGGCGACCGCGGGGTCTGGCGCCCCGGTGACACGCTGCACCTGACGATGATTGTCGCGGACAAGGGCGCCGCGCTGCCCGAGGGCCATCCTGCTACGTTGGAACTCTACACGCCCGAAGGGCAGTTCCACTCCCGCCACCTCTGCGCGGGGGACCACGGCTTCTACTGCTTCAACGTCGATACCGGCGCCGATGATCCCACCGGCAGCTGGAACGCCTGGTTTAAAATCGGCGGCAGTGCCTTCCACAAGCGCGTACAAATCGAAACCATCAAGCCCAACCGGCTGAAAATCAAGCTGGACCTGGGAGACAAAATCCTGCAGGGCGGTACGCTCCCCGACGCCCGCATCAGCGCAGCCTGGCTCAGCGGAGCGCCGGCTTCCGGCCTGAAAGCGAAGGCCGAGATGGTCCTGTCCGCATCGGCGGGAAAAATGCCGGGCTTCGAAGGCTACATTTTCCAGTCGCCGCTGTCGGATTTCGAACGCAGCACGCACGAACTTTTCTCCCTGCGGCTCAATGCGGACGGCGAGGGCGGCGCGAAACTGAATCTGCCTGCCGCCACCGGTGCGCCCGGGATGCTCAGCGCCTTCATCACCACTTCCGTCCAGGAAGAAGGCGGGGACGAGAGTTTCACGACGATGACGGTCCCCTATTCCCCCTTTGAGTCCTATGTGGGCCTGAAATTCCCGGAAGGCGACTGCCTGGATACGGATTGCGAACACACGGTCCGGGTTGCCGTCGCCGGAGCGGACGGAAAGCGCATCGCCGGCCACCAGGTGGAATACCGGGTTTACAAACTGAACTGGAGCTGGTGGTGGGACGGCGAAAAACCGGATGTCAACGCCTATGTGAACGGCAGCGACGCCAAGCCCGTCCTCAGCGGGACGGTGACGCCCGGACAAAAGGACGCCTCTTTCGTGCTTCGCATAGACGAGGCCGACTGGGGACGCTACCTGGTCGTGGCCCGGGACCTGGGTTCGGGACACGTCGCCGGCAAAATCCTCCTGATGGACTGGCCGGAAACGAGGGGACGCGCCGCCCGGCGGGATCCCGAAGCACTGACGATGCTGGGCTTCTCCGCAGACCGCAACCACTGCGCGCCCGGCGAGAAAGTTACGGTCTATATCCCCGCTGCGGCAAGCGGCCGGGCCCTGGTCTCCCTGGAGAACGGCTCCGGCGTGATTTCCCGCGAATGGGTGACCACCCGCGCCGACGCGCCCACGCCTTATCCCATCAAGGTCAGCGCGGAGATGGCGCCGAACTTCTATGTGCACATCAGCCTGATCCAGCCCGCCGGAAATGCGGACAACGATCTTCCCCTGCGCCTCTACGGCGTGCAGCGCATCACGGTGGACAATCCGGAAGCACGACTGCAGCCCCAGCTCGACCTTCCGGGCACGGTGGCCCCCGCCGAACCCTTCAAGGTCAAGGTCTCCGAGAAAAACGGGCGGCCGATGACCTACACCCTCGCCCTCGTGGACGAAGGCCTGCTGGACATTACCGGCTTCAAGACCCCGGATCCTTTCACGGCGATGAACCGGACGGAAGCGCTGGGCGTACGCACCTGGGACCTCTATGACCGGGTGGTCGGCGCGCTGGGCGGCCCGTTCTCCGGGATGCTCGCCATCGGCGGCGACGAAAGCACGATCCTTTCGCCGCGCAAGGACAACCGCTTCAACCCCGTCGTACAGTTCCTCGGGCCCTTCACCCTGAAGAAAGGCGGCAGCGCCGTGCACGAAATCACCCTTCCGATGTACACCGGCAGCCTGCGGGCGATGCTGGTGGCGGGCAGCGGCAACGCCTGGGGCAGCACGGACCGGACCGTTACGGTCAAGGCGCCGCTGATGCTGATGGGCTCCCTGCCCCGCCGGGCGGCTCCCGGCGAAGCCTCCTGCCTGGTGGTGAACCTGCTCAGCGAGGGGGGCGGCAAGGGCAAGGCCTCGGTCAAAGTTTCCGCCGAGGGCCCCGTCCAACTGACGGACGGCAGTTCCGCCGAAGTATCCCTCACGGACGGCAGCGCCGTTGCGCGTTTCCATTTCAAGACCACCGGCGAAGGGACGGCCCGTTTCCGGCTCAACGCTTCGTCGGGCACGCACAAGGCGGCGGACGACCTGACGCTCGAGGTCCGCAATCCCAACGCCGAACAGACCACGGTTACGCAAAAGTTTATCGAAGGGACCGGGGAAGCCGTTTTTGAAAGCGGCGCGGAAGGCGGTACGCTGGAACTCTGCATCTTCCCGTCCATCAACGCGGAAGCCCTCTACAAAACGATGCGGGACTACCCCTACGACTGCACCGAACAACTGGCGGCCCGGGGCATCACCGCCCTGTCCCTGCAGGCGATGCTTTCGAAAGAGACGGCCGCCGAAGCGACCGAACGTATCAACGCCCTCATCAAGACACTCTACGGACGGCAGAATGCCGACGGCGGCTTCCTGCTCTGGCCCTCCGGAAGCGTGAGCGGCAGCTGGGAAAGCTCGATGGCCGGACTGTTCCTTTCGATGGCGCAGGCCCGCGGCTTCGCCGTCCAGAGCGGTGTACTGGACGGCTGGACCAAGTACCAGAAGAACCTCAGCCAGGCGTTCCGCCTTGCGGGCGCCTCGGCATTCTCGGAACTCGACGAGAGTTTCCGGCTCTATAGCCTGGCCGCGGCCGGGAAGCCCCAGAGCGGCGCGATGAACGCCCTTCGGGAAAGCGGACTGAAGGACCCGCGCGCCCGGATGATGCTCGCCGCCGCCCATGCCCTTTGCGGAAAGACGAAACTGGCGGCCGCCCTGGCGGAAGAAAGCCGGAACGGTGCTTCCGGGGCCGTGTTGTACGGCTCCGAACTGCGGGACAAGGCGGTGGCGCTCGACGTGGCGACTCTCTGCGGGGATTTCGACACGATGGTGCCGCTTGCCGTGGAGGTGGCCACCGACATCAATGCCGGCGGATACAGCACCCAGGAAGCCGCTTTTGCCGCCATCGCGATGAACCGGCTGCGCAAGGCCGTCGGGGAAGGGTCCCTCGCCGCCGAAGTGCAGGGAACCCCCGTCCCGGAAGGAACGCCGCACTGGCAGCAGGCGGTGAATGGGAGCGTTTCCGTCAAGAATTCCGGTGACGCCCTGCTCTGCGCCACACTGGTACAGAGCCGCCGACCCGCCGCGGACGAAGCGGTGAGCGCCGCCGCGAACGGATTGTCGCTCAGCGTCGCCTACTTCACGGATGCCGGCAGCCTGGGCGTGGCCTCCGTCCCCCAGGGTACGGAATTCCGCCTGCAGGTGAAAGTCCGCAATACGACCCCCGTCAAGCAGGAATCCCTCGCCCTGCGCGTTCCCCTGCCGGACGGCTGGGAAATCATCAACGAACGCCTGCGTGGAGGAGCCGGAGAGAGTGAATACTGCGATTTGAGGGACGACCGGGCGGACTGGTTCTTCTCCCTCGCCCCGGGTGCCGTCCGTACCTTCAGCCTGCGCGTCCGCGCGGCCTATGAAGGAGACTATATCCTGCCTTCCGTGGAGGCCTCGGCGATGTATTCGCCCAAACTGTACGCCCGGACAGCCTCCGGCAGGACACGCGTCGCAAGATGAGCGTGCGCTCCAGCGCAAGGTGGATTGCCACGCCGCTGCTCCTGCTGGGAGCCCTCTGGCTGTTTTGCCTGCCGCGGGACCTGTTCAGGGGAACGGCCTACAGCACGGTCGTCACCGACCGGAACGGCCGCCTGCTGGGAGCCCGCATCGCCGAAGACGGACAGTGGCGCTTCCCGCCCTGTGACTCGGTGCCCGCCAAATACGCGGCCGCGCTGATCCGCTTCGAAGACCGGCGTTTCTACCGCCACGCCGGGGTGGACCCGCTCGCCATCGGCCGCGCCCTGCGGGACAACCTGGGCGCCGGAAGGGTCCGGAGCGGGGCCAGCACGATTACGATGCAGGTCATCCGGCTCTCCAGAGGCAAAGAGCGGACCCTTGGGCAAAAAGTCGTGGAAGCCTTCCTCGCCACCCGGCTGGAGGCGCGCTGCAGCAAGGCGGAAATCCTGGCCCTGTATGCCTCCCACGCCCCCTTCGGCGGAAATGTGGTAGGGATTGACGCAGCAGCCTGGCGCTATTTCGGAAGACCGGCACAGGAACTTTCCTGGGCCGAGGCCGCGACCCTGGCCGTCCTGCCCAACGCCCCGTCCTCCATTCATCCGGGCCGGAACCGCGAACGCCTGCTCGCCAAACGCAACCGTCTGCTGGAAGCGCTCCGGGACACGGGCCATCTGGACGCCGATGCGTGCGAAGCGGCCTGCGGCGAACCCCTGCCCGGTGCGCCGGTTCCCCTGCCCTCGCACGCGCCCCACTTTGTGGAGGCGCAGCCCAAAGGGGTCGTCACGCGGACCAGCCTCGACCTCGCCCTGCAGGAACGGGTGGAAGCCGTCGGAAACCGCTGCGGCGACGAACTCGCCCGCAGCGGGGCGGCCGACCTGGCCGCGGTCGTATTCGACCTTTCCGACGGCTCCCTCCGGGCGTATGTCGGCAACGCCTCCCCCTACCGGGCGCGCGACGGCCGGGACGTGGACATCGCTGCGGCACCGCGCTCCACCGGCAGCATCCTCAAGCCGTTCTTGTATGCGGCGGCGCTCCAGGAGGGGCTGATCCTGCCGGAATCGCTGCTGCCGGACACCCCCGTCAACATCGGCGGCTTTACGCCCCACAACTTCGACCGGCAGTTTCACGGCGCCGTCCCGGCCTCCGAAGCCCTCGCCCGCTCGCTGAACGTCCCGGCGGTGCAACTGCTGCGCCTGTACGGGGTCCCGCGTTTCCACCAGTTGCTCAAGGACTGCGGCCTGAGCACCCTGAACCGCAGCAGCGACGACTACGGCCTTTCCCTGATTCTGGGCGGCGGAGAAGGCTCCCTGCTGGAAATCACCCGCGCCTACGCCGGCTTCGTCCTCCACCCGGAAGGCTGGCCGCTCGCGGACGGGGTGGCGTCCTATCTGACGCTGGAAATCCTGTCCCGCGTCAACCGTCCCGATGAAATGGACTGGCGGAAAATCCCTTCCGTACGCAAGGCCGCCTGGAAGACCGGGACGAGTTACGGCTACCGGGACGCCTGGGCTGTGGGGGTGACCCCGCGCTGGGCCGTCGGAGTCTGGTGCGGTAACGCCGACGGACACGGCGTACCCGCGCTGACGGGGGCATCCTGTGCAGGGCCGGTCCTGTTCGAACTGCTGAACCTCCTGCCCGACGACGGGCGCTGGTTCGAGGAACCTTCCGGGGGCATTTACGCCGATGTCTGCTCCGCCTCCGGGTTCCTGCGCGGCCCGGACTGCGAAGCGTCGGTCCGCCGCCACCTGCCGGAACGCGCCCAGGAAAGCCCGGTCTGTCCCTATCACAAAGGCGGGATTTTCCGGCTCCCCCCGGCGATGGAATGGTATTACCGGAACCACCACCCGGAATACAATCCCCCCGCGCCGTCGCCCGCCAACGGCCCCGGCTTCATCTATCCGGAGAGCGGCAGCACCCTGCGGCTGCCCCGCCAGCTGGACGGGACACCGGGCAGCGCCGTCTTCAAGGCGGCACACCCCACGCCCCAGACCCGTCTCTGGTGGCATCTGGACGGGGAATACCTCGGCGAAACCCTGCTCCTGCACGAAATGCGGCTCGCTCCCGCCCCCGGCCGCCACACGCTTGTCGTCGTCGACCCGGACGGCCGCTCCGCCGCCGTCTCCTTCACCATCGCCGGCTAATCCCGCCTCGACCGAACCGCCAAAAAGATTTTTTATATCCGTCAAAAATTGCTAACTTTGCGGGCTAAAATGCTTTTATACGAACAAACAAAAAACTAAAAAGTATAAAAATTATGCAAAGTAAAGGTGCAATCCGGCTTGTGGCGATTCTGCTTGCCCTGGCGTGTATCTGGCAGCTTTCCTTCACCGTCGTCTCCAACCGGCAGGCAAAGAAGGCCGCACAGCACGCGGAAGCAGTCGCTGCAGCGGCACAGGAAGAGGCCGCTTTCCAGGCGGTCGCGGAAGAGAACCGGGCTTACTGGCTCGACTCCCTCAAGAAGGTGGAAAACCGCCGCTACATCGACTCCATCTCCTCCGAAAAAGTGTACTTCGGCTACACGTACAAGGATGTCCAGGCCAAAGAGATCAACCTCGGCCTCGACCTCAAGGGCGGTATGAACGTAATGCTGCAGGTGCAGCTCGAGGACCTCGTAAAGGCCCTGGCCAGCAACGCCTCCGATCCTGAATTCCTCGCGGCCCTGGCCAGCGCCAAGGAGCGCAGCGTGAATTCGCAGTCCGACCTCATCACCCTCTTCGCCGAGGAGTACAACAAGGTCAGCGGCGGCAAGCGGCTCGCCCAGGTGTTCGGCACCTACGAGATGCGCGACAAGATCAAACCCGAATCCACCGACGACGAAGTGCTCGCCGTCGTGAAGGCGGAAGCGGAGAGCGCCATCTCCAACTCCTTCAACGTGTTGCGGAACCGTATCGACCGCTTCGGCGTCACCCAGCCTTCCATCCAGAAGCTCGGCAACACCGGCCGCATCCTCGTGGAACTCCCGGGCGTCAAGGAGCCCGAGCGTGTCCGCAAGCTGCTCCAGGGCACCGCTTCGCTGGAATTCTGGACCACCTTCACCAGCTCGGAAATCTCCCAGTATCTCGCCGAGGCCAACAGCCTCATCGCCCAGATGCAGAACGAAGAGCCCGCCGAGGGTGAGGAAGTCTCCGAAGAAGAGGCCGCCCGCAAGGCGAATCCCCTCTTCTCCATCCTGCAGCCCTCCAATCCCAGCCAGAGCGCCTGCATCGGTTACGCCGCCGCGGTGGACACCGCCCAGGTGAACCGTTACCTGGCGATGCCGCAGGTCGCGGACCTCTTCCCCGCCGAATTCCGGCCGATGTGGTCCGTGAAGCCCGCCTCCTACCTGGGCAGCGACAACATCTACGAGCTCGTCGCCATCAAGGCCGCCACCCGTGACGGCAAGGCGCCGCTCGACGGTAGCGCGGTCGTGGACGCCCGCGTTTCCTATCCCCAGCAGCGGGGCACCGGCAACCCGACGGTTTCGATGTCGATGAACGCCGAGGGTGCCAATACCTGGGCCCGCCTCACCAAGGAGAACATCGGCAAGCAGATTGCCATCGTGCTCGACGGTACGGTCTATTCCTACCCGGTCGTGAATTCCGAAATCTCCGGCGGCAACTCCGAGATTTCCGGCAACTTCGACGTGGAGGAAGCCACGGACCTCGTCAACGTGCTCAAGTCCGGTAAACTGCCCGCCCCCGCCACCATCGTGCAGGAGCAGGTCGTAGGACCTTCGCTCGGTGCCGAATCCATCCGCGCCGGTCTGATTTCCTTCATCATCGCCTTCCTGCTCGTGCTCCTCTATATGATTCTGTTCTATCAGGGAGCCGGTCTGGTAGCCGATATCGCCCTGCTGACCAACGTGCTTCTGCTCTTCGGTACCCTCGCCTCCTTCGGCGCCGTGTTGACCCTGCCCGGTATCGCCGGTCTGGTGTTGACGATGGGTATGGCCGTGGACGCCAACGTGATTATCTATGAGCGCGTCAAGGAAGAACTCGCCGCGGGCAAGGGTATCGGAAAGGCCATCGCCGACGGTTACTCCAACGCTTACTCCGCCATCTTCGACGGCCAGATTACGACCCTGCTCACCGGTTTCGTGCTCTTCGCCTTCGGTTCCGGCCCCGTCAAGGGCTTCGCGACCACCCTGATCATCGGTATCGTGACCTCGGTGCTCACCTCCATCTTCATCACCCGTCTCATCTTTGACGACCGCCTGAAGAAGGGCAAGGGCATCACCTTCCAGAACAACCTCACGAAGAACTTCCTCAAGAACACGAACATCGACTTCGTGAAGGGCCGCAAGTTCTCTTACATCTTCTCCGGCGCCCTGATCGTCATCGCGCTCGTCTCTATCTTCACCAAGGGCTTCACCTACGGCGTCGATTTCACCGGCGGCCGTACCTATGTCGTACGCTTCGACCAGAGCGTCACCGCCGAGCAGGTCCGCTCCGCAGCCATCGACGTCTTCAAGGCGGCGGACGAAAACGCCTCCGTCGAGGTCAAGCAGTTCGGCGGCGATTCCCAGATGAAGATCACGACCTCCTACAAGTACAAGGACGAATCCAGCAGCGTCGATGCGGAAATCGAAGGCATGCTCTACGATGCCCTGAAGGGCTTCTTCACCACCGAGCCGAGCCTCACCGAATTCACCTCCACGCTGGACAACCCCAACGGTATCATCTCCTCCGACAAGGTGGGCGCATCGATCGCCAGCGACATCCGCCGCAACGCGGTCATCGCCGTGCTGATTGCCCTGCTGGTGATTTTCGCCTACATCGCCTTCCGCTTCAAGGGTTGGACCTGGGGTCTGGGCGGCGTCGTTTCCCTGGCGCATACGGCTGTCATCGTGATTGGCTTCTTCTCCCTGTTCTCGGGCATCCTGCCCTTCAACCTGGACGTGGACCAGACCTTCATCGCGGCCATCCTGACCATCATCGGTTACGCCATCAACGACAACGTGGTGATCTTCGACCGTATCCGTGAATTCTCCGGCCTCCACCCGAACGCCAACTTCAAGGACACGGTCAACACCGCGCTCAACGCCACGCTCACCCGTACCGTGAACACCTCGGTTTCCACCCTCGTGACGATGCTCGCCATCGCCATCTGGGGCGGCGAGAGCATCCGCGGTCTGGCCGTCGCCCTCATCCTCGGTATCCTCATCGGAACCTATGCTTCCATCATGATCGGTACCCCGGTGATGTACGACGCCACCCGCAAAGCGGCTGCGAAAAAGAAATAAAAAAAGTTTTCAACAATGAGCGCCCGGCCCCAAAAAGGTCGGGCGTTTTTGTTATCTTTGCACTATGGCAGACTTCGTACATCTTCACGTTCACACCCAATATTCTATCCTCGACGGCTTCACGGCCATTCCCAAACTGTTCGGCCGGGTGGAGGAACTGGGCATGCCCGCCGTGGCCATTACCGACCACGGCAATATGTACGGGGTCAAGGAATTTTTCAACTGCGCGAAGAAGCATCCCGCCGTCAAGCCCATCCTGGGCTGCGAGGTCTATGTCACGCAGCACTTCGACCACACCCTCCGGGACAACGAGCATCGCAAGTACTACCACCTGATCCTGCTCGCCAAGAATGTCACCGGCTACCGGAACCTGATGAAACTGGTCTCGGCCGGACACACCGAAGGCTTCTACTACAAGCCGCGTGTATCGCACGAGCTGCTGGAAAAATACCACGAGGGCCTCATCTGCTGCTCTGCCTGCCTGGCCGGGGAAATTCCCAAGGACATCATGGCCGGCGACCTGAACGCAGCCCGCAAGGCCATTGAATGGCACAAAAACCTCTTCGGCGACGATTACTACCTCGAGGTGATGCTGCACGAGACCGACGTCCCCGGCGCCACCGATGACATGCGCGAGGTCGGTAGACAGCAGCGCAAGGTGAACGCCGAGATTTTCCGTCTCGCGCAGGAGACCGGCACCAAGGTCGTCGCCACCAACGACGCACACTTCCTCCGCAGGGAGGACGGTCCGGCGCACGACCGGCTGATCTGCATCTCCACCAACGCCTATATCGACGACCCGGACCGCCTGCGCTACACCCAGCAGGAATACATCAAGAGCGCCGACGAAATGGCCGCCCTTTTCCCGGAGCACCCGGAAGTGCTCGCGAACACGCTGGAAATCGCGGAAAAGGTCGAACGCTATTCCATCGACCGCGGAAACGTCCTCCCGAAATACAACATCGACCCGGCGTTCCTTCGCAACATCGACGCGCATCTGGAAGAGTACCACGAAGTCATTGACGAAGGCCGCTGCGACAAGGACGGCAACCCGCGCGGAGAGGCGTTCTGCACCTCCGTCGCCTACCTCTGCCACCTGACTTACCAGGGCGCCCGCGAGCGCTACGGGGAGCAGCTCAGCGAAGAACAGCGCGAGCGCATCGACTTTGAACTAAAGACCATCTGCCGGATGGGCTTCCCGGACTACTTCCTCATCGTCCAGGACTACATCGCCGCTTCGCGCGCCGCCGGTTCGATGGTCGGGCCCGGGCGCGGCTCCGCCGCCGGCTCCGTCGTCGCCTACTGCCTGAAAATCACGAATCTCGACCCGATCAAGTATAACCTGCTGTTCGAGCGCTTCCTCAATCCGGACCGCATCAACATGCCGGATATCGACGTGGATTTCGAAAGCCTGCCGGTGGCCCACGAATATGTGGACCGGAAATACGGCAAGGACCACGTTTCCCGAGTGATTACCTTCGGTACGATGGCGGCCAAGAGCGCCATCAAGGACGTCGCCCGCATCAGCCACGTGAGCATCGAGGAGTCCAACCGCCTCTCGAATATGGTTCCGCCGCGCCTGAGCGAGAAGCAGGAGCGGGAATACCCCTTCGATCCGGAATATGACGAACTCAAGCCCGGCTTCAAACTGGTGGAGAAGGACGGAAAGAAATTCCAGCGGGGCATGGAGGACGTGGACGTAAAAATTACCCTGAAAAACTGCTTCCGCCTGGTCTCCGACTTCCAGAAAGAACGCGATAACGGCAGCGACCTCAACAAGGAGGTGCTGGAATACGCCCTCCAGCTGGAAGGCAGCATCCGCCAGGTGGGGATGCACGCCTGCGCCACCATTATCGGCCCGGGCAACCTCACGGACTATATTCCCATTTGCCTTTCCAAGGACAAGGAGACAGGCGAGGACGTCTGGACCTCGCAGTATGACGGCCACTACATCGAAGAAGCGGGCATGCTCAAGATGGACTTCCTGGGCCTGAACACCCTGTCTATCATTCACGCCTGCCTGAACTACATCAAGGAACTGCACGGCGTCGACATCGACATCGAAGCCATCCCCATCGACGACAAAGAAACCTACGAACTCTACGGCCGCGGCGACACGATCTGCCTCTTCCAGTTCGAATCGGACGGAATGCGCAGCTGGCTGCAGCGCCTCCGTCCGGAACGCTTCGAGGACCTCATCGCTATGAACGCCCTCTACCGCCCGGGGCCGATGGACTACATCCCGGACTTCGTGGCGCGCAAGCAGGGACAGCAGAAAATCGAGTACGACCTCCCGGAAATGGAGGAATTCCTGAGCGAGACCTACGGCATCACCGTCTATCAGGAACAGGTGATGCTCCTGTCGCGCAAACTGGCGAATTTCACCAAGGGCGAGGCGGACACCCTCCGCAAGGCGATGGGGAAAAAGCAAATCGCCACCCTGAACTCCCTCAAGGGGAAGTTTATGGAAGAGGGGAAAAAGAACGGGCACCCCGTGGCCGTACTGAGCAAAATCTGGCGGGACTGGGAGAAATTCGCGCAATACGCCTTCAACAAATCCCACTCCACCTGCTACGCCTGGGTCAGTTACCAGACCGGCTGGCTGAAGTGCCACTACCCCGCCGAATTCTTCGCCGCCAACCTAAGCTGCGCCGGCAACATCGACGACATCAAGAAAATCATCGGCAACGCCAAGGCCCACGGCATCCAGGTCCTGAGCCCGGACGTGAATGAATCCGCCGAGCACTTCGCCCCGGTGGGCAAGCGCAAGGGCCGCGCCGAGAAGGTGCGTTTCGGTCTGGGCGGCATCAAGGGTTTCGGCCAGAACATCGTGGAGCAGATTATCCGGGAGCGCCGGGAAAACGGGGTCTTCAAGGACCTTTACGACTTCTGCGAACGGCTGTCGGGCTTCCTCGGGCGCAAATCGCTCGAAGCGCTGGTGTATTCCGGAGCGCTGGACTCCTTCGGCTACAGCCGCGGCCGCTACTTTACCCCCGGGAAGAGCGGGGAACTCTTCATCGACGAACTTGCGCGCTACATCGAGCTATGGCGCAACGACAGCCTGGATTCCTCGGCCTCGCTCTTCGGCGAAATCGAAGAACTCAAGCCCGTGCGGCCGGAGGTTCCGGCACTGATCGGCGAGGAGAACCGCCTCCAGTTCCTGCAAATGGAAAAGGATTATGTCGGTATGTACCTTTCCACGCATCCGCTGGATGTGCACGCCTTTGAAATCAAGCACTTTGCGAATGTCGCGCTGAAAGACCTGCCGGAGGCGGTGGTACGCAGCCAGGAAGAGAACAAGCCGCGGAAAGTGCGCATCGCCGGTATCATTACGGAGGTCAAGATGATTACCTCCCGCAAGGGAAAGCAGGGTTGCGCGATTACCCTCGAGGACTATACCGGAACCTACGAACTGTCGCTCTGGGACAAGGATTATACGACCTACCTCCCGCTGCTGCAACTGCATTCCCAGGTCTTCATCTGCGGCGAAATCAAGAACCGGAACAGCTTCCGCAAGGAGGATGCGCCGCCGGAGTACGTTTTCCGCATCGGCGAGGTGAAGATGCTCGGCGATATCGCCGCACACTACCTCGACGGCCTGCTGCTGACGGCGGAAACGAAGCAGATCGACCCGGAATTCCGCAAAAACCTGCTCGCCTGGCTGAAGCGGCACAAAGGCAAGACACCGCTCTACCTGACGCTCATCGACGAAGAAAAGCGCTACCGTATTCCGTTTGTATCCAAGAAATTAAAGGTCGATGTGACCGAAGCCTCCCTGGGCGAACTGGATGCCGCCGGCATCCGGAACGAAGTGCTGACTAAGGAGTTGTAACGGGCAGTTCCACGCCCGTCGGCTCCACCAGCACGCATCCCGCCTCCGGGAGGGCCAGGTGGCCGATGATGTCGAAGGTCTGGAAATCGCGGCGGAACTTCTCCAGTTTCAGGATAGGCACCGTGAAGAGCAGTTGGTAGTCCTCTCCCCCGTTCATCGCCGCACTCACCGGATCCGCATCGATGCTCTTGCCCAGATCGAACGACCCGCCCTCGAAGGGAATCTTGTCCGCATACACCTTGACGCCGAGGCCCGTCCGTTCCGCAAGCGTTTTCATCGCCGCGGCGAGTCCCTTGTCCACCAGGCAGCCCGCCGACGGATAAATCTCCGACGAAGCGAGCAGCGCGGGCAGCTCCGGCTGTAATTCCGGCTTCAGGTACGCACCCACCAGCATCTTATAGCGCTCCATTTCCTCGCTCCCTGCGGTTTTCGACGCCTCGAAGCGGGTTTTCTCGCGCTCCAGCACCTGCAGGCCCAGATAGGCCGCGCCAAGGCTTCCGCTGACGCAAAGCAGGTCCTTGCTCTGGGGCTTGGGCCGGCGTGCCGCGTCCAGCGCGGGAACCGTCCCCGTCGCACCGGCGGCAATCAGGAATCCGTTGCGCGAGGGCTGCAGCTTGAGAGACAGGGCCTCGTAGTGGTAGAGTTTCGCCGCTTTGGTGACGCCCGCCCAAAACTCCTGCACCTGCGGGAAATCCAGTTTGGCGGAAATCCCGAGGCTGATACCCAGCGTCCTGGGGCGCGCGAGCTGCGCATAAAGCGCACCCGTGAGGGCCACGACCGTCTTGAAACCCAAATGCTTGAGCGGGAAATAGACCAGGTCGAAATCAATCCCTTCGCTCAGCAGCCGGGAGACACTGACGACCGCGTCCTTGCCGGTGGCGGCGAAGACCTGTGCATCGGCGCAATTGGAAAAGCCCGAACCTTCAAAAAGCAGGTTCAGGGCTTCTTCACGGCCGATTTGTGCGAATGTGCGTTCCTCCATCAGAGGTTGCGCAGCAGGTTGTTCATACTGACCTTCGCCTCAATCATCGCCTTCAACCGGTCGACGGGGACGCGCTCCTGGGTCATCGTGTCGCGGTCGCGGACGGTGACGCAGCGGTCTTCGAGCGACTGGTGGTCGACGGTGATACAGAACGGCGTACCGATGGCATCCTGCCGGCGATAGCGCTTGCCGATGGAGTCCTTCTCCTCGTACTGGCAGTTCATATCGTACTTCAGCAGGTCCATGACCTCCTGGGCCATTTCCGGCAGGCCGTCCTTCTTGACGAGCGGCAGGACCGCGGCCTTCACGGGCGCGAGCGGAGCGGGAATCGAGAGCACCGTACGCGTCTCGCCGTTCTCGAGCTGCTCCTCCTTGTAGGAATGGCTCAGCACCGCCAGCACCATACGGTCCACGCCGATACTGGTTTCCACGACATAGGGTGTGTAGGCGCGGTTCTCTTCGGGATCGAAGTACTCGATCTTCTTGCCGCTGAACTTCTGGTGGTTGCCCAGGTCGAAGTCCGTACGGCTGTGGATACCTTCCAGTTCCTTGAAGCCGAAGGGGAAGTTGAATTCGATATCAGTGGCCGCATTGGCATAGTGGGCCAGTTTCTCGTGGTCGTGGAAGCGGTAGTTCTCAGCGCCCATACCCAGGTTCACGTGCCACTTCATCCGGTTTTCCTTCCACTTGGCAAACCAGTCGAGCTCCGTACCCGGCTTGATGAAGAACTGCATCTCCATCTGCTCGAACTCGCGCATACGGAAGATGAACTGACGCGCGACGATTTCGTTGCGGAAGGCCTTGCCGATCTGGGCGATACCGAAGGGAATCTTCATACGGCCCGTTTTCTGCACGTTCAGATAGTTCACGAAAATGCCCTGGGCCGTCTCCGGACGCAGGTAAATGGTGTTCGCGCCCTCGGAGGTGCTGCCCATCGAGGTGCTGAACATCAGGTTGAACTGGCGCACGTCGGTCCAGTTGCAGGTGCCGCTGATCGGGCAGACGATGCCGCAGTCGATGATAATCTGGCGGTATTCGGCAAAATCGGCGGCCTTTTCCGCGGCGACATAGCGGTCGTGCACCTCGTTCCACTTGGCCTGCTCGCGCAGGACATTGGGATTCGTGGCGCGGAACTGCGCCTCGTCGAAGGCTTCGCCGAACTTCCGGCGGCCCTTCTCGACCTCCTTGTTCATCTTCTCCTCGATCTTGCCCAGGTAGTCCTCGATCAGGACGTCGGCACGGTAGCGCTTCTTGGAGTCCTTGTTGTCGATGAGCGGGTCGTTGAACGCGCTCACGTGGCCGGAGGCCTCCCAGATGCGGGGGTGCATAAAGATGCAGGAATCGATGCCCACGATATTCTCGTGCAGGCGGGTCATCGCGTTCCACCAATACTGCTTGATGTTGTTCTTCAGTTCAGAACCCATCTGGCCATAGTCATAGACGGCGGCCAGACCATCATAAATCTCACTCGAAGGGAAAATAAAACCGTACTCTTTGCAGTGCGCAACCAGTACCTTGAAAAGTTCGTCCTGTGTCATAGCCTGCAAATTTAACAATTTTTTTGCAAACCCGGGTTGGCACAATTCTTGGTCGTTCTGCCGCATAATTTTTGCGTTATGAACAGATTGTTTTTCAGCCTTTTGTCCCTGGCATTTTTCGCAACCGCCTGCGTGCGGGCAGATATCATCACCGATCCGGAGAATCCCGAAGTTCCGGAAGTAGTTTCTGAAGAGGACGACAGTGAAGATCCTCTTTCCTTTGCCTCCACCGGAGATCCCACGTCCGACGACGATATCTCCAGGACGACGTTCGTCGGCCGGATAAAGATTACTTTCTCCGAAACGGAAGACGCCTCCGTCTCCGGGGACAGTTACGGCTATGTCACCGTGGACGGCAACGCCGTGACTGTGAACAACACGGGCGGCGAGGTACTCATCTATGAACTGACCGGGGTTTCCTCCAATGGCTCCTTCAAGGTATATGGCGCCAAGAAACAGGCCATTGTCCTCAACGGGGTCGGCTTGACCAACCCGGACGGCGCAGCGCTCAACAACCAGAACAAAAAGCGCACGTTTATCGTCGTCAAGGGCGTCAATTTCCTTTCCAACAGCGCTTCGGCCGCCTATGCCCAGGAAGGCGAAGAAGACCTGAAGGCGGTCCTTTTCAGCGAGTCCCAACTCATTTTCAGCGGCAGCGGACAGCTCACCGTCAACGCGCTGAACCGACAGGGCAAATCGGCCGTCGCCACCGACGATTACATCCGCGTAATGAACAGTCCTACCCTTAAAGTGAACGCGGGCAGCGGCGCTGGCCCCGGTGGCGGCGGTCCCGGCGGCCGTCCCTGGTAATTATAAAGCACGCAACTGCGTCTTTTTCAATTAAACGTTTAAAAATTTGCAACCTTAAAAAATCTTTACACCAAGAACTGGCCCTTTACCGATTTCGAAATGCCGAAGGAGGAATACGGAACGCCCATCATCATGACGTTGGACGAGGTGGAAACCCTCTACCGAACGCCAATGCCAACCAAGGTACTGGAAGAGCAGCGGGACATTTTTGTGTTCCAGTGCAATGTGGGCTGCAGGGTGGGCGACCTGATGTGCTACACTAAACAGTCCGTTCAGAACGGTGCCTTGGAATACATCGCCGCCAAGACGCTGCATTTCAGCGGCCGGACGGTGATAGTCCCCCTTAACTCCATTGCCCTCGAAATCGTTGAGAAATACAAAGACCGCCCCGGCGAACAGCTGCTGCCCTTCATCAGCGAGCAGAACTACAATGACAACATCAAGGCCGCCTTCAACCGTTACCGCGAAATCGACCTTGGGATGAAGCAGGATCTGGTGAGGATTCTGGAGAATAAGAAATAGTTTCATTAAATTTGCAGAAATACGTTGAGGCTTATGACGACGCAAGAAATACTGAAGCTTTGTGGGAAAGGCGAACAGACACCAGTTCAGTTGAAGGAACGGGTGCTGGATAATTATGAGGTTGGTAAAGAGATGGTCTGCTATGCCAATGAGCGTGGTGGAGGAACCATCATCGTCGGAGTGAACGACAAAACAGGAGAGATTAATGCACTTTCGCGCTTGGAGGTTCAAGAGCAGACCGGCCTGCTTTCCCAGATTGCAGAGCAGAATGTCAAGCCAGCCATTTCCATAAAGACTGAAAATGTTGATGTTCCTGGCGGACAGTTGATTGTCGCGACTATCCCTGAGGGCATCAATAAACCTTACAAGGACAACAAGGGCATTGTATGGGTAAAGAACGGAGCCAACAAGCGCCGGGTCATTGACAATGCCGAGATTGCAGAGATGATGTCCGACAGTGGCACCTTCCGGCAGGACGAGGCGCTGGTTCCGGGAGCCACTATGGCGGATTTGGACCAGGAGATCATAAAGACCTATCTGAGAACTCGCTTTGAAGCTTCGTTCAAGGCCAAAAAGATTACCTATGAGCAGATGGAAGATGCTTCTGCTGACGAGTTGGCCGGGATAGCTATATCAGGAATGACGGTCGAACACTTGTTCAAGAACTTCGGATTGATTCGTCCCAATAACGGTATTACCTATGCTGCCATGCTGCTTTTCGGGAAGCACACCCAGCGTTGGCTTCCCACTGCAACCGTGAAATGTGTCAGTTTTATTGGCAACAGCCAGGGAGGAACAGAGTTCAGGGATAAGATGGACGATGCAGAAGCAGACGGCGGCCTGTTGGTTCAATACAACGCAATGATGTCCTTCCTCAAGCGCAATCTCCGCAACGTTCAGGTGGACCCGGATTTCAATTCATTAGGGCAGTTGGAAATACCCATCGGCGCGCTTTCCGAGATTTGCTCAAACGCGCTTCTGCATCGCTCGTATAGCAGGGAAGCGCCAGTCAGACTGTTCATTTTTGACAATCGGGTAGAGATTCATAGTCCTGGTATTCTTCCTGGAGGCTTACAAGTTGAAGATGTCCTCACTGGGACTTCCTTTCCCAGGAACAAAATGGTTTTCACTCATGGGGCATTTTTATTACCGTACACGGGTGTCGGCAGTGGTTTTATCCGGGTGCGAGAACTGGATGAGAAGATAGAAGTACTCAATGATGAAAAAAGGAAGGAGGTAATAGTTACTTTTTGGCGTGAAAGTAATCAAGAAAGTGTCAGAGGTGACGGTGAAAGTGTCAGACCTAGTGTCAGAGTAACGGATGAAAGTGACAGAGGTAACGGAGAAAGTGACAGACCTGGTGTCAGAGCTAAGGATGCTCTTACGGGTAAAGAAGTTGATATTGTGAATTTTTGTACAGTCCCTCGCAC
>CACYHC010000030.1:21608-23568 GCA_902774145.1 uncultured Bacteroidia bacterium
CTTGCCAAGTATGTCAATTCGTTGGTAAATAAAGGATTCTTGAAAATGACTATTCCAGAGACGCCAAATAATCCTAACCAGAAGTACGTGAAGGCGTAGCTCTCCAGATTATTTGCACAAACTGATTATTTTACAGAACTTTGCATCGCTGCACGGCATTAGTCCATGTAGCGATACATATTTTATAACCTTTAATCTGGCTCGATATGAAGAGATTGATTTGTGTGCCGGAAGTGCCGGCAAGCCAGATGGTCCTTACCATCATCACCGATGAGCAGTTGGAGGCGTTCGCCGATGCTGTCATCACCAAGTATCAACAAGACATCGCCCGCCGGAAGGCGGCAGAACCGTCACCGGAAGAGTGGATGACCCGGGCGGAATCACAAGATGCTTGTTGTTGAGACGAAAAGCAATGGCCCCCAGCACAATATCCATACACTGTTGGATACAATGCTTGTGTGAATCTATCTCTGCAATATCATCTGGGCGAATGGCAGCAGGGCTTCGGGGCTGCAGTGGAGGGCCCAGCTCAGGTTCAGCAGGGTCCGGGCCTCGGCCCGGGAGAGATCCTGCTTCCCCTGCTCGTAGGCGCGGATCATCCGCAGGCTGACACCGGTCCGCCGGGCCAGTTCTTCCTGCGAGATGCCCAAAATCTCGCGGTATTCCTTGACGGGTTGCGGGGCGTCCCTGCAGAATTTCTCCAAACGTTCGAGCGCGACATCCAGGAACTTGGTCAAATCCGCCTCGTGGTACGGAAAAAACATCTCCGCCACGCTTTCTATCGGCATACCGTGACTGTCTATATAGGAGAAGGTATGGCCGGTATACCATTGCAGGTACGCGATGGCCATGCCGGTCCAGTACTCCACCCAAGGGGCCCCCGGAGCATAGTCGTACGGGATGTTCCCCTCATAGCCAGTCTCCTCCAAAACCTCGATAGCCAATTCAATACCGGACATCCCGACCAGATACTTGGGGAAGCCGGCGCCGAACGCATCGGCGACCCGGCTGGCCAGAAAGCGGGAATAAAAGTCCCGAAGCGGCATCTTGCAGCCGTTCACCGCATAATCCAGCATTTGCCCGAGGGTATCCAGGGACGTTCCCAGCTGTTCCTCACTGTAGGCGTGCATCATTGTTGGTCCAATTTTGTCTGATCATATCCATGACGAAAATTCCGTTTTCCGGCTTCGTTTCGGCGGCGATTTTTTGAAATTTTCTCCGCGCTTCCTCATCCCTGGCCGCCCTTGCGGCGGCATAGCGGTCCGGAGACGACACGGCCGTAAGGTAAAATAGCCGACGAAAGGCCTTCTCGCTTTTGAGCACCACCTGTTTCCCCAGGTTTCCAAGTTGCATGGCCCGTTGCAACTGCTCCAGAGACAGTGAATTGTCCAGGAAATACCGGGCATATTTGAAGTAGGAGTCATCCGCCCGCCAACCCTTGATGACATCGTAACCAGCATAATCCGGAAGGAAGTGGGACAAGACATAATCACACGCTCGCTTCTGGATGCCGGTCTGCATAAAAAACACCCGGTTCTGCAGCAAAATCGCCAGCCAGTTCAGGATATGATACGGCTTGCTGTTCAAGTCAAGGACCGAGAGTCCTTCATATTCCAGATAATACTTGATGGCAAAGCCAGGCCTGAATTCCGGCCGTGCCCACTCGAGGGCCAGGGCCAGGTTTTCCGTACAGTAAAACCCGGGGCCATAGTCGTTATGGACCTTTCCCCCGCCCGGATACGGATGCTCCACAATCCTGGGCGACCCGTGATACAATTCCCAATGCTTCTCCATAAACACTCACGTTATAGCGTCACTTTCACAAAGGTAATCAAATTTCACAAAAAAAAGGGGTCATTTGTGACATGAACCCCGAAAGTTAGACAAAAAACTTTCGGGGTTTTGTTATGCGTAAAAAGCATTCTTATGAAGATCGTCTCAAGTATATAAAGATGCTTGA
>CACYHC010000031.1 GCA_902774145.1 uncultured Bacteroidia bacterium
AGGGTTTCGATACTTCTGTGATAGACGCCGGAGCGTCAGTCGGCAACGAGGGCTTCGACGGTACCACACCGTTTATCTACTGATCCTTGGGCGCACAGCGCCCTTTATCTGATCCCGTATTTGCGCAGCTTTCCGCCAGATGCTGCTGATTGCGTCCAACGGGAACTATGCCGTCAATGCGCTTATGTCCGGAATGTATTCTCCAACGTCACTCTCGCGTTTTCGCTGTAGGAACATGGCCATATAGACGGGCAGATAAACGACTTTCCCATCAACGCGAACATTGTCGTTGCAAAGGACAATGGCCTCTGGAATATTATACTCTGCGTTGCTCAGGATGTTGTTCAGCGCCAGATGGAAGGCGTAGTCCTTGCCGGACTTGACCTCCACGGGTAGGATTGTGCCATCTCCTTTCTCCAGGACAAAGTCAACCTCGCCCTGCTTCTTGTTGTTGAAGTAGTACAGATGCTCGAAGCCGTGCGCCAGCAGTTCCTGGGCCACCACGTTCTCGTAAATGGCGCCGTGATTGATATTGACTTCTCCGCGGAGGATTCTGAGCTGGATGCCATCGGCGTATTGATAAGCGAGCAGGCCTACGTCGTTCTGGAACAGTTTCAGAAGATTCCTCTGTTTGTTCAGAAGCAGGGGAACACGGGGCTCCTCCACATTGAACACTGGGATGGCCACACCGGCCTTCTTGAGCCACAGGAAACTGTTCTCGTACATATTGAACTTGGCGTTCTCATTCAGGTTCTTCAGAATGAAACGCTTGTTCTTGGCGTTGAGTTCTGAGGGAATAAGGTCGAACACTTCGTCCAAGTACAACTTATCGTCTTTGTCATACCGGGCGATATCCCGTTTGTAGATTTTGATGATGGCGCGCTGTTCGGCCGCCACGTGCTGCATGTTCTTGGTTTGGATATATTTCCACACGGCTGCGGGCATTCCGCCGACAATCAGATACAGATGGAATACAGACATCATCTGGCGGTGTACCACAGGATCGACAGGTGTTCTGCCCTCAAATGAATTACGGAGCGCATCGATAACCTTCGGAGCCACCCCGATCGCCAGTGCGAATTCTTCGAAATCCAGCGGGAATACATCCGCCACATCCATATAGCCGACGGGTTCCGAGCGGACATCGTTCAATTCCACGCCTAATAGCGACCCCGTCAGACCATATCTGAAACTGCCTTCATCAACCAGGAACTTGATCTGTGTAACGCACTCCTTGCAATCTTGAATCTCGTCAAACAAGATGAAGGTCTTCCCGGGGACCATAGGTACATCAGTAAAAGTAGACAGCCTCAACAGGATATCGCTTGCGCCTTGCACTCCGTCAAAGATGCCGATAGCTTTTGGGGTTTTGATGAAGTTGATTTCGATAAAGTGCTCGTAAGTCCGTGCCGCCAGTCTTCGGAATGCTTCAGTTTTTCCAACCTGCCTTGCACCGGTGAGGAGCAAAGCTTTATTCTGTGTCCTGTAGAACTCATCCAGGAAGGAGTCGAGTTTGCGTGTGATCATCGTCGTTCCTTTTTTTCAACGCGAAATTAAGTCATTTCTTCCTTTTTTCCAACATAGTTTTCCCAATATTTCTAACTTTTTCCAATCTTTTTTCCAACTTTCAACACTCAACTGTTTTGGCACATATTTTGAGCCTTCCCCACGCCGGAAAATTTTAAAGCTCAAGATATGAAAAAGACTTTTCTCACTGTGATTCTTTCCGTGGGCCTCAGCAGGTATCGTCAAGGCGGCGGCCCCGCAGGAGGCCGGCGATGCGCCCGTCTATTCTTCCGATGGCGGCTACAACGTGCCCGCCGGTACTGTCAATTTGTCAGTGTCCGACTATCCTGATTTTACCTATGCGGCGGAGCGTGCCGTGGATGCGGTGGTTTTCGTCAAAGTGACAATCACCCGGCAGTATCAGCCCATCCAGGATCCGTTCTTCCGTTTTTTCTTCGGCGATGAAGGCGGACAGCGGCAGTCCGAAGGCAGCGGCTCCGGTGTGATCATCAGCCCGGACGGATATATCGTCACCAATAACCATGTGGTTGCGGACGCATCGAAAATTGAAATCACTCTTAATAATAATAAGGTGTACGAGGCGAAGGTCATCGGCACCGATCCCGCGACGGACGTCGCCCTGGTGAAAATCGACGCGACGGGCCTCCCGACCGTCGAATTCGCCGATTCGGACAGGCTCCGCCTGGGCGAATGGGTGCTGGCCATCGGCTCTCCGCTCGGCGAGCAGCTGCGTTCCACCATTACCGCCGGTATCGTCAGCGCCAAGGGCCGCTCGATGCCCAATTATACCGGCGAATTCAAAATCGAGTCCTTCATCCAGACGGATGCGGCGGTGAACCCCGGCAACAGCGGCGGCGCCCTGGTGAACAAGGCGGGCCAGCTGGTGGGCATCAATACCGCGATCGTGTCCCAGACGGGCTCCTACACGGGTTATTCCTTTGCCGTTCCTTCCAACATCGTCCACAAGATTGTGTCCGACCTGATCGATTTCGGCTCCGTCAAACGCGCGCGCCTGGGCGTCACGATGTCCCCGGTGACGGAAAAAATGGCGTCCGAAATGAAACTTTCTTCCCTGGACGGCGTATATATCAATGAGGTTGCTTCCGGCAGTGCCGCTGACAAGGCAGGCATCAAGAAGGGGGACGTCCTGGTGAAACTGGATTCCACGCTGATCAAGACCCCTTCCTCGCTGCAGGTCAAGGTGAACAGCTTCCGTCCGGGAGACCGTACCGAAGCGACGGTCATCCGCGACGGCAAGACGCTCACGCTGCCGGTGGTGTTTGAAGAGGCCCCGGAAACGGCGGTGGCTTCCGACGGCTCGGCTTCCTTCTACGGCGCCCAGCTGCGGGCCCTCACCAAAGAGGAACTCGCCGCGGCCGGCCTGAAGAACGGAGTGCTGGTGGTCAGCGCAGGAAAAGGCAAGATGGCGCAGGCCGGAGCCGATGACGGATACATCATCGAGTACGTGAACGACACGCCCGTAAGCAAGCCTCAGGATGTTATCGACATCGCGAAGAAGAGCAAGCGTTCCGTGTACCTGGAGGGGGTGACCTCCGCCGGCCGCAAGTTCTACTTCGGATTCGGGAAGGAACAATAAAAACATATGAGACAACTTAAGATTACCAAGTCGATCACCAACCGCGAAAGCGCTTCCCTGGACAAGTACCTCCAGGAAATCGGCCGCGAAGAGTTGGTGTCACCGGAAGAAGAAGTCGAACTTGCCCAACGCATCCGCGAAGGCGACGAGGAGGCCCTGGAGAAACTCACCAGGGCCAACCTTCGTTTTGTGGTGTCCGTGGCCAAACAGTACCAGAACCAGGGACTGAGCCTCCCGGACCTCATCAACGAAGGGAACCTGGGCCTGATCAAGGCTGCCGAGAAGTTCGACGAGACCCGCGGCTTCAAGTTCATTTCCTATGCCGTGTGGTGGATTCGCCAGTCCATCCTGCAGGCACTTGCCGAGCAGTCCCGCGTGGTGCGTCTGCCGCTGAACCAGGTGGGCTCCCTGAACAAGATCAACAAGGCGCTCTCGAAGTTCGAGCAGGAATACGAGCGTCAGCCGTCCACGGAGGAACTCTCCGAGATGATTGACATCCCGCACGACAAAATTGCGGACACCCTGCGCGTTTCCGGCCGTCACGTGAGCGTCGATGCGCCCTTCGTGGAGGGCGAGGAGAATTCCCTGCTGGACATTCTCCCCAACGACGACAGCCCCAGCGCGGACAAGGGCCTCACGAACGAGTCCCTCAGTACGGAAATCGACCGGGCCCTCCAGGTGCTGACCTCCCGCGAGCAGGAAATCATCCGTTCGTTCTTCGGCATCGGCTGCCAGGAAATGACCCTCGAAGAAATCGGCGAGCGGCTGGACCTTACGCGTGAACGCGTGCGCCAGATCAAGGAAAAGGCCATCCGCAAGCTCAAGAAACCCTCGGCGCGGAAACTTCTAATCCCTTACCTCGGATAATATGCCCGAACAGTTTTTAGCTGCACGCGTCTGCGAGGCGCTGGAGTCCCTGTATGGGGCGCAGGTGGCGCCGGAGACGCTCCAGATTCAGCCGACGCGCAAGGAATTCGAGGGCGATTTCACCCTGGTGACTTTCCCGCTGCTGCGCGTTTCCCACGCTTCCCCGGAGGCGACGGGCGAGGCCATCGGCGCGTCACTTTGCGCCGCAAGCCCCGAAATCAGCGCGTACAATGTGGTGAAGGGCTTCCTGAACATCAGCTTTTCGTCGCTGTACTGGGGCAAGCGCTTCGAGGCCATCCGTGAGGACGCGGCCTTCGGGCAGCTGCCGTCGACGGGCCGGCGCGTCATGGTGGAGTTTTCCTCGCCGAATACCAACAAACCCCTGCACCTGGGGCATATCCGCAACAATCTGCTCGGCGACAGCGTATCGAGCCTGCTCGCTGCGGCGGGCAATGAGGTCATCCGCACCACGCTCGTGAACGACCGCGGCGTGCATATCTGTAAGTCGATGTACGCCTGGCAGGAGCGCTTTGACGGCGCGACCCCGGAATCGACGGGGAAGAAGGGCGACCACCTGGTGGGCGACTGCTATGTGGCCTTCGCGCAGATGGAGAAGGAAGACCCTTCCGTGATGGACAAGGTGCACGAGATGCTGGTGAAGTGGGAGGAAGGCGACCCCGAAGTGCGTGCACTCTGGGAGAAGATGAACGGCTGGGTGTTCGACGGCTTCGAACAGACCTACCGGGCCCTGGGCATCCGCTTCGACAAGACCTATTACGAGCACGAGACCTACCTCCTGGGCAAGGAACTCGTGCAGAAGGGCCTGGATATGGGCGTCTTTACCCGCGACCCCGACGGCTCCGTCTGGTGCGACCTGACCGCCGACGGCCTGGACCGCAAGCTCCTGCTGCGCTCCGACGGGACTTCCGTCTATATCACCCAGGACCTGGGGACGGC
This sequence comes from uncultured Bacteroidia bacterium, assembly GCA_902774145.1. Classification (GTDB taxonomy): domain Bacteria; phylum Bacteroidota; class Bacteroidia; order Bacteroidales; family UBA932; genus Cryptobacteroides. Next base: position 4,949 of record CACYHC010000031.1, read on the forward strand.
GGAGCGCCGTTTCTCCGAGTATCAGCTGGATTCGCACATCTATGTGGTGGGCGACGAACAGAATTACCACTTCCAGGTGCTGAAACTCATTCTCGCCAAACTCGGTTTCGACTGGGCGGAGCAGATCTACCACCTCAGCTACGGCATGGTGGAACTCCCGAACGGCAAGATGAAATCCCGCGAGGGAACGGTGGTGGACGCCGACGACCTGATCGAGCAGATGTACGGGGTGGCGAAGGCGACCTCCGAGGCCTCCGGCAAGCTGGGCGAACTCCCGGAAGAGGAGAAGGAACGGCTGTACCGGATGATTGGCCTGGGGGCGCTCAAGTACTTCATCCTCAAGGTGGATCCCAAGAAAAAGATGCTCTTCAATCCCGAGGAGTCCATCGATTTCAACGGCAATACCGGCCCGTTCATCCAGTACACCCACGCGCGTATCTGCAGCATCCTGCGCAAGGCTTCCGAGGCCGGCGTGCAGCCCGTCTGGAAAGCCGACGCCGCCCTTTCCGCCAAGGAACTGCGCCTGATCAAACTGCTCTGCGCCTATCCGCAGAAGGTGGACGAAGCGGCGAAGGCGCTCTCTCCTGCGCTCATCGCCAACTACGCCTACGATATCGCCAAGGAATTCAACCAGTACTACCACGATACCAGCATTCTCAAGGAACCCGACCCGACGCTGATGCAGCTCCGGCTTGCGCTCATCGGAACCTTTGCGCGGGTGCTTGAGGCGGCGATGAAGATTCTCGGCATTGAACTCCCTGACAGGATGTGACATACCCACTTCCGTCAAGGAAGTCCAGAAACTGGGATGGGATTACATCGACGTCATCTTTTTTACGGGTGACGCCTTTGTGGACCATCCCAGTTTCGGTACGGCCTGCATTGCCCGTTACCTGCAGAAGTACGGCTACCGCGTAGCAGTGGTGCCCCAGCCCAATTGGCGGGACGACCTGCGGGATTTCCGCAAACTGGGCCGCCCGCGGCTCTATTTTGCCCTGAATTCCGGGGCGATGGATTCGATGGTGAACCACTACACCGCCGCCCGCCGCCTGCGCCATAACGATGCGTACACCCCTGAGGGAAAATTCGGCCAGCGGCCGGACCGTGCCGTCATCGTCTATACGAAGATTCTCAAGCAGTTGTGGCCCGATGTCCCGGTGGTCATCGGGGGTGTGGAGGCGTCGCTGCGGCGCCTGACGCATTACGATTACTGGGACGACCGCCTGATGCCGTCGATTCTCGTGGACAGCGGGGCCGACTGGCTCTGTTACGGAATGGGGGAGCGCCCGATGCTGGAGCTGACCCGCGCCATCGAGGCCGGGCGGAACCTCCGGCAGTTGGAACAGATTCCGCAATTGGCATTTCTCCGTGCCGGAAAAATGCCAAAATATCTTACCCCCCTGCACCCCCAAGGGGGGACGGGGGAAGGTTCCCCCGATGCCGCTGCGCCAATTCTGCTGCAATCGTACGAAGAGTGCTGCCGCAGCAAACGCGCCTTTGCGCAGAACTTCCACCTGATCGAGACGAACGCGAACCTGCTGCAGCCCGCCCTGCTGATCGAACCGGTGGGGGAGGGCTATGTGCAGGTGAATCCGCCCTATCCGCCGGCGACGACAGAGGAAATGGACGAATGCTGGGATCTGCCCTTCACGAAACTGCCGCATCCGCGCTATGCGGGCAAGCGCATTCCGGCGTACGATATGATCAAGGATTCGATCATTACGCACCGGGGCTGCTTCGGCGGCTGCAATTTCTGCACGATCGCCGCGCACCAGGGGAAATTCATCCAGTCCCGCTCCGAAAAGAGCATTCTTGCGGAGGTCCGCAGGCTTGCGGCGATGCCCACTTTCCACGGGAATATCTCCGACCTGGGGGCGCCGACGGCGAATATGTACGGTATGGGCGGGAAGGATAAGTCGCGCTGCGCCCTGTGCAAGCGCAAATCCTGCCTGTTTCCCGCCGCCTGCGTAAATCTCGACTTTTCGCACAAGCGCGTCCTGGCGCTTTACGAGAAGGTGCTCGCCGTGCCCGGCGTACGGCACGCCTATGTGGGTAGTGGCGTGCGCTATGACCTTTTCCTGACCCCGGAGGGCTTCCGCGACGAGAGCGGCCGCGACTATCTGCGCGCCCTCATCCTCAAACACACGTCCGGCCGCCTGAAGGTGGCGCCCGAGCATACGGAGGACGGGGTCCTGCAGTATATGGCCAAGCCTTCGTTCAAATTTTTCGAGCGTCTGCGCCGCGAATTCGACGCCATCAACCGTGCGGAAGGCACGCACGTGGGCATCGTGCCTTACTTCATTTCGTCGCATCCCGGCTGTACGATGCAGGATATGCAGCGCCTCTCGAAAAACCCGACGCTGCGCGGCGTCTGGATGGAGCAGGTGCAGGATTTTACCCCTACGCCGATGACGACTTCGTCCGTGATGTACTGGACGGGACTGGACCCGCGGACGCTCCGCCCGGTGTTCGTGGAACGCGATCCGGCAAAGAAAAACGCACAAAAATCAAAATTCTTTGCAAAGCCCGATAATTTGCATTAATATTGCGTTCCAAAAGCAAGCTTGAGATATGCTGGACAATCGAAAAAGGCACGTAGTGAGTTATGAGAAAATGTCGCCTGAACTGACGGCGGCATTCAATGAGAAGTATCCTGCAGGGTTCGATGATTATTTCCAGGACCTTGTCAAATACACCAAGCCGGACGGAACGCCCTTTTATGCGGTGACGATTGAACTTCCGGATTCGATCAACCTTGTGAAAATCGAGGTGAAGACCGACGACCTGGAAGATGTCAGGCACTGGCTCGAGAGCGAGGAGGACGCCGAAGAGGCGGAAGTCGCGGGAACGACCGTGTCTGCCGACAGCGACGGAGGTACCCTGCCGGATGACAACATCTCCCAGTACGGTGCCGATGAAGATTCTCAGGAAAATATCTGAAAACCGTCTTCTTCTCCTTCTTTCCCTGGTGGTCGGCCTCTGTGCCGGTCTGGCCGCCGTTTTGCTGGAAAGGCTGATTGCCCTGATCCAGTCCTCCCTGAGCCCTTTGATGAGCGCCCCCGGCGGCTTTGCCTGGGGCCGTCTCGTCCTTCCGGGCATCGGGATGCTGCTGACGCTGCTTTTCGTGCGTTTCGTCGTTCGTGACGACATCGGTCACGGCGTAACAAAGGTGCTGCTGGCCCTTTCCCGCGGCGATTCGCGCATCCGTCCCCACAATATGTATTCGTCGCTCGCCGCGAGCGCGCTGACCATCGGATTCGGCGGTTCGGTGGGTGCGGAAGCCCCGATTGTCTATACAGGCGCCGCGCTGGGCAGTAACCTCGGCCGGGCTGCGGGTCTCTCGCCGCACGGAATTACCGTGCTGGTGGGCTGCGGGGCGGCCGGTGCGGTGTCCGGCATTTTCGGCGCTCCGCTCGCCGGGGTGCTGTTTACCCTGGAAATCCTGATGTTCAATATCTCGATGTCGTCGATGATGCCCCTGCTGCTCTCGACGGTCAGCGCGGCGGTCGTCTCCTATCTCTTCGACGGGGGCGTGGCTAAATTCGCCTGTGCGATTACGCCGTTCCAGGTGACGAACATTCCTTTTTACATTGCGCTCGGCATTGTCTGCGGGCTCCTGTCGCTTTATTTCCTGCATACGACGCTCGCGCTCGAGGACCGTCTGGCCCGCCTGCGGCATCCCGCGCTGCGCTGGCTGCTGTGTGCATCGGCGCTGGGTTTGTTGATTTTCCTGTTTCCGCCGCTTTTCGGCGAGGGGTATACGACCCTGCGCAGCCTGCTGACGGACGGGGATATCGCCGCATCAGGGCCGCTGCCGCTGACTTCCCCCGCGGCACTGCCGCTGTTTTTCCTGCTGGTGCTGCTGCTCAAGGTGTTGGCGATGACCTTTACCAATGCCGGCGGCGGCGTGGGCGGTACCTTCGGCCCCACGCTGATTGTCGGCGGACTGACGGGCTTCGTGCTGGCGCGCGCGCTGAACCTGCTGTTCGCGGGGACGGGCATGGTGATTCCGGAGCATAATTTCGTGCTCGTCGGGATGGCCGGGCTGATGGCGGGCGTGATGCAGGCGCCGATGACGGCGATTTTCCTCATCGCCGAAATTACCGGCGGCTACGAACTGCTGCTGCCGCTGATCCTGTGTTCGACCGTTTCCTTCGGGACGCTGCGCATCCGGGAGAAGTATTCGATTTATTCCAAGCGGATTGCCCAGAGCGGCGATTTGATGACCCACGACAACGACCACAGCGCGCTGATGCTTATCAAGACCGGCGACCTGGTGCGGGACAAATATCCCCACCTGCGCCCGGAGATGACCCTGCGGGAACTGGTGGCCCTGCTCGCCGGCAGTACGGCGGCGGTGTATCCCGTGCTCTCTGCGGACGGCCGTTTCCTGGGCCAGGTGGAGGTGGAGCATATCCGGAACATCATGTTCCGGACGGAATATTACGATACGCTGTGCGTGCGGGACCTGATGGAAAAGCCGCCCTTCACCGTCGGCGTGGAGGAACGGATGGAGTCGGTGATGGAGAAGTTCTCCAAATGTGGCAGTTGGCGTCTTCCGGCGCTTTCCGAGGACGGCCGTTACCAGGGGTTCGTGTCCAAGTCCCGCGTGCTGGAGGCCTATCGGGAGGTGCTCCGGGAAATTTCCACTGACTGATGAAAAGCATTTACATAGACTTTATCGCCGGGCATCTCGCGTTGAAGACCTGGCAGATTGAAAATTGCGTGGAACTCTTTGCCGATGGCGGCACCATCCCCTTTATCAGCCGTTACCGCAAGGAAAAGACGGGCGGGATGGACGATGCCTCGGTGGCCGCCGTAAAGCATTGGATCGGCGTTTTCGAGGAAATGGAAAAGCGCAAGCAGACGGTGCTCGCCAATATCGAAGCCGCCGGAGCGCTGACGCCCGAATTGCGCGCCGCGGTGGAGGGCTGCGTTTCGTCGACGGTGCTGGAGGACCTGTACCTGCCTTACCGGCCGAAACGCCGTACGCGGGCGACCGCCGCAAAGGAACTGGGCCTGGAGCCGCTGGCGGACCTGATGTGGAACGTGCGTACGAAGAATCCCGCCGCCGATGCGGCCCGTTTCCTGCGCGAAGGGGTTCCGGACGCCGATGCCGCCCTTTCCGGGGCCCGCGATATCATCGCCGAGCGCCTGAGCGAAAGCGCCCCGATCCGCGAGAACCTGCGGGCGGTGCTCCGGCAGCGGCGCATTACCGCCAAGGTGACCAAAGCCGGCGCCGAAGCACCGGAAGCCGACAAATACCGTGCGTATTTCAATTTTTCGTTCCCCATTGTGCGCATTCCCGCGCACCAGTTGCTGGCGTTGCTGCGGGCGGAACGCGAGGGGTGGCTGAAAATCGGCATCGACGCGGATTCGGCCAAATCGGCGTCCGGCATCCGTTATGCGTTTTGCAAGGAGCACGGCTACCCTGCGCCCGCGTGCGACGAGCAGATTTCGATGGCCTGCGAGGATGCGTGGAAGCGCCTGCTGGAGCCGTCGCTGACCGGGGAAGTACTGCGGGAGGCCAAGGAAAAGGCGGACCGGGAGAGCATCGGGGTATTCGGAGAGAATTTGCGGCAGCTGCTCCTGGAGGCCCCGCTCGGACAGAAGCGCGTGCTGGCGGTGGATCCGGGCTTCCGGAACGGTTGTAAACTGGCGGCCCTCGACGAACATGGCGCCCTGCTGTGGCACGGCATCATTTTCCCGCATCCGCCGCAGAATGAGAAGATCAAGGCATTGACGACGCTGTCGCGCATCCTGTCTGAATACCGCATCGAGGCGGTGGCACTCGGCAACGGAACGGCCTCGCGCGAGACGGCGGATTTCCTGTCGAAAGTGAATCTGCCCGAGGGCTGCCGCGTCTGGACGGTCAGCGAGGACGGCGCTTCGATCTATTCGGCATCGGACATCGCCCGGGAGGAATTTCCGGACGAGGATGTGACTGTGCGCGGCGCCGTTTCGATTGGCCGCCGCCTGATGGACCCGCTCGCCGAATTGGTGAAAATCGACCCGAAGAACCTCGGGGTAGGGCAGTATCAGCACGATGTGGACCAGGACCTGCTCCGGGAGAAACTGGACGAGACCGTGGAGTTCTGCGTGAACAGCGTGGGCGTGAACCTCAATACGGCGAGCCCCTATCTGCTGGCCTATGTGGCGGGCATCGGGCCGTCCCTGGCGGCTTCCGTCTGTGCCTGGCGCGCGGAGAACGGCGCTTTTCCGGACCGGAAGGCGTTGCTCTCGGTGCCCCGGCTGGGCGCCAAGACCTTCGAACAGTGTGCGGGCTTCCTGCGCATCAAGGGCGGCAGCAACCCGCTGGACGACTCGGCGGTGCATCCGGAATCCTATCCTGTTGTGACGAAGATGGCGGCCGACCTGGGGATCTCCGTGCAGGAACTGGTGGGCAACGCCGCGCTCTGTGCCGGCATCCGTGCGGAGGACTATGTGACCCCCTCGACGGGCCTGCCTACGGTGCAGGATATCCTGAAGGAACTGGCCAAGCCTGGCCTGGACCCGCGCGAACAGGCGTCGGACTTTGCCTTCGACGCGGACGTGCGCGATATCGCCGACCTGCGTCCGGGAATGGAACTGCCGGGCATCGTGACGAACATCACCGCCTTCGGCGCGTTTGTGGACATCGGCCTGCACGACAACGGCCTCATTCACGTCAGCCAGATGGGCGTGAAAGGGCTGCGGGACCCGTCGCGCGTGCTGAAACTGCACCAGAAGGTGCGCGTGGAAGTCCTTTCCGCCGATGTGGAGCGCAACCGGATTGCGCTGCGCCTGGTGGGGAAATAATTTGAAAGTTGCTACTTATTTCGTAATTTAGCGGGACTAACCTGAATTACGCTAATGACCAAAATCGAAGAGGTGAAGGTGATAGAAATCAAAAAGAGCATCTTCGCCGACAATAACAAGGACGCAGACGCGCTCCGTGGGGAGTTGAAGGACAGGGGAGTGTTTCTCCTCAACCTGATGTCGTCCCCCGGGAGCGGAAAGACCACGACGCTCATCCGCACCATCAATTTACTCAAGGACCGGCTCCGCATCGCGGTAATGGAGGCCGATATCGATTCCGACGTGGATGCCGTTAAGATCAAGGAAGGCACCGGCGTGGAATCCATTCAGCTGCACACCGGGGGAATGTGCCACCTGGACGCGGAGATGACCCGGCAGGGCCTGGATAATCTGGCGCCCGGGGCAGCCGACCTGGTCATCCTCGAGAATGTGGGCAATCTGGTATGTCCCGCGGAATTCGACACCGGTGCGGTGAAAAATGCAATGATTCTGAGTGTTCCGGAAGGGCACGACAAGCCGTTGAAATACCCGCTGATGTTCTCGGTCTGCGACCTGGTCCTCATCAACAAAATCGATGTGATGCCTTATTTCGATTTCGACCTCGACAAGTGCCGCGAATATGTGCATATGCGCAACCCCAAGGCAAGCGTCATCCCCATCTGCGCCCGGACCGGCGAGGGGGTGGAAGCCTTTGCGCAGTGGTTGCTGCAGGAAGTTGAACACTGGAAGAACTGAGCCTATGCCTGAAATGTCCACCAAGTTCGTCCCGAAACACAAAGGCGACAAGCATCCCAATCCCAAACTCCTGAAGTTCGTGCGTCACGTCACGGACCGGGTGCCGGGGAAAATCAAGATGACGACCGACGCCCCCGAGTACTGGGGCCTGGCCTGTATCTTCGAAGACGAAATGGACGCCCCCACCCGCGAGGCGGCCCTGGACCTGTTGCTGGATATGCTGCCCGGGAATTTCTTCAAGGTGCGCAAGCATCATCCGTATGCCCTCCTGCACGAAATGAATGCCCGGAAGCACTATACGCCCGACGATGAGAGTCTCGACGCCCTGCTCGATAAACTGGCCTATTTCGGGATGCTGGAATACGATTACGGCGACAAATACACCGACGACGGCCCCGTCCCCGGTACGACCTACGCAAGGGAGGACCGCATTTACTGGGTGCCGATGTTCGTTCCGGGCAGCGCGGAATACACCAATATGAGCGTGGAACTGATGGACAAGCATCCGGAACTGGCGATGTTCTTCGAGCGGATGACTTTCCTGCCCCTGGAGAAGATTACCCCGATGGTGCCGATGGGCGGCTCCGGTATCGGAATGCACGTGATTCCCGTGGAGAAGGCCATCAGTATGGAGAACCAGTCCGTCAGCATCGAGCACATCTCCTACTGGCTCAAGAAGTACGAGGGGCATATCGGCGTGGGCATCTGTTCCTGCCGTTACGGCCGCAAGAAGCTTGACGAGGGCTGTGCGGACGATTACCGGGACTGGTGCATCGGCGTGGGCGATATGGCGGATTACCTCCGCGAAACCGGCCGCGGTCACGACATTACCTACGAGGAGGCGATGGCCATCCTCAAGAAAGCCGAGGACCACGGATTCGTGCACCAGGTGACCAATATCGACGGGGAAGGGAAAATCTTTGCTATTTGCAACTGTAATGTAAAGATTTGCAATGCGTTGCGTACGTCGCAGCTGTTCAATACGCCCAACTTGAGCCGCAGCGCGTATGTGGCGAAGGTGGATCCCAAAAACTGCGTGGCCTGCGGCCGCTGCGTGGAGTACTGTCCGGCCGGTGCCGTCCGATTGGGGCAGAAGCTTTGCACGAAGCACGGACCGCAGACCTATCCCAAACAGGAGTTGCCCGATGCGGCGAAATGGGGTCCGCACAAGTGGAACGAGGACTACCGTGACCGCAACCGCATCAACTGCTATCCCAGCGGCACCGCCCCCTGCAAGACGGCCTGTCCCGCGCATATCGCCGTACAGGGTTATCTGAAAAAGGCCGCCGAGGGCAAATACACCGAGGCGCTCGAGCTGATCAAGCGCGAAAATCCTTTCCCCGCCGTCTGCGGACGCGTTTGCAACCGCCGATGCGAGGATGCCTGCACGCGGGGGAGCATCGACCGGCCCATTGCCATCGATGCGGTGAAGAAGTTTATTGCGGAGCGGGACCTGAACGCCGAAACGCGCTTCATCCCGGAGGTCAATATCTGCTCCAATGTGGAGGAACGCTGGCCTGAGAAGATTGCCATTATCGGCGGCGGCCCTGCGGGACTCTCCTGCGCCTACTACCTGGCTACGATGGGGTACAAGCCGACGGTGTTCGAACGCAATCCCGAGCCCGGCGGAATGCTCCGTTACGGCATTCCTTCCTATAAACTGGAGAAGGACGTAATCGCCGCGGAGATTGATGTGATGCGCGAGATCGGCGTGGAAATCCGCTGCGGCGTAGAGGTAGGGAAGGACGTGACGATTGCCGGACTGCGGGAGGAAGGCTACAAAGGCTTCTATGTGGCGATCGGCTGTCAGGGCGGACGCCTGCCCGGCATCCCCGGCGAGACCCTGCCCGGTACCGTTACGGCCATTGATTTCCTGCACGACGCCAATTGCGGTCAGGTGAAACTGAGCGGAAAGGTGGTCGTCGTGGGAGGGGGAAACGTTGCCATCGACGCGGCCCGCGTGGCAAAGCGCAGCGGAGCTTCCGAGGTGACGATGCTCTCTTTGGAGACCGAGGACATTATGCCTGCGTCGCTCGAAGAGCGTACCGAAGCCCGCGAGGACGGAGTGGTGCTGCAGCCCGGCTGGGGACCGAAAGAGGTCCTGGGGACTGACAAGGTGACCGGCATCGTCTTCAAGAAATGTACGTCCGTCTTTGACGCCAACCATAAGTTTGCTCCGGAATACGATGAAAATCAGCTGATTACCCTGGATGCGGACTATGTGATCTTTGCGATAGGACAGACCGTGATGCTGAAGGACCTCTTCAGCGGCAGCCGGGTGGAATTCTTCCGGGGCGTGTATCCGGTGGCGGACAAATTGACTTACCAGACCGCCGAGCCCGACATTTTCGTGGGCGGCGATGTCTTCACCGGCCCCAAGTTCGCCATCGATGCCATCGCCGCGGGCAAGGAGGCCGCAGAAAGCCTGCACCGCTTCGTCCAGCACGGGCATATGACCATCGGCCGCAACCGGCGGGACTTCATCGAGCTGGATAAGGGAGATATCCTCGTCGAATCCTACGATAACGGCTCCCGCCAGGAGCCCGGCGTCCAGCCCGTCGCAAATGCATTTGCCGAGTATCACGGCACCCTCACGGAAGAACAGGTGCGCCGTGAAACGGCCCGTTGCCTGAGCTGCGGCGCGTCCGTGGTGGATGAAAACCGCTGTATCGGATGCGGTATCTGTACCACCAAGTGCGGTTTTGACGCCATTCACCTCTACCGCGAGCATCACGAGGCTTCCGTGATGCGCACCTCGGAGGACAAGTTCAGCGGCATCCTTCCGTATATGATCAAACGGACCGGGAAGATTTTGTTCAGTAAAAAGAAATAATGCACGAGTTGGGGATCGTCTTCTATATCATCAAGGACGTCAAGACGGCGGCCTTGGAGCACGACGTGCAGCATGTGAATGCGGTCGTAATGAATATAGGAGAAGTGTCCACCATCGTGCCTGATTACCTCACGGACTGCTGGCGCTGGGCGGTGACCAAAGAGCCTCTGTTGGAGGGTTCCGAATTGCTGATCAACATCATTCCCGCCGTAACGCACTGCGATGCCTGCGGGCGGGAGTACGAAACGGTGCGGTATGGGAAAAAGTGTCCGCACTGCGGGAGTGACCAGACCTGGCTCCTGAAAGGGAATGAAGTGGAAATCAAAGAAATACAAGTGTAAAATTATCGTATTGGCTTATGTCTTGTTTTGTCGTACCTCTTGTGGAGGCCATTGTGGTGAGTGCCGGCCGTAAACGCGCCGTCCAGTCCGGACGTCCCGTCTTGCGGGAACTTCCCGCGCTTGAAAAAATGCTCTGGGGCGGCACCCTGATGCTCATCGTCGATCATATCATCAGCGGGGAACTTACCTGGCGTTTTCCCTTCTTTACTGCGCTCGGACAGGAGGGCGGCTGGGAGGTGATGCTTCGGGAAATGTTGACCGTGGGTGTCCCGATGTCCCTGGTCATTACCACCGTCTGGGCCGTCTGGGCCTTTTACAGAAATTTCATAACACTAAAATCTTAACCTATGTTTTTCCAAGTTTACGGGGCGAACGCCCTTTCCCAATGGGGAATGCTGCTGGTCGTACTGGCCGGCCTTATCCTGCTCAATGAATTTGCACGCCGCACCAAGACGGGCGGCAGCATTATGTTCTTTGCTGTTCCGCTGGCGCTGACCGCTTATTTTATCGCTATCTGGCTGGGCGTGCGCAGCGGCGCACAGTGGGCGCTCGAGAACCAGACCCATATCTATATGCAGGGCTGGTTCCACTATGCCAAACTGTATGCAGCCACGGCGGGGTGCATCGGCTTTATGATGATCAAGTACAAATGGGGTATCGGCGCGAAACATTGGTTCAAGCCTTTCCCGTTCGTCATCGTCGCGATCAACATCCTCATTGCCTGCGTTTCCGACTTCGAATCCGCCGTGATGGGCTGGAACAAGTGGTGGCTTACTTCCGAGGGCGTGTGGCAGTACGGCGGCTGGCATAATGTGATGAACGGCGTGGCCGGCCTGGTCAACATCCTGTGTATGACCGCGTGGTGGAGCGTCTATCCTTCCAAGGACAAGAAGGATATGATCTGGGCCGATATGACCTGGGTCTATATCGTCATCTACGACATCTGGAACTTTGCCTATACCTACAACTGCCTGCCTACGCACAGCTGGTATTGCGGTGTTGCGCTGCTGCTGGCCCCTACCGTGGCCGCTCTCCTCTGGAACCGTGGCGGATGGATTCAGAACCGTGCCAACACGCTGGCCATCTGGTGTATGTTCGCGCAGGTGTTCCCGCTCTTCCAGGAGACCTTCAAGGATGGCCGCCAGTGGTTCAGCTGGGCCGTTCTGCCCGTGCAGTATCCCGAGGGTGTCGCCACCGTCGAGAAACTCTATGAGGCTGCCGGCGGTGAGGCCGCTGTGGTCGGGACGACCGTCGATCCGGGCCTCGTGGCCGCCAATCCTTCGATGATGACCTTCATCAGCGCCCTTGCGCTCATTACCAATATTGCGGCCCTGTGCTGGATTATCGCCATCGCCCGCAAGCGTCACATCAATCCGTACAAGGAAGACGTTTTTGTGGACCAGAAGTACTACAAGGATGCCATTGCCCGTGCGGATTTGTCGTAGTGTATGACGGAGGCTTTTACACTCAAAGGGCCTTCGGGCAACATAGCGGCAGAGCTGGTGTTCCCGCCTTCTTTTGACAGAAGGCGGGACCGCTGCACGCTTGTGATGCTCTGTCACGGCTTCCTGGGGTCGATGACGGCGGCGCCGCTCGGTTTCCTGAGCCGGGTAGTGCTTGAGAGCGGCTGCGCCGTTCTCCGCTTTGACTTCGACGGTTACGGGAAAAGCGAGGGGGCACAGGAAGACAATACGGTCCCCGGGATGCTGGAAGATGCAAAGGTGGTTTGGCAATATGCCTCGACGCTGCCTTTTGTGGACCGGATTATCCTGCTCGGGCATTCGCAGGGCGGGGTAGTGGCCGCGATGCTGGCCGGCCGCCTGGAGAAGGCCGGAACGCCCCCGGCTGCCCTGGTCCTGCTGGCTCCCGCTTCCGTGCTCAAGGAATATGCAAGAAAGGGAAAGTTCTTCCTGGTTCGCTGCAATCCTGCCAATCCTCCGAAATACATCAATGCCTATGGGTTCCGGATCGGACGGGAATACATCCTTTCTGCGCAGACGCTGCCTCTTGAGGAGGAAGCCGCCTGGTTTACAGGGCCGGTATGCCTTCTCCACGGGAGCTGGGACCCGATCGTGCCCATTTCCTACGGCAGAAAATTTGCCGCTCTGTACCGGAACTGCAAGTTTCACCGCATTTGGGGGACGGAGCATGTTTTCATGTTTCACAGACGCAAGGTGCGTCGTTTGATTGGCGATTTTCTGAAGCGATAGATGCGTTCTTTGCGTAGTAGTTTTGCAAACGCCTGGAGGGGCGTGACGGAATTCGTCCGCCACGAGCGCAATGCCTGGATTCATTGCGGAATGACGGTTCTGGTGGTGCTGGCCGGATTCTTGTTCGGGATCTCCAGGGCCGAATGGGTGGCCGTCGTCTTTGCCATCGGTCTCGTTCTGGCGGGGGAGGCCGTCAATACGGCGATAGAAAGACTGTCGGATGTCGTGCAGCCTGAGCGGGACGAGCGGATTCGTGCCGTGAAGGATATCAGCGCGGGAGCCGTACTGATCTGCGCCATCGCGGCCGCCGTCATCGGCCTCCTTGTATTTCTGCCCAAACTGATTGTGTTTTTCTGCGCTTTACCAATTTGTCGTTGCAGTGTACTGTAGTCGGCTATGGGGTGCGATTCCGGTGGTCCGTATTTCCTGATGCAAACGTATCGTCAAATAGACCTTTCGGCCTGGACCCGGGTGGGCGAAGGCTATAACGGACAGGCTTTCATTTCGGAGGCCTATCCCGGGAAACTGCTCAAACTGGTGCGCGGCACCCTGGCATCGGCGGAGAAGGTAGAACAAGAATTGTATGCCTCGCGGGAGGCGCTTGCAGCCGGTATCCCCACGCCTCGGGTGTATGAAATCGTCCGGGACGGCCGGGACCACGGCTATCTTTCGGAAAGGATAGACGGCAAAAAATCCTTTTCCCGCCTCTGCGCCGATGCTCCGGAGCGGATTCCAGAATATGCTGCCCTGATGGCCCGATATGGTCACGAGCTTCACGCGTTGCCGATTCCCGTGAGCCGCTATGTCCCGTCCCTCAAGGCGGTTCTGCGGGAGGCAGTGGACTTTGCTCCGTTTTTGACGCCGGCCCAGAGAAGTCGTCTGGCCGCGCTGGTAGACGGAATGGCGGATACGGGCACCGTCGTGCACGGGGATTTTCAGCCGGGTAACCTGATTCTGTCCCGCAACAAACCGTACTGGATTGACCTGGGCTGGCTATGCGTGGGAGACCCGGTAATGGATCTGGCCCATCTGTACAAGATGATGATGGAAGACAGCGTCATCCCCGTCGTACAGGATTTGACCCATATGAGCCGGGAGCAGATGATGACCTTCTGGCAGGCATTTGCCAAGGCCTATACGGGACGGGAAGATATTTCGGCCTTGGAACAGGAACTGCGCCCCTATGCCGCACTGGATGTCGTGCGCACATACTTCTTCCATCCCAATGAAAATCCCCCGTTCCTAGCTTTTTGCAAGGAACGGGTGGATTCGGATTTGCGTTCGCTATAAAAACCGGCTTGTCTTACTTCTGGGCGGGCTCCCATTTGCAGCGGACGGGAGAGACGTACTTGTTCTTTCATGGCTTACATCATTGCGATTAAGAAGTTCTCGTAACCGAGTTTCTCAATGAGATAGAGATACTGTGCCTCCCAGGCCATGTGGTCTTTCTCGCCGTCAATCCACTTCTGGATAAGCTTCTGGGTGGGATAGTCGTCGGCGAAGGCCGCAGCCAGCTCACTCAGCATCTTTATGGCTTCGGGCTCGTAGTCCGATTCAATCTGCTGCTTCGGATCGTCGTAGAAGGGGAATTCGATGGTCTTCATAAGCTCCTGCAGCTCGGCGGGCTTGCAGCCGAGTTCGACCAGGCGGTTCAGAACTTCCTCAGCTTCGTCCCATTCCTCTTCGGCTTCTTCCTTCCACTTGTCGGCCAGTTTATTCCAGCCCTGCAGACGGTCGTAGGCCGAGAAAGCGAAATGCTGTTTGCTGTTGCCAAACCATACAGCGCCAAGATAGGCGAACTGTTTCAATGCTTCTTCTTTTGTCATAATAGTATTGGTTTTAAGAGTGAATAATCATCGAAGGCAAAGTTAGGTTTTTCCACAGAAGAATATGCGAGCAAGACGAAACAAAAACCGATAGATACGAAATAATCCGAATACTTTTTCTTAACTTTGCCCAGCAGAAAAGAACTTTCATACGCGATGTTCGCAATCTCTGACACTTGGATGTGGCAATACGGCAAATCCCATTATCGAGACTGGGACGGTCGATTTTTAAGCCTTGAAGCCGACAAAGAAATGAATTTGCGTACGAATACGCAACCTGGTACGGTAGCGGCCTACGCTTTTGCCATTGTCTTGAATGGCACTTCCACCCTTATCTACAGCGGTCGGGAGATTACGATAGAAAGAGACCACTTGTTTATCTATATGCCCGGATTTCCTATTCGCATAAAGGATATATCCGAAGACTTTGCCTGTCTTTGGCTCGTCGCCGACGAGTCCTTCACAGCGGAAACCCCATCCATTCGGAATGCCGTCCGCTCGGCGCTGCTTCCCCTCTTTGAGATGCGTCGGCCTGTCGTGGCCATTTCTTCGGAAGAAAGCGCACGGCTCAGCACCTTGATTCGTATGGCCGGGGAGTATCTCGTCTCCGAGAATCCATTGCGTGAGGAAATGCTGGGGAACCTGTACGCTATCTTCCTGATGGATCTTTCCTCCATTCTTTCCAGACAGACTCAGCGCGGCGGCTTTGGAAAAAGGAC
Source organism: uncultured Bacteroidia bacterium (assembly GCA_902774145.1). Classification (GTDB taxonomy): domain Bacteria; phylum Bacteroidota; class Bacteroidia; order Bacteroidales; family UBA932; genus Cryptobacteroides. The sequence goes on from CACYHC010000031.1 coordinate 20,411, forward strand.
GGAAGAACTGTGGTGGAATACATCAACCGATTGCTGCTGATGGAGGCCATCTGGCTGCTTGAAAGCACTACCCTGAGCATCGACGAAATCGCCGAAAGAATCAACTATGCCGATTCCACCACCTTCGGCCGCTTCTTCTTCCGGATGAAAGGTGTCACGCCCAGGGAGTACAGGAAGAGTTTGTAAATTGCAAGGGATTATGAAAACCATAGAGGTCGTCGCCGCCATAATCAGAAAAGAGGATAAGATTTTTGCCACCCAGCGGGGATATGGTGATTTCAAGGACTGGTGGGAATTCCCGGGCGGGAAGGTAGAAGCAGGAGAAACTCCGGAAGAAGCCCTCGTACGCGAAATCAAAGAGGAACTATCGACAGAGATAAGTATTGATAAGTTTCTCTACACGGTCGAGTATGATTATCCCAATTTCCATCTCACGATGCATTGTTACATCTGCTCGCTGCTTAGCGAGGCGATGCATCTCAATGAGCATGAGGCTGCTCGCTGGTTAAAAAAAGAAGACATTCATACTGTTAACTGGCTTCCCGCCGACGAAATTCTTCTTCCGATGATTAGCGAAGAATAGGAGTCCATCATAACTTACCCTCCATTTCTTTACGGCGCGTTTGGTAATATTCGTGCCTATTGGGATTCTCCGGAAACCAGCCACGCAGAACTCGTTTCTCCTGCAGGAACATTTCATGGATGCCCCACAGACAGCAGAAAGCGAAACCGCCGATGATGATTGACAATATATCATTCTTAACGAAGAGAGACAGAACGCAGAATGCCAGGCCTGCCACCAGCCAGATCCACCAACTCCGCTTGCCCCAGTGATATTCCATCTTGATGACAAGTGGGTGGCAGATGCCGATACTCAGGAATACGGCGGCGCCTATGATGATTCCGTTGATATTCATACAATCCTTTTACACCGATGCAAAGTTCGGTATAAGAGTCGGGATATTTTAGGCTGGGATGGGAAGGAATTAGGATTATCCTTGCATATTCTTTCGGAAAGCAGATGGCGTCAGACCGGTCTCTTTCATGAAAAGGCGCGAAAAATAGGACTGATCTTCTATGCCCACAGCGGCGGCAATGTCGATGACCGGCTCCCTGGTTTCAGCCAGCAGGCGCTTAGCCCGCTGGATGCGGACGATATCAATCCAGGCGCCCACGCTGCGGCCCGTTGCTTTCTTCACCAGGCGGCTCAGGTAGTTCTCGCTGATTCCTATTTCAGATGCATAGGATGCGATGGTTCCTGGCATCTGCTTAGGATTGAATACCGACTCCAGAAACTGGCTCACAGCTGCCGGAAATGCGGCTTTCTGTACAGGTTTGATGCGCGACAGAAGAAGGTTCAGGCCTTTCTCGACGAACGCCCGGTCGCCTTTCTCAAAAGATGTAGCCAGCATATTGAAGAGTTCGCCTATAAAGGCTCCCTCATCAAACCAGAACCCCTGGTGAAGCGGCTCGGAGAGGAATCGCAGAGGCTTGGTGTCGGACAGAATGGACGGAGTAAAACCGCCCGTGTAACCCACGGCATTCCGGTAGAAGCGGATAGCGAATGGACTTTGCTGCGGTATTAGCAGAATCTGCCCCGGTTGACAGAGAAAGGGCGTTCCGTCAACTTCTATGAGAACTTCTCCCGATGTCACATAGATGAAGCCGATGAGAGGAAGACGCGCCTCGGAAGCTTCGGCGGGTTTGACATAACCCGAAGTATCCATCCTCCGGATGAAGAAGGATACAGATGAGTAATCCGCTTCCGGACTCCAGTGGGCTTTCGGGTGTACTGTTTGCAGCGCCATATCAATGCAAAGATAGTGATTTATCGCTCTGAGGCAATACCCCAAGAATTTCGTCGAAGATGAGTTCATCATCGAGCCATGCCTTGACGTTGTCGCCGTGGCCGTCAGGATTTTTCCCTGCCCAGCAGACCACCCCGCCCAGCAGGGTGCCCAGAAGGTCGGCGAACAAGGTGATCAGGAGCGTTACCTGCAATCCGTCCAGGATCATCCTGTAACGATGCAAATGTTGTTATAACAGCACTTTGATACGAAAACCCCTGGAAGTGGATTCTTCCACGATTCCCTTTACTTTTGCCCTTATGCCGTCCAGTGCACTGCCGCCCGGAAGCGGGGACTCCGTAAGGCCCTCGGCCATGAAATCCAAGGCGGGTGAACCGCAGCGTGAGTGGCCTTAGGTCTTTGAGGTGCTCAAAGAGCATCTCCTTTACAATGTCATATGCAAGAGCGGATTTTTCCGGGAAATTGTACTTGATGCAGAATCGGTTGATTCCAGTATGGATCTGAAGGAAATCAAAGGCATTGGAATCTATCTCATACACCAGTTTCTGGATGCGGTTCACGAAGGCTTTGGTGGCGCTGCGGGAAGGATGCTCGAAGATTTGCTCCGGCGTGCCGTCTTCATAGATGATGCCCTCGTTCATAAAGAAAATACGGGTGCTCACGTCCCGGGCAAAGCGCATTTCGTGGGTGACGATGAGCATGGTCATTTTCTCCTTCGCCAGCCGGCGTATGACACTGAGGACCTCTCCGACCATGGTGGGGTCAAGGGCCGATGTGGGTTCGTCAAAGAGGATGACTTCCGGGTGCATGGCAAGCGAGCGGGCAATGGCCACCCGCTGCTTTTGGCCGCCGGAAAGGGAGGAGGGGTACACGTCGGCCTTCTGGGCCATGCCCACTTTTCCCAGCAGCTCCAGTGCCTCTTCCTCTGCCTCCTTCCGGGATTGTTTCAGCAGCTCCATGGGCGCATAAATGACATTCTCCAGCACGGTCTTGTGCTCAAAGAGGTTGAAGCTCTGGAACACCATGCCCATCTTCATGCGGAGCTTGTCAAGCGGATACTGTCCTGCCGTGACATCCTTGCCGTCCACGATGATTTGGCCTGCGGTTGGAGGCTCCAGCATGTTGATAGCCCTCAGAAGGGTGCTTTTCCCCGTGCCGGAAGGGCCGATGATGCTAATGACCTCTCCCTTTTCAATGTCACAGTTTACGTCCTTGAGGGGGCTTATGGTGCCGCCGTCGGGATTGGTGAAAGTTTTGCTTAAATGTCTGATTGATATCATGTTACTTCTTTAAAAGGAGGAGGTTTAACAAAAGGCGAAGGAGCCAGGCCAGTACAAAGTAGGCAACGGTGACGATCAGCAGCGGGACAAAGGCGTCGAAGGTGCGGCTGCGGATAAGATCGCTGGCCCTGGTGAGGTCCATGATGGCGATGTATCCCACGATGGAGGTGCTCTTGAGGAGCGCCACGCATTCTCCCGTAAACAGCGGCAGGCCTTTTGTCAGGGCCTGGGGGAACACGATACCGGTGAAGGTCCTCAGCGGTGTAAAGCCCAGGCTCAGTCCGGCTTCCGTCTGACCTACCGGGACAGAGGAGATGGCACTGTCGAAGATACTGCCCGAAGACCAGGCAAAGCAAAGGGCAAAGGTGATAATGGCGACCATCGAACCGCCCATCCCGGCGTTGGCAAATACGACATAGAACATGATCAGGAGAAGAACCATGGTAGGTATGCCCTGGATGAAGGCGCCATACAGGTTCGCCGCCTTGCTGACCCATCTGCGCCGGCTGCGGAGCATGGCGCAGACACCCATGCCCAGCAGGGTTCCCAGCAGGATGGAAAAGAGGGTGATCTTCAGGGTTTCCAGAAGGCCGTTCACGATGAGTTTCCAACGGCCTTCGGTGACAAAATTCATCTTCAGGCGGTCCCAAAGGCCCATTCCGGAAAAGGCTCCTTTGTCAAGCACGAAATACCCGCCGCGGCATAAATAGTAAGGGATGGTGAAGTCCACGGATTTCTGTCGCTCCTCCGTTATATACAGGCATGCGCTCACAACGTCGCACTGCCCGGTATTCAGGGCGATGATGCCCGACCCCAGGTCCATGAAAGACATCTCGAAACTCCTTCCGCTCCAAATGGCGAAACGCCTGAGGAGATCGGCATCCATACCCCTCCAATCACCGCCTTCCCCAAGGAAGCATATGGGCTCCATGTTTATTGCGGTAATGCCTCTGAGGGGCTCCTGAGGGGAGGCTTCTCCCGTAGAGGGCATCGCAGGGGCGGGAGTCCCGTTGAGCCAATGGCTGATGAGGGAATCCAGCGACCCGTCGGCCTTGGAAGCTTCAATAAAGCGGTTCATTTCCTCCAGCAGCGCCTGATTCCCTTTGCGGACCGCGAAGGCGACGTCGAAACTTTCTTCTCCCCGGAAGGCCATTTTGATGCCCAGTCTTTCGCGGGTGCTTTGGGAAAAAGCCACCTCGTCCGTTACGTGGACGTCGGCCAAGCCCTGGCGCACGGCCTGGATGCCGTCGGCCTCGGTGTTCACCCGGAATAGACGGATGTCTTCCCGTCCGGAGTATTTCGTGTCAAAATAATTGCCTGCCGATGTGCTTAGGGTAAGGCCGGAGAGGTCTTCCTCCGATTTCAGTTCCACCGTCAAGGCCGCTTTTGGGGAGCAGGCGGCTGAACCTAAAACGATAGCGGCGCCGGCGAGCAGGTGCAGCAGGGTCGGTTTAAATTTATACATGTCTAAGATAGTTCTGTGGTGCGTTAAAAGCCGCTGCCGCCATGCGTATTACGCGGCGGGATACTGACAAATTTAGGCTTTGACCACTCATTTGAGTTGACTTTTCAAGCCTTGTTTTGCAAAGATACGATTTTTTCTGTTGCAAATTAAAAATGGTTTAGTTTCCCCCTTTGCATCATACCTGTCGGCGTTCCGGCCGAAAATCCGGAACCGAAAGACAAGTGGAAACCCGAGAACATCCACTGGGAGCGGTGGTAATTCCTTCCTGTGATTATTTCCCCAGAAACCCCGTAGGCGTAATCCCCGTCACCTTCTTGAAGAGACGGGTGAAGTGGTGCGGGAACTCGTAGCCCAGGAGGTGCGCGGTTTCATTGACATTATGACCGTTCAAATGGATATAGCCGATGGCCGTGCCGCCGGTGGATTTGTGAATCACGTCGCCCAGATAGCGGGGTGAATAGGCCAGCTGCTCCGCGCAGTATTGGACGGTGGGGACGCCAAGGTCCATCTGTTTGCCGTCCTGATAATACTCCCGCAGCAGGTTATGGTAACGCTTGAGAATGTCCGATGATGTCTTGTCTTCTTGCGAGAGCTGGCGTTGGTAGATGCGCTGGCAGTACTCCAGGACAAGACGGATATATCCCAGAATGACGGCCCTC
>CACYHC010000032.1 GCA_902774145.1 uncultured Bacteroidia bacterium
GTTATTGACCCAGCTCCAGCCTTCGGAAAGGCCGCTTGCGGGCGGATCGGGCTGGTCGGGGTCTTCGGGATCGTCCGGGTCGGGATTGACCGGATCATCGTCCGAACCCTGGTACTCGTCGATACCGCCGTTGTTCACGGGGACGGGAGCCTCGGTCCAGCCGAGTTTGCCGTAGCCGGCATTCTCCTGCACGAGAGCGGGCACATCGGCGGCCGGCGTCACGACATAATTGTAGGCCGGGCGGAAGTCTGCATAGGTCAGCGCAGGGCTGATGGTCTCGCCGTTATACGATTTGTATTTGACGTTCGTCAGCGGATAAGGACTGCGCGCATTGGCGGGACGGTTGACATACTCGTTCAGCGTGGCATAGAGATAACCGGCCACAGACCCCTGCAGATTGGAGACATTCCCCTCCTTGGCAGGATAGGTACAGATATCGGTCGGAAGCTGCACGGCGTCGAAATAATTGCACTCCACCAGCACCCTCGCGCCATAGGCGGAACCGGCACCGTAAGTCGTGCAGCCGTCATAGAAGTTATTGTACACGTGCGCGCGCCCGAAGCGTACGCGCGGGTGACGGGAACTGGAATCTTCGAACCAGTTGTGGTGGAAGGTTACGGTAATCTGCGTATCCCCGCTCCGGGAGTTGGAATGACCCACAAGACAGCTCTTCTGCGTCTTGATATAGCGGCACCAGCTGACGGTGACGTTCTTGGAACCGTGGGTGATGTCCGTGGAACCGTCCTCGTAATCCTTCGTCTGGTTCAGGGAAGTAAAGGTGCAGTGGTCCACCCAGACGCCGTCGCTTTCCTGTATCGAGATGGCGTCGGCACCGTTGTTCGCCTTGGGCTGGCGCACATTGATGTTCCGGAAGATGACGTTCTTGGCACGTACGGCAAAGAAGCCGATGCGGTCCAGGACAAAACCGTCCGTGCCGTAGAAACTGATGTTCGAGACATCCTTCACGTCGAACCAGGGATGCCCTTCCGAGAAGTCGCGTCCGTCCGACGGACCGAAGGTGCCGCTCATCCAGATGATCACGGGCGACTTGTCCCCCTTCTTTTCCGCCTTGGTACGGGCCAGCAGCCAGGTCTGGAGGGCCTTTCCGCTGTCGAAATGCAGGATATGGTCCGCCGCTGCGCCCTCGCCGCCGGTCACCCCGGCCGCCTGGGCATAGCCGTACATTACGGTCGGGTCGACATTGCCCTCCACGGGAGGATTCGGGCAGTCCAGTTCGCCTTCCGCCTCGCCGGGCGTATCGGGATCGTCGGGGTCATCCGGGTCGTCGCCTCCGGGCTGCTCGCCGGAAGGCTGGAAAACGAACTTGAAGAAGCGTATGCCCGCATCCGGATAGACGAAGACACTGCCGGCCTTGATATCGAAACTCACTTCCCCCTTGCTGCCGTCGCTGGGAATCGCCTTTGAAGTCTTGGCGAAGTTGGCTCCCTCGATACAGACCTTCCGGTCGCTGCCGACCGTAGGATTGATGACGGTGACGGTCAGGACGCCGTCAGTAGCCGCAGTAAAGGTAAAGACGCGGAAAGTCTTGTCGCCCGCACCGTTGGGCTGGATGAAACGGCCGTTCACAGCATCCACATCCCATTTGCCGTTCTTGCTTCCCTCGGTATAGGTCAGTCCGCCGTAACTTACGCCCCAGCCTGTCTGGTTGGAGCCCTTGGCAGAGGAGGCCGCATTGAACTGCGCATCCCACTCCGTATCCGAGAAATTCCAGGTGATGGCTTCGCCGCTGACAGGACGCACGTCCGCATCCTCCAGACGGAAACGCAGAGTGGTCATTTCATTCACCGGCAGCGCGATATCGCTTCCGAGGGTCACCGTACGCGAAATCTGGACATCCTCGATGTCCGTGGTCACTTCAAGGGTAAGGCTGCTTCCGGCGCTGAGCGTCACGGGATTCACCAGCAGGTACGCCGCGCTTTGTCCGTCGATCGCCCAGTCATCGCCGTCATAGAGAGCCACCACGTCATTGAAACTGTTTTTCGTTTCCCAACTGTCGATGGCGCCCTCTTCCATATTCACGACCACCCGGCCGGTAAGAATGGCGCCGGAGGCACGCAGTTTAATGGCACTGACGTGACTGTTCACGAGGATTTCATCGGAAGTGGCATCCTCCATAATGACGCGCACGGGCGCGAGCAGGCGGTGGAAGGTCATATGGTCCACATCGGCGCTGCCGCCGGAAACCGTGAGCTGCGCGGGTTCGGACACCAGCAGGTCCGCCGCAGCGTCGAAGCTCGAAAGCGAGGGCAGCTGCTGCTTCTCGGGGACGATGAATTTGAAGTTATGCTCGGCGCGTCCGTCCTTCTTGGGATGGTGCGCGATGAGCGTATAACTTCCGTCCGTCGCTTCGATGGTGCCGGTAAATTGGCCCACGCGGCCGTCTTCGGCCTGGTTGATAAAGGAAAACGGCTTGCTATAGTCCGTCGTCAGGATGACGGAAAGCGTGTCCTTGCAGTTCCAGTAAGGCACCCAGGAGCCGCTTTCTTCCTGAATAAAGGTCCGGGAAGCGGCAATTTCCGCTTCCAGCGTTACGTTCACGGCAGGGCCGGCGTTCACGCTTTCATTGTTTTCCCGCTGGCAGGATGCCGCGAGCACGAGCGCGGGAAGAAGAAGGGTAAGGGATATCTTTTTCATCGCCGGTTCGTTTTAAAGGACATACTCTTCTCCCGCGTCGATGACTTCGCCGGGGGTACCGTCCGTGTACGTGGGGCTGCCGTTCAGAAGGGATTCCGCCGTACAGGACGGTGCGCTGTACGGTGCAGGGAATTGGAAATTAGTTTTCATTATCATGCTTATGATTCAGTTACGACAACGAGAATCAGGGCCTGCTCCTTGTTGGAGCGGACAATGGAATACTGGGTTCCGGGCTTCAGTTCGATTTCACCGGAATCGCCGGCTGTGCCGAACGGGGTAGCTAATTCTACCGTCTTCGTGGAACTGCTCCAGTCCCCTTCCACCATCATGATCTTGGCGGAATCGTCGCCGTTCTTGCGGCGGGCAAACCAGAACTGCACCGTCGTGGTGGCCGTGGCGGAAGTAGTGAACTGCACGCCGCCGTTGGAATCCAGCTTGATGCCGCTGACATAGTCCGTACCGCCGATATTGAACGAGGCCACATTGTAGTTGCCGGTATCGCCGGCGGTAAAGCTGGCACAGGCAGTACCCTTGCTCGTGAAATAATCGCCGCCTTCCTCACCGTCCGCCGTCTGGACGATTGAACTCTTGCTTTCAGCATAGATGGTATAGACGTGGCTGCTCGCGGCCGACGCCTTCTTCTGCGTAACGACAACCGTGTCGGTCGCCACTGCCTTTTCCTGCTCAGTATCCACATAGGCAAGCACAATCCGGGTGGATTTGGCGTTTTCGGTGTCCGTATTGGCATCGCAAAGGATAATTACGGACGATTCTCCCCCCTCCCAACTCAGTATATCCAATGTATTCTCATAAGTAGGGTCCACATAGGCGGTCACCAATCCGTCCTCTATCGGGTTCACGAGGGTACAGGGAACCTCGATGCGGGTGACGTCCGCATTGACGGTGACATCGTCGGCAAGGATCTGGGGATCATTGGAAATCGGAGGGCATCCCAGGTTGTATATCTGGCCCTCGGCGAGTTTGACTTTGCTCTTTGCATTGGTCTCCAGGGAAGCAGACGCCGTCAGGTCCTCATCATAAAAATAGGTAACCGTCAAGGTTTCTAGATTAGAAGCTTTGACCGTCACCGGGATATAATAGACCGCATCTTTCTCCAGGGGACCGCTTTCGGACTTGATGGTCGCCTTGGTCCGGCCGGTGGCGCTTTCTATGGAACTGGTGGCGCCGGTTTCCGCAGCATAAACGGGACGTCCGCCAAAACGGGCATTGGAAGTCTCCACGCGGACGGCATACACGCCTTCACATCCGACCTGAATCTTGAAATACGCCATTCCGTGACGGAAAGTGAAGGCTCCGTCTTGCGCGACCGCCGTCATGATGCCGAAGGCGGGATCGTAGCCGTTTTTGACGGCCTTCTGCGTATCGGCGATGGCGGAATTGAGCGAAATCTTTCCGTTCGCAAGGTCGGCAGTCTTGATGGGTAGATTGGGATAGAGCGCGTAGAAAACGGTCTCTTCCGCATCCGCCTCGGCAATCTCCCCACTGAAGGACGCAGAAGCCTTGCCGGCACCGTCCGTCAGGGTAAAGGTGTACTGGTTGCCGGTCGTAGCGGCAATCACATTGATTTCATCGGAAGCGGACCAGAGGATGGTTTTCGTGCCTTCCAGATAGGAGCGGCTCCCCTCTCCGTTCTGTTCCACGGGGGCGTTGACGACGAAGGTCTTCTCCACCGTCGCGGTTTCTTGTTTGCCGGCTTCCTTCGAGCAGGAAACCGCCGTCAGCGCAAGGGCTGCAAGTGCAAATGCAAAAATCTTTTTCATTTTCGTTTCCTCCAAAAGGTTTACCAGATGTCAGACCAGTCCTCTTCATCGAGGAGTTCAGGGACCGTAGCATTGAGGCTCGCGTCGAGAAGCATGGCGGCGGGGGACACCTCATGCAGCTCGGCATCGGGCGAAAAATAGGGTAATTTGATCACAAAACGGGTTACTGTGCTATAGCACACTTTTCTATGTGGTTAAAAGTGTGGCAAATATCAGCATAATATTTCAATCTTTCAAAAGAATTTTGTGCGCGTACTCGAAGAGGCCGGGCTCATACCAGTAATTCACGCAAAGGTAGAGCATATGCAGGGCGGCGAACGGCTGCACCTTCCGCTCCACTTCCGCAAGCGCCTCCGGTGTACGGGCGTCGAAATACTCGCGGGCGAAAATGTCCCAGATCTGCGCCATCTGCGCCACGCTCATATGGAAAAGCTGCTGCACGCGCTCCTCGGTGTTGAGCTTCGAGAGGAAGTACCACATTCCGAGATCGAGCATCGGCGCGCCGTAGCTGAAGTCCGAGAGGTCAATCCACATATCGCCGCGCGGGCTGGTGATGACATTGCTCATCTGCATATCGCCGTGCAGGCAGGTGGTGGCGGGCGGGACGGAATCGATGAAGGCGAAGATTTTGGCTTTTTCTTCCTCGGTAAGCCGGTCGCAGCGCGCTACGACGCTGCGGTAGACGTTGATGCGCGCCGGGAAAACGGAGGTATCGCAGGGGGTGGCGTGCAACTGCTTGCACATCGCCGCGAACCGGACGGTCATTTCTTCCATCCGCTCCGGTTCCTCCGAGACGACGCGCGAGAAAGAGCGTTTTCCGGGGATGCGTTCGTAGTCGAGCGCGTTGTTGACGCCGTCCGAGTACAGCGTACCGACGAGCGGGGTGGGCAGCCCGAAAAGCATTACAGCACGCGCCATCGCCTTTTCCTGCGCGACCATCCTCGCCGGGAAGTGCCCGCCGTAGACTTTGATCATTGCGTCGCCGTCCTCGCTGTTGTAGGCTTTCGAGAGGAAGCTTTCGCCGAAGACTTCGTAGCGCGACATATCGAGCGCCTTGGGTTTGCGGCTGACGTTCACGATGGCACCTACCCCAGAATCCTCGAATTTTTCCGCGACGGCATCGGCGGCATTGACGATGGAAAAGCGCTTGCCCGCGCGTCGTGCGTCGAGAAAACAGCGCAGGGCGGCGAAGTTGACATCGCTCACATCGGAGAAATCCAGGTCGGCGTGGGCCGCATCGACGGCGGCAAGCAGGGCTTCGGCTTCCTGTGCGCCGATTTTCCCTGAAGGGTTCAGCAAGTTCTCGTTCATAGGGACGGCAAGTTAGGAAAATTATGGCAGATTTGAAAAAGCTTTTTTACTTTTGCGGGGTTGACGGGTCAAAAGCAAGGTATGCAAGACAAGGAACGCCAGATATGGGAGGCCCTGGAAAAGGACCAGGCGCGCGGGATTTCCCTTTTGATGGAAGCCTACGCGGAGCCCGTGTACTGGCACGTGCGCCGCTTGGTCGTGCGGCACGAGGACGCCCAGGATGTCGTTCAGGATGCCTTTATCCGCATTTACAAGGCCATCGGGAGCTTCCGGCGGGAAAGCGCGCTTTCCACCTGGGTGTACAGGATTGCCACCAACGAGGCGCTCCGCGCCCTGCAGAAACGGCGCGAGACCGTCACGCTGGACGGCAGCGGGATCTTCGAGCAACAGGCGGATTTCTGGACCGACTGGTCCGACAAGGACGCCGTCCGGCTGCAGAAGGCTATCCTCTCCCTCCCCCGGAAACAGCAGCTTGCCTTCAACCTGCGCTGGTACGACGAACTGGAGTACGACGAGATTGCCCGGATTACGGGAATGAGCGCCGGCGCGGCCAAAGCCAATTATCACTTTGCCAAGGAAAAAATCATTCAATATATCAAGGACCATGACTGAACTGGAAAAAATCGGCAAAAAAATGCCCTATACCCTGCCGGAGGGCAGTCTGGAAGCGATGCAGCAGCGCGTGCTTGCTTCGCGCGAAGTGCGCCGCCCCTGGTGGCGGGCCGGATGGGCGTGGGCCCTGGCGGGTGTAGCCGCGCTGGCGCTGGTCTTTTCGCTGCGTGCAACCGTTTTTGCCCCGGACCCGTATGCGGACCTGCTCTCCGCCTTCGACGCGCTGGACAGCGACGACCAGCAGTTTGTGCTGGACTGGATTGATGTGGAAAATTTATAACTGGTGTTTTTACTTTTTCCCGGGAAGCGGGTCTAAAGAAGTGGAAAAACCCTTAAAAAACTTTTTGTCATGAAAACAATGAAGAAACTTTTGATTGCGGTGATCGCCCTGATGGGGACGATGACGCTCAGTGCGCAGCCAGGTCCTGATGCGGACAAGGCGGGCAAGCGGGAAGAATTTGCGAAGATGCAGGCGCAGCAGATTGCCAGGGAACTGGCCTTCGACGAGGCGACCACCGCGAAATTCACAGACACTTATCTGGCCTGCCAGAAGGAAATCTGGGCCATCGGTCCTGGAAAGAAAGGGATGCCCGGGAAGGAGGACGGCCTGACGGAAGCCGAAGCCAAAGAGGCCAACAAGGCACAGTTCGAGCGGAACGAAAGAATTCTGGTCATCCGCAGGAAGTATTACGATGAATACAGTAAATTCCTCACCCAGAAGCAGATTCAGCGGGTTTACGAGATTGAGAAGCAGATGCACGGGAAGATGGCCGGACACGGCAGGAAGGGCGGTCCCGGCCGTGGAGCGGGACGCGGTCCCGAGCGCGGACCCCGTCCCGGAGGGCAGAAGTAAACGAGACAGGGATTAGTCCCGCGAGGCGGGACTTTTCCCTGGCTCTCCGAGAGCAATACAAAGGAAGGTGAGCCAACGGCTCTTTTTGCGCATAGGCGCACCCTTATGTGAGCGAGCTCACACGGGTGCGCCTAAACGCAAAAATGCTGCACATTCGTGCAGCACCTTCCTTTGCATTGCATAGCGCGGAGAGACAGGGATTCGAACCCTGGAGCCGCTTTGGGCGGCCACGCGCTTTCCAGACGCGCCTCTTCAGCCACTCGAGCATCTCTCCGTTAAGGGACTGCAAAGATAGCAATTAATCCCAACTTTGCAAAAAATCTGCTAGAAACTGTAGGTTCCCGATCCCACGCGGCGGAAACTGCCGTCGGGACAGGTAATCACGGCAATCGTGCCGACAGGGACTTCCACGAAAATGGACTGGAGCCGGTCTGCGGCAGCCGTCCACTTGACCGTTATCGGCCCGTAGGGAGACTGACAGGTGGTTTCCGCCCAACGCAGCCCGCCGCCCGGGTGCGGGTCCACGACAAAGGTGTGGTAGCCTGGCTCGGTTTCCCGCAGGCCGCCGATCCAGCGGTGCAGCCAGTCCCCCGCCCCACCGTCCTGAAGGAGCCGGAACGCCAGGTCGCCCTGGCCGTAACGGGACAATTCTTCGAAAAGGTACGGCGTTACGGAACGGCCCGCCACCACGCGGCCCTCGGCCCGGTCGATGTGCGACATCAGCCGGCGCACCGCCTGCTCCCGCAGGTTTTCAGGCAGCATATCGAAGTGCAGGGCCAGCGCATAGGCGGTCTGCGTATCGGAACTGACCAGTCCGTTCGGGGTCACGTATTCATTGATGAACGCGTCACGCGCAAGCCGGGCGGCATCGGCGTAATAACGGCTTTCGTGCGTTTTTCCGAGCAGGGCGGCCGCCTGCGCGACAATATCGAGGGTATGGGCGAAGAAGCACTGGTCCATCATGGCGCGGGACGTGAGCGCATCGTCGGCGTACGGCTGCCCCTGGGGCGGAAGCAGATAACGCTCCGCACGGGCGAGGTAGGCATCGGCGCGATCCTTCATCGACGGATAACCGGCCTCCAGTTGCCGTAAATTGCGGGAAGCGCGGTACTGCCGCCAGGGGGCGAGGACGGCATCGGCGCTCCAATGGCAATACATTTCCGCGTACATACGGTTGATGCGCGCATCGGAGCAGGAGAAGCTGCATTTGTACTCCGGGCAGGGTTGCTGCCCAGGACCCGTCGCCGCGCGCACCGGACCCATGACAAAAGTCGAAGAAACCGGCTTGGAGGTCCGCCGGTGATTGTCCGTCACCTTCAGCGTCCAGCCGTAACGGGCACCGGGGACAAAGGTATAGGGAAGGACGATGCCGAAAGGGTCTTCGCCGGTATCCCGGCAGGAAAACACCTTTTTGCCGTTCTCCGTCAGGGTAATCTCCCACGAAGCCTGGCAGGTATTGAGCACATTGGAGGTGACCCGCCAGCTGAAGACCGGCGTTCCCTCGACGCAGGAGGGCTCCACCAGTCCGTTCACACGCAAATCCTCTACGGCCGTTACCGCGACCACGCCCCACACAGGGAGCGCTGCGAGCAGGCCGAAGACAAACACGATTAATCTCTTCATAATCAACCAAAAAACGCCTCCGGAAGAGGATGGCAGTTATAGCGGGAAGCCATGGACTCCCCATAGGCACCGGCACTGCGGATGGCCACGAAATCGCCCCGGCGGCATTCGGAAAGTGTTTCTTCGCGCGCAAAGACGTCCGAACTCTCACAGACGGGGCCCACCACGTCGTACACGGTGTCCGGACCGTCCGAACTGAGGTTTTCCACCCGGTGGTAGGCGTGATACATCGCCGGACGGATCAGTTCCGTCATACTTCCGTCGATGATGGCAAAACGCTTGACCGTACCTTCCTTTACATAGAGCACGCGCGAAATCAGCGAACCGCAGGGCGCCACGATGCTCCTGCCCGGCTCGAAATGCACGGTCTGCCCCGGCTGCGTACGCAGGAAGCGGCGGAAAGTGCTGAACCAGGCATCGAAATCGGCGATAGGCAAGTGATTGGGATGCCGGTAGTTGATGCCCAGGCCGCCGCCCATATTGAGGTCGCCGACGGGAAGGCCTTTCTCACGCAGCGACTCCGTCAGGGCATTGACGCGGTTGCACAGCGCCACGAAATCCGCCATATCCAGGATTTGCGAGCCGATATGGAAATGCAGCCCCTTGTAGGCGATGGCAGGCAGCGACAGCGCCGTCCCGAGCACCGCGGGCAGCTGTTCGTAATTGATACCGAACTTATTTTCCGCCAGCCCCGTCGTAATGCCCGCGTGGGTATGCGCGCCGATATCGGGATTCACCCGCAGGCTGACCGGCGCGACTTTTCCACACGCCGCAGCGATTTCGCTGATGACGCGCAGTTCCGCTTCGGATTCCACATTGAAACGGCCGATTCCGGCGTCCAGCCCCAGGCGGATTTCCGCATCACTCTTCCCCACCCCGGCGAAGACGATGTCCGAAGCCTTGAAGCCGGCGTCGAGCGCAGCCTGCACTTCCCCGCCGCTGACACAGTCGGCGCCCAGACCGCGGGCGGCGATGCGCGACAGGATTACGGGATTGAAATTGGCCTTGACCGCGTAGTGCACGCGATATTCCGGATTCGGCGCGATGGCGGCTTTCACTGCATCGAGCGTCCGGTCCAGCAGGTCCAGGTCGTAATAATAGAAAGGTGTGCGCAGCCCCGTAAAGCGGGACAGCGGAAAATTGCCCTTAATCATCGGCGAAGAGTTTGGCGCTCAGCGCCTTGAGTGCTTTTTCCTTGTCCTCTTCCCGGACCAGGAAGGAGATATTGTAGTTGCTTCCGCCGTAGGAGACCATCCGGACGGGAATGTTGCTCATTGCGTCCATCGCACGGGCTTCGAAACCCACGTTCTCCCAGTCCATATCCCCCACCACGCAGACGATGCACATGCCGGTATCGACGGTAACGGAGCCGTAACGGCGCAGGTCCGCAACGATGCCGCTGAGGTTGGAGGTATCGTCGATGGTCATCGAAACACCTACCTCGGAGGTGCAGATCATATCGATGGAGGTGCGGTAACTTTCGAAAATCTCAAAGACCTTGCGCAGGAAACCGTGCGCCAGGAGCATCCGCGAAGATTTGATTTTGATGGCGGTGATGTTGTCCTTCGCCGCCACGGCCTTGATGGAGCCGGGATCCGGGATGTTGTTGATGACGGTTCCGGGCGCGGAAGGGTCCATCGTATTGAGCAACCGCACCGGGACGCCCGCGAATTTTGCGGGCTGGATGCAGGTGGGATGCAGGATTTTCGCGCCGAAGTAGCCCAACTCGGCCGCCTCCTCGAAATGCAGGTGACGCACCGGCCGGGTGCCGGGGACCACGCGCGGGTCATTGTTGTGCATCCCGTCGATATCCGTCCAGATCTGGATTTCTTCGGCGAGCGCCGCCGCGCCGAGCAGCGAAGCCGTGTAGTCCGAGCCGCCGCGTTTGAGGTTGTCCACCGCGCCGTGGGCATCCCGGCAGATAAAGCCCTGGGTGATATACACATCGGCGCCCGGGTGCTGCGCAAGCGCCTTGGCGAAATGTTCCTTGATATAGCGGGAATCGGGCTCGCCCTGCTCGTCCTTCTTCATGAAATCCAGGGCGGGCAGCAGGACGGAATTCACCCCCTGCTCCTGCAGGTAGGCGTTCACCATCCAGGTGGAGAGCATCTCGCCGCGCGCCACGAGTTCCTTCTCGGAAGCATCGGTAAAGATTTCCTTCCCCAGCGCCTCGATATAGGAGAAAACGGAACGCACATAGTCACGGGCCGCATCCGCACTTTCCGCCGATGCATACAGTTCCGCGATATGTCCCAGGTATTTTTGTTCGAGCCGGCTGGCGGTGTCTACTGCGCTGTCCCGGTTTCCTTTTTTATAGTAAGAGGCAATTTCCAGCAGCGCATTTGTCGTACCGGACATCGCCGACAGGACCACGACATTTCCTTTTTCCCGGGTGATGAGACCGGCCACATCCTTCATCCTTTGGGCGGAGCCGACGGAGGTTCCACCGAATTTCATGATTTTCATGGCTGCAAAGATAAAAAATTATCCTTATCTTTGGAGGACTATGGAAATTATTCTGCTATCCGGAGGCTCCGGCAAACGGCTGTGGCCTCTCTCCAATAACGAACGCTCCAAGCAGTTCCTGCCGCTGCTTGACAAGCCCGGCGGCGGCAAGGAGTCGATGGTGCAGCGTGTCGTGCGCCAAATTCGCGAAGCCGGCCTGAACGCCGACATCACCCTAGCGACCAACGCCGCGCAGGAACGGATTATCCGGCAGCAACTCGGCGGCGACATTCCCACGGTGCTCGAACCCGAACGGAGGGACACTTTCCCGGCGATTGCGCTCGCCTGCGCGTACCTTTCGCTCGCCAAGGGCTGTAGCGACGACGAAACCGTCATCGTGATGCCCTGCGACCCGTACACGGAAGCCGGCTATTTCGCCACCATCGGGCGTATGGCGCAGGCCGTCGCGTCCCGGGCGGCGAATCTGGTGCTGATGGGGGTCAAGCCCACCTATCCTTCGTCGAAATACGGCTATGTCGTCCCGGAAAAAGGCAGCGGGCCCGTCTTCAAGGTCAGCCGCTTTACCGAAAAGCCCACCGTCGAGCGGGCGGTCGAGCTGCTGGATGACGGCGCGCTCTGGAACGGCGGGGTCTTCGGCTTCCGCCTCGGCTACCTGATGGAAATGGTGCGCAAATATATCGACGAGACCTCTTTCGAGACGGTACGCGCCCGCTACGGCGATTTTCCGAAAATCAGTTTCGACTATGAAGTGGCGGAAAAAGAGCCGTCCGTGGCGGTGGTCCCCTTCGACGGAGCATGGAAGGACCTGGGCACCTGGAACACCCTGACGGACGAACTGTCGGCGCCGGTGACGGGACGGGGCGTGCTCGGGGAGGACAACGAGAACGTCAAAATCGTCAATGAGCTGGATATCCCCGTGTTCGCGGACGGCCTGAAGGACATCATCATCGCCGTTTCCGCAGACGGCATCCTGGTCTGTCACCGCAAACAGAGTGAAAACATCAAAAAATACGTAGAAAAACTATGAATCTGCTGAAGAACAAGTATTACCTGGAGGCGCTGGAATTCATCGCCGCCGGAAAACTGGAGGGGCTCGAGCCCGGGAAGCACGTCATCGACGGGGACAACCTGTATGTCAACGTGGTGGAGATCGAGTTGAAGAAACTGGAGGACGCGCGCCTGGAGGTGCACGACAAATATATCGACATCCAGATTCCGCTGAGCGGCGCCGAGTCCTACGGCGTGATGCCGCGCAGCGCCTGCGGCAAGGTGAGCATCCCCTACAACCCGGACAAGGACGTGATGTTCTTCGAGGGCGTGGCGACGGAACTCGTGTCGGCCCAGCCGGGCGGCATCCTCGTCTTTACCCCGGACATCGCACACGCCCCCGGCGTGGGTGAAGGAAAACTCCGCAAGGCGATTTTCAAAGTGAAAGTAAGCGCCGAATGACGCTGCTCTGGGCCCTGCTTTCCGTCGGCGCATTGCTGCCGGAGGCCTCCGTTAAGTGGACTGCACAGGCGGGGGAAGCGCCGGACGGCGTCTGCGAGCTGGTCTTCACCGGCACGCCGGCACCGGGCTGGCACAGTTACGGCACGGCAGACGCCTATTCCGCCACGACGCTGACACTCACGTCGCTGGTGGACTGTGAGGCGGAAGGCGGCCTGTACGACATTTCTGAAACGCCGCTCCGGCTGGGCGTGAAATTACGCATCACCGGGCCGTCGCCGGCGGCGGAGGGATATCTGACCTATACGGCCTGCAAGGAGGGCGTCTGCACGACGCCCACGGACTGGCAATTCCGTGCCGTGTTGCCCCAGGGCCCGCCGGCGCCCGCTTCGAAAAGCGGTTCCGGAAACCTCTGGGCACTGATTCTGGAAGCCATCCTCTGGGGGCTGGCCATGCTGCTCACCCCTTGCGTGTTTCCGATGGTGCCGATGACGGTATCCTTCTTCCTCAAAAGCGCGGACTCCCCTGCCCGGGGACGGTTCCGCGCTTTTATGTACGGACTGTTCATCGTCCTGCTTTACACGGTGCCGATTTGCGTCATCATCGGCCTGACGCGGCTGTTGGGCGGAGACGCCGTCACCGCCGACATCTTCAACTGGCTGTCGACGCACTGGCTGCCGAACCTGATTTTCTTTGTCGTCTTTATGCTGTTCGCGGCCTCGTTTTTCGGGGCCTTCGAGATTACACTTCCTTCGTCGCTGGTCAATAGAAGCGACCGGAAATCGGAAAAAGGCGGGCTCGGCGGCATCTTTTTTATGGCGCTGACGCTGGTGCTGGTGTCTTTTTCCTGTACCGGCCCCATCGTCGGTTCCGTCTTGATTCGCTCTACGAGCGGAGAATTCTGGGCGCCGATGGTGACGATGCTGGCCTTCTCCGTGGCCTTTGCGCTGCCTTTCACGCTGCTGGCCCTGTTCCCGTCGCTGATGGGAAAACTCAAAAGCGGGTCGTGGCTCGGCAGTGTAAAAATCGTGCTGGGATTCGTTGAAATCGCCCTGGGGCTGAAGTTCCTCAGCGTCGCGGACCAGACCTACCACTGGGGCATTCTGGACCGGGAGGTCTATCTGGCCATCTGGATTGTCGTTTTCTCGCTGCTGGGTTTGTACCTGCTCGGGAAACTGCGTTTTCCCAATGACGAACTGCCGGACAAGCCGATGTCAGTGTTCCGGCTGACGCTGGTCATCGCGGTATTCTCTTTTGTCGTCTATATGGTCCCGGGGATGTGGGGCGCACCCCTGAAGGCCCTCGCCGGCTATCTGCCCCCTATCCAGACACAGGACTTCGTGCTGGGTTCCGTCCCGGCCGGAGCCGTGAAGACGGAGGCGCGGACCGTTGCCCTCCCCTATGGCCTGCAGGCCTATACGCGCATTGAAGACGCACTGGAGGTTTCCGCCCGGGATGGGAAACCGGTTTTTGTCGATATCACGGGGCACGGCTGCGTGAACTGCCGGGAGATGGAGCAGCGCGTCTGGAGCGACCCTCGGGTACTGCCGCTTTTGCAGGAAAACTTTGTCATGGTGGCGCTCTATACGGACGACAAGACCGTCCTGCCGGAGGAAGAGCGGATTAAGCTGCCCGGCGGGAAGGTGCTCCGGGACGTCGGGCGCGTCAATGCCCATATCGCCCGCGAACGTTTCGGCGTCAATGCGCAGCCCACTTACATTTTGTTAAATGCGGAAGGAGAGCCTCTGCTTCCGGCACGGGGCTACAACCTGGACGCCGCTGATTTTGCTGAATTTTTACAACAAGGAATAGATAAATTTTAAATTATGGCACTTGCAGATTTTTTCAGGATGAGCCTGCCATCGGAGAAGAAAGTTGCTCCGGAAAAGGTGGACAAGACCTACAAACGGATGCGGATGGAAACCTTCCTCGCCGCCACCTTCGGCTATGCGCTCTATTATGTGTGCCGTCTTTCGATGGGCGTGATGAAACAGCCCATCATCGACGCGGGATTGCTCAATGCAACGCAACTCGGTATTATCGGCGCCTGCCTGTACTGGTCGTATGCCGTCAGTAAGCTCATCAACGGCTTCCTGGCGGACAGTTCGAACATCAAGCGCTTTATGGCCACCGGGCTGATCGTTTCCGTGGCGATGAACCTGGTGATGGGGATGCTGGGCGTCAGCGCAATGGAGGGGACTCTCGCTACGTCCACGCTGTTCGTCTGTTTTGCCGTCTGCTGGGCAATCAACGGATGGGCGCAGTCGATGGGTGCTCCCCCGGCCATCATTTCCCTCTCCCGCTGGTTCCCGCTCAAGGTCCGCGGCACGTATTACGGCTTTTTCAGCGCCTCCCATAACATCGGCGAAGGGCTTTCCTTCGTAACGGTGGGCGCCATCGTGGCCGCCTTTGGCTGGCGCTGGGGTTTCTTCGGCGCCGCCCTTGCCGGAGCAGTCGGCGTATTGCTGATTCTTTTCTTCCTGCATGACGGTCCGGAGAGCAAGGGACTTCCCCCCATCGAGGTGTATTCCGGAGAAATGACCGCCGAAGAATATGAGGCGCACCATCAGGAATTGCTCAAGAAGGCCGGCGATGCGCGTGCCGCCCAGAAGGCCGAGACGAAAGTGCTCCAGAAAGCGGTGCTCAAGAATCCCGGCGTGTGGATTCTGGCCCTGGCCAGCGCCTTTATGTATATGAGCCGCTATGCCATCAATGAATGGGGCGTGATTTTCCTGCAGGAGACCAAGGGCTACAACCTCGGCGAGGCGGCAGGCATCATCGGCATCAATCCGATTTTCGGCATCATCGGCACCGTGGTATCCGGCTGGCTCTCCGATGTCGTCTTCAAGGGAGACCGCAAATATCCTGCATTTGTTGCGGGTATTCTGGAAGCGATTGCCCTGGCCCTGTTCCTCTACGGCGGACCGGAACGCTGGGTGAACATCCTGGCGATGGTTCTCTTCGGCATTGCCATCGGTGTGCTGATCAGTTTCCTCGGCGGTCTGATGGCGGTGGACCTGGTCCCGCGCAAGGCAACCGGTGCGGCGCTCGGCATCGTCGGCATGGCCTCTTATGCGGCCGCCGGTCTGCAGAATGTCATCACGGGTCTGCTGCTGGACACGAACGCCACTGCTGGCGGAGCGCACGACTTCACCCATGTCAGCATCTTCTGGCTGGGCGCGGCCATCATCTCCTTCCTGCTCCCCGTCCTGAACTGGAAGCGCAAACCGCAGGTGATTTAAACCTGTAAACAAAAAAATCCAGAAATTAGAACTTCAGTGTAGCTACAATCGGATAGTGGTCGGAGATGTAGGGAATGTCCAGATAAGGCTCCGCCAGGACGTCAAACGATTCCGCTTCGGCAAAGCCGCGGAAATAAATGTAGTCGATGACTTTTCCGTCCATCTTCCCGAATCCGTTGAAGGACGGGGCGTCCGTCGTTTGCGGGGCCACCACCCGGGCACTCTGCATCCGGGCGTCGATGTCCAGCAGGCAACTGTCCCCCGGCTCGACGTTAAAGTCTCCCACGATAATGAGCGGAATTTCCGCGTCCAGCGCAGCGGTCTGGTCCATCACCAGGGCCAGTCCCTTGATGCGGGCTTGCACGCCGCGGTGGTCCAGGTGCGTATTCACGAACCAGAACTTCCGGTCACTGGAACGCTGCCGGAGCAGCGCCCAGGTGGCGGTACGGGGATACTTGGCATCCCAGCCTTTCGAGGGGACATCCGGCGTCTCGGAAAGCCACCAGGTGCCGCCGTCGATGAGTTCCAGTTTGTTTTTGTCGTAGAAGACGGACATATGCTCGCCGCTGTCGGAGCCGTCATCGCGTCCCACGCCGAATTCGCCGTAGTTCGGGCAGTTCTCCGTAATATAGTCCAGTTGCTCCCGGTGGGCTTCCTGGACGCCGAAGACATCCGGCGCCGTTTCCTGCAGCATCGCGGGAATAGCGGCACGGCGCAGCGGCCAGGCGTTGTCGCCGTCATCGGCGGGCGCCATACGGACATTGAAGGACATCACCTTTAATTCTGCCGGAGTCCGGCTGCATCCCAGCGCCAGCAGCGCCAGGGCGAAAAGCATCAGATTTTTCATCGGATACCGTATTTTGAAAGAATTTTCAAGATAGGCTTTCGCACGGAATCCGCCCACAGCCAGTAGCCCCAGTCGCCGGGGTGCGTACCGTCCACAGTGGTCTCGTGCAGTTCAGACGTGGCGTTGGAGTGGATGAAATAGACATCTTTGTATTTCTTGACGGCCTGCGCCATCAGTTTTTCCGCCATCGCATACTTGGCGGCCTCGGCCTGGTCCGTTCTCTGGTTGAAATTGCGTTTTTCCCGCCAGATGGTCTGCATGAAAATCATCGGAACGCCGGGCTTGGAAGCTTGGATGGTCTCAATAAATTTAAAAAGGTTGGCTTCTACGGTTTTGTCACTGCCGTTGGAGAAGGAATCGAAGACGAAGGCCTCTACATCGGCGTCCTTGAGGGCATTGGCGAATTGGGGCTGCATCCGGCAGTCGCCGCTGACGCCCAGGCTGCAGAACTGCAGTCCGGTCATCCGGCTGAGGTAGCCGGGTACGGTCTGTCCCGCCCTTCCGGTACTCGCGCCGTGCATAAAGGAGGACCCGTGGATGCAGATGCGGTGACGGAAGGGAATGTCCCCCTTCTCCAGGCGTGCACCCTTCTTTACGCCGATGCCGAGGGAGGCTACCTTGCTGTAGGTGGGGAGATAGAGGATGCACTCTTTCATGCTGTCATCCATATCCGTCACCACCATACGCACTTTGCCGTTTTCCGTCTCGTCCGACGGGCTATAGCCGCAGACCCCGGCCCAGAGCCATTTCCCGTCCTTTTTGATGTAGAGGTCAAAGCCCCGGACGGCGAGTCCGGAAGTGTTGTGTTTGCTGATTTCCTTGAATACCGGCTTGACGGCAATCTCGGGAGAATCGGTGCGGAAAGAAACGATGACGCCGGAAGACATCTCCAAGAGATTGATATCCTTGGGGTCCCAGCCGCCGTACTTGGTAAAGTCCATCCGCTCATAGGGATTCGGCGTATCCGGGAAAACTTTCCCGGCCAGCGTCAACTCGGACGCTTCCGTAAAATACAGGTGGTTTTGCTGTGCAAGGGCGGAAACGGTCAGCAGGACCGACGCCAGAAGGAAAAGAAACTTCTTCATAAAATGGACTATTTTGCTTTCTGAGGGTCTTTGAAGAGAAGGGCAAACAGCACGCCCACCACGAGGGAGTAAGCGGCAAAAATGTACCAGGCTGTACTCCAGGAGGGTTCCGCCGCATTATAGACAAAGTTGTTGACCACTTTCCCGGCCGCCCAGGTGCCAATCGAAGCGCCCAGACCGTTGGTCATCAGCATAAAGAGCCCCTGCGCCGAGGAACGGATACCCTTGTCCGTATTCTCGTTGACGAAGAGCGAGCCGGAAATGTTGAAAAAGTCAAAAGCCACACCGTAAACGAGGCAGCTCAGCACGAACATCCATACCCTGTCGCCGGGATTTCCGGCGCCGAAGAAGCCGAAGCGGAACACCCAGGCGAACATCGCAATCAGCATCACCTTCTTGATGCCGAACTTCTTCATGAAAAAGGGGATGAGGAGGATGCAGAGCGTTTCGGACACCTGACTCAGGGAAATCAGCGCATTGGCGTTGTTCGCGCCCCAGGTATGCGCATAGACGGGATTGTCCTTGAAGGAGGTAATGAAGGTATTGGCGTAACCATTGGTAATCTGCAGCGAAGCACCCAGCAGCATCGAGAAGATGAAGAAAATGGCAAACTGGCTGTCCTTGAACAGTTTGAAGGCGCTGAGGCCCGTCATGTCGGCAAAGGACTGCGCACCTTCGGACTTCGGCTTGCAGGGGCAGTCGGGCAAGGTCAGGGCATAAGCGAAGAGCGCGATGCTGAGGATGCCGGACACAAAGAACTGGTTATAACTGTGCTGGAACTGTACACCGTCCGTGTCCCGCATGAAATTCACGAAGAGCATCGTGGCGATGAATCCCAGCGTCCCGAACACCCGGATGGGCGGGAAGGCCTTGACCGGATCCTTGCCGGCCTTCTCCAACGCGCTGTAAGCCACGGCATTGGAAATGGCGATGGTCGGCATATAGAATGCGACGCTGATTGCATAGAGCCCGAAGAAGGTCCCGAACTGGATGGCCTCGCCGCTGCTCATGGCATACCATCCGGCCGCCAGCATAAACACACCGGCCAGCCCCTGGCAGAGCGAGAGGACTTTCTGCGCGGGAATCCACTTGTCCGCGACGATGCCCATCAGTGCGGGCATAAAGATGGACACGAAACCCTGGGTGGCGAAAAACAGCCATATCTGCGGGCCGAAGCCGCTTTTGGCAAGGAAACTGCCCATCGAGGTGAGGTACGCACCCCAGGCGGCGAACTCCAGCACATTCATCAGAATCAGGCGGAGGCTGATGTTGGATTTGTTCATGGCAATAGATTCGTTAGTGGTTGTATCTACAAAAATACAAGTTTTTCGCGGGAAAACACTATCTTTGGAGGATGAAATTTTCGCTGCTAGCCCGGGATCCGCACTCTGCGGCCCGCGCCGGAGTCCTTGAAACCGACCACGGCGCGATTCAGACGCCTATTTTTATGCCTGTCGGCACTGTCGGCAGCGTCAAGGGCGTGTACCATCGGGACCTGCGCGAAGACATCGGCGCACAGATTATCCTCGGGAATACCTACCACCTGTATCTGCGGCCCGGACTGGACATTTTGCGCGAGGCCGGCGGCCTGCACCGCTTCGAGAGCTGGGACCGTCCCATCCTCACCGACAGTGGCGGCTTCCAGATTTTTTCTCTTACGCCGATTCGCAAGCTCACCGCCGAAGGCTGCCGCTTCAGCTCCCATATCGACGGTTCGAAGCACCTTTTCACGCCGGAAAACAATGTCGATACGCAGCGGGTCATCGGCGCCGATATCTGTATGGCGCTCGACGAATGCTGTCCCGGCGATGCGGACCACCGCTATGCACGCAAAAGCCTGGACCTCACGAAAGGCTGGCTGGAGCGCTTCGCCGAAAAATTCGCGCAGACGCAGCCGCTCTACGGCTATACGCAGACCTTTTTCCCCATTGTACAGGGTTGTACATACACCGATCTTCGCACCGAAGCCGCCCTACACGCCGCGCAATTCTCGGAAGTGGGCATCGCTATCGGCGGGCTGGCAGTAGGCGAACCGACGGAAACGATGTACCGCGTGCTGGAGGAACTGCATCCCGTCCTCCCCGAAGACCGGGCGCGTTACCTGATGGGGGTCGGTACGCCGGCCAACCTGCTGGAAGGCATTGCCCGCGGCGTGGATATGTTCGACTGCGTGATGCCCACGCGCAATGCGCGCAACGGGATGCTCTTCACCTGGAACGGCATCATGAATATGCGCAACGCCAAGTGGGAAAGCGACTTTTCGCCGCTCGACCCGCTGGGAACATCCTTCGTGGACCGGACCTACAGCAAGGCGTACCTGCGGCATCTTTTTATCGCCGGGGAAATGGCTGCGGCGATGATTGCCAGTGAGCATAACCTTGCGTTTTATCTGGACCTGGTCCGGGAGAGCCGCCGGCATATCGAGGCGGGAGACTTTGCCGCCTGGAAGGAAGAAACGGTCCAACGCGTAATGACGAGGCTATGATGCGTTTCCCGAAAATCCTGGACCGCTACATTATGAAAAAGTTCATCCTGAGCTTTTTCATTGCCCTGTTGCTGATTATCGGCATCGTCATCATTTTCGACATCTCGGAAAAAATCGACTATTTCGTTTCCAACGAGGCCCCGCTCAAGGCCGTTGTCTTCGACTACTACCTGAACTTCATCCCGTACTTTATGAATATGTTCTCGCCGCTGTTCGTATTCATTACGGTGATTTTCTTTACTTCGCGGCTGGCGGCCAATTCAGAAATCATCGCAATGCTCTCGGGCGGTGTGAGCTATCACCGGATGATGGTGCCGTACTTCGTGTCGGCGGCCCTCATCGCGATGCTTTCGCTGGGGCTCAATCTCTTCGTGATTCCGCAGGCGAACGCCGAACGCGTAAAATTCGAGCAGAAGTACGTGAAGCGGCACAACACCTACAAGCGCCGGGACATCCACTACCAGCTGGCGCCCGGGCAGTTTGTTTATGTCAGTTCATTCAGTGCCTGGAACAATACCGCCTATAATATGACGCTGGAGGAAATCGAAGGCAACCGCATTGTCCGCAAACTGACCGCCGAGAGCGCTGTCTGGGACACGACCGCCCGCCTCTGGCACCTCAAGAAGTATTTCATCCGGGAATACCGGCCCGGGCTCGGCGACAGGATTCGCAGCGGAGCGGCCAAGGATACGGTCATTGCGCTGACCCTCGACGATTTCTTCTACAACGAAAAGACCGTCGAAACGCTTTCCTACCGTCGTCTCAACGAACTGATCGAGACGCAGAAGATGCGCGGCGATGCAAACGTGATGTATGCGCAGATCGAGAAGCATACGCGCTACGCCCTGCCGTTCTCCGCGTTTATCCTGACCATTATGGGCGTGTCGCTCTCTTCGCGCAAGAAGCGCGGCGGGATCGGGCTGAATATCGCCGTGGGCATCGCCCTGAGCTTCTCCTACATCCTGTTTTTGAAGTTCAGCCAGATGTTCGTCTTTACGGACACGCTGCCGCCGGCCATCGCCCTGTGGCTGCCCAATATCATCTTTGCTATCATCACCGCCGTCCTCTACAAGATGGCGCCGAAATAGTCCGCTTATACGCTGCGCGTCTCTGCCGCCTTCTCCGGTACCGCCGCCGGGCCAGTTTCCCTCAAATATTCAACATACATTTGAAAATCCCTGTCTGGAAATGGCTGCTGGTGTGAGTTCGTGTATTTAACATTCATCACGCTGACCTAAAATCAAATCGTCTTGCCGCCCCACTTTTTCCTGTGGATGTACAGGGCGCATTGAATCCAGATGCAGAGGGCATAAACGCCGTCAGCCGTCCAGCATACGGCGATACTGGATTTCATGATGCCGATAATAACGGTACAGTACACGGCATAGATGGCCAGGGCGACCGCGTCGAAGCGGAGGCAGATGCGGGTATTCCCCGTTCCGGCGACGGATTGCAGATATAGGTTCCAGGGCAGGGTAAGGACAGTGGCCGCGCACATCACCCACAGCGTGGGAACGGAGCCCTCGATCAGGGAAGGAATATCGGTAAAAAGGCCGATAATCTGGTGCGGGAAGAGGGCGAAGACAGCCACCAGCGGCACCATCGTTACCGCACAGAGCAGCAGGACCCGCCGAATGACCGGGTTCACGCCCTCGGGATGACCTTCGCCGATGATGTTGCTCACCAGGGTCGCCGCCGTGGAGGCAAAGGCCGCCGAGAATACGAACGGCACCTCGGAAATACTCCTCACAATATTGGCGATGGCCAGTTCCTCCTCGCCCAGATGCTCGATAAAAAGGAAGAAAAGCAGCCAAACGGAGATATTCAGTACATACTCCGCCATCACCCAGGAGGCGGTGGAAAGCATTTGCCTGAGCTCCTTCCACACGGGCCCCACCATTTTTTGCAGGCCGTATTTCCTGTCGGAGGTAAAGAAGGCCCACACGACGAAGAAAAGGAAAGAGATGCCCTCGGACAGGGTCGATGCCAGTGCCGCACCCTTGATGCCCATCGCCGGCGCACCGAAGTGACCGAAGATGAGCACCCAGTCCAGGAAGATATTGCTGCCCACCAGCACGACGGAATTCCAGGTGAGACTCCCCGTTTCGCGCGTCCCTACATAGAACGCACGGAACAGCGCCGTCATGAAGGCAAAGAGCAGTCCCGGAATCCGCCAGTTCACATAGACGACGGCCGCATGATAAATATTCTCCGAGCGCAGCAGTCCCCGGAGAAGCGGCGGCGACAGGACATACGAAAGGGCCATCGTCAGCAGCGCCAGGGCCGCAAGGAACCAGACACCCTGCCAGAAAACCCGTCCGATGGCGCCGAAGCCCGTGCCGCTCTCGCAGGCTTCCCCGTTGCGGCGGCCAATGATGATCTGTACGCCGATGGAAAAGCCAAATCCCAGCATATACAGAATGGTGAAGTATACGCCGGCGATCGCAGATGCCCCCAGCTCAATCTCTCCGACACGGCCCAGGAAGGCCGTATCGGTCATCCCCAGCAATTCTTCCATCACCAGGGCCACGAGAATCGGGAGCGTTATCCTCCAAATGGATTTGAAGGAATAACGCTGCGGGAGCCTGTATGCCGATTCTTTCATTACTTCCTATTCTCATGCGTGTCCACTAAAAGTTGTGGACGATTATTATAAGTTTAACATTTAAAACAAAGTTGGTTCACTTGAACCATCCAGTTCATTGACAATATTGTA
>CACYHC010000033.1 GCA_902774145.1 uncultured Bacteroidia bacterium
CCCTTGAACAGGGCCTCAATCCGGGATTCTATCTGCTTTTCGGAAATCATAACCTACAAATATAGCAAGAATCTTGCAGAATCAAGAAGGCCAAAAGTAGCAGGCCCCGTAAGTCGCTAGGATACAGGACCCGTTGGAATATTGCAAACAATTTTTTAACTTTGACTTTTGAAGTGCGTGCACTTCTAATGAGAATTTACCACTAAAATTAATGAACCAACTTGTCAAATATCTTGCAGTCACGGCTTTCCTTCTTTTGGGAGCATCCGGATATTGCCTTGCAGATTTCGACAACGGACTATTGTTCAAGTCATACGAAGTGAGCCCGTCCGAGAGGACATCTCTCATTCTTCCATCCGACCCCGAAAGGCCTCTTACCTTCAGCGACTCGCTGGAAGTTTCTTTTCTCCTCCAGGTAAACCTCGACCTGAGCCGTTACGGATATATCTTCCGGACAATCCTGAACAACAGCGAATCTGTGGATGTTCTCCTGTACACCCCTTATAGAGAACCCACTTCAATCTGTGCAACCGGAGACCATGAAAATTTAATCCGGATCCCCATATCCGGGGATCGCTGGCAGAAGATCAGACTGGTATTGAAGAACAGTGACGGGACTACAGCAGCATTCCTGAACGGCCTGAATGTTGCCGCAGTCAAATGCACTTCCTGTCCGGTATCGGCCACGCTCTGCTTCGGGAAGAACAACATTGGCTATTTCGTCACCAACGATGTGGCTCCAATGACAATAAAGGACCTTACGATAGCCAGAGACGGGGGGCGTCCCGAGTTCTTCAAGTTGGATGGCATCTCCTCGCTATCGAAGAATGCCACGATTCCGGCCGCGGTAGAGAATCCCGTCTGGAGAAAGAATCTGAACAGCCATTGGAATCTTATCTGGAGAGCGAAATTGCCGTCGGTTTCGTATATCTGCCCTGATTCGGAAAGATCGGTCGTATACATAATATCTGACAAGCAGGTTACGGCCTATGATCTGCGCCGCTTGAGCGCCTCGCAGTGGGACACCGCCAAAGACATCAGAATCCACTTGATAGACAATGATTTCGTGATTCTGAAAGACGGCACGCTCGCATATCACGACATAGACAGCCGGGAACTCATCAAATTCGACCGGACCTGTCATGATTGGGAGAGGGACAACCCCATTGCGAAGCACTCCACCCATCTTCATGACAACTTGATCTATCACAGGGCAAGCGGCAACTTCATAGAAATGTTCGGATACGGCCAGTACAGGTATTCAAACAACCTGTTCGTCTGGAATCCCGAAGACGGGAGTTCCTTCTCGACTGTGATACCGGAACTGGGCCCGAGATATATGGCGGCCGCCGGAATACGCGACGACAAGATTTATATCTTCAGCGGCAGGGGGAATACCCAGGGTGCGCAGGAACTCGGAACAAAAATTTATGGAGATCTCGTTGAAATCGACGTGAATGATTTCAGCGCGAAGGTCATCTGGAGTGAGAATACAAATAACACCGAAGTTGCAGCCGCCGACCTCTTGTTCGAACGCAACAAAGATTCATTCCTCACGCTCTGCTATAACCCCAGCGAATACAAGACCTGCCTTCAGTTAAGGCGTTACGACATGGACGGTTCATACGAGAGTCTCGGAGAAAGCCTCCCATACAACTTCCTGGACATCGAGTCGGAAGCGAGACTGGTATTCAGTGAGCATACCCAATGTTACTATGCCTTCATCACCCAGAAAGAGGATGATAATACATTTTCGGTTCGTGCATATTCGATACTGAGTCCGGTTCTGGCCTCCGAAGACCAGGGCAGGAGCTCAAATAAAGCACTGCCCTGGATATGGGCTGCCCTGGGCGTCCTGCTTGCAGCAGCGGCAATCGTCTTCAAAAAATATCCGGCAAAGAAAACATCGGAAGAAAGCCTGGAAGCGGCGGAAGAGGCCATCGGGACAAAAGCTGAGGAGCCTATTGGTCCGGGCATCCATCTCCTGGGCGTGTTCAAAGTCATCTCGGCAGACGGCGTGGACATCAGCGCAAACTTTTCTCCCCTGATGAAACAGATTCTCTGCATCCTCATCCTCAATTCCGGCTCGAAGCAGGGGATATCCAACGCCAATCTCAAGGAGGCTCTCTGGTTCGACAAATCAGACGAAAGCTTTCACAACAACAAAGGCGTAATGATCAAGAAGATCAGGTTATTCCTTGAACAGGTGGACCCCGGTCTTGTCATAGTGTCCAACAAAGGCTGCTGGAGCCTCGAAGACCAGAATGGCAAATGCGACTATCTGACCGCAATGGATACCTTGCTCTCCCCTTCCGTCCAGCCCAAGGACATCATGAAGACCGCCGTTCTGGGCAACCTCCTTACGGATATGCATTTCGAATGGCTCGATGCCTACAAATCCCAATACGAGAATCTGGTCATCGGAAAGCTTGAGGCAATACCGGTCAGCACCATCGATGAGGAAAGCGCCCATCAAGCCATCAACTGGGCAGACGCGATGCTTGCCTTCGACAGCCTCGACGAAGACAGCATCCGGGTAAAATGCCGCGCTCTAATCACACTGAAAAGAAACGGTACGGCCAAACGCGTATTTGAAAACTTCAGAGAGTATTATCGGCAGACGCTGGACGAAGAATTCGACGAAAGTTTCAACGATTTTCTTAAAAATTCAAGGCGTTAATCCTTTTATTAATACATACGCTAATTAAGGCAATATAGTTTGGCGCTCTAAACACGTAAAACTATATCAAAGATCTTATGTTACACTCAAAAACTGCATTTTGGTTGCATGCTTTTGCCATTGTCGTACTGTCCGCAGCGACAGCTGGATCCGGCACGGAAGCAATTGCCAAAGCCAACAAAAATGCCAAAGTCGTCGGGTCGGTCACCGGCACGGTTTCTGCCGGAGAGCCCATGCCCGGTCCCCTTGCAGGAGCGACCGTGATGAACGTCACCACAGGTGAAGGCGTCACCACAGACGTCGATGGCAACTACAAGATCGGAATTACCGGTCCCAAGGACATTCTCCAGTTCCGATTCCTCGGCTTCAAGGATGTCGACAAGATCGTCGGCATCGCAACGAGGATCGATGTCGAGATGGAAGACAGCTACAACACCCTCGACGATGTGATCGTCGTCGGCTACGGTACGACAAAGAAGAGAGACATCACCGGTTCGATCGTTTCCGTCTCGAAGGAAGACATCGAATCCAAGATGCCCACGAACATCTATGATGTCCTTCAAGGAACCGCTGCAGGTGTCCAGGTCACTTCCGGTTCAGGTCAGCCCGGTGAAGGTTCATCTGTCATCATCCGTGGCACATCTACCATGAACGACGCCGGCGTAGGCCCCCTTTGGGTCGTAGACGGCGTCCCCAGCACCGATATCGACCAGATCAATCCCTACGACATCGAGAGCATAGAAGTCCTCAAGGATGCAGCGTCTGCCGCAATCTACGGCGCCCGCTCGGCAAATGGCGTCATCCTCGTCACCACCAAGAGAGGCAACGAAAGCACTCCTGTCCTCGAGGTAAGATACCAGCACTCGATGGCGAACCTCACCCACAAGCTTCCCCAGCTGAATGCCAACGAATACCGCCAGATGCAGAACCAGTACATGGAATATGCCCTTGGCGAGGGTGACGGCCTGGTGAGCCAGGCTGTCATCAATGTGCTCAATTCCCAGCTCGGAGATCCCTACAATGTACTTTTGAACGCCGACAACGACTATCAGGACATCGCATACCGTCTTGCTCACAAGGACCAGGTCGACCTCAACTTCGGCGGAGCGACAAAACAGTTCAAGTATATGGTGATGGGAGGGTTCTACAACGAGCAGGGCATCATCAAGAAAACCAATTTCACTCGCGGGAACATCCGTCTGAATGCAGACTACAAGGCCAGCAAGATTCTTTCCGTCGGCACGAAAATCAACATGAGCTATGCCAAGAAAGACGGTGTGGACGAGGCCGGCTACCTGAACAGCATCCTCTCACGTAAACCTACGCTCAGCCTCTACTACCCCGACGGGGCGCTCATCGGCACGCTCTGGGGGATCAGTCCCCTGTCTGCAAGTCTCCAGACCAACTTCAACGAGTACTACAGGGCATCACTTTTCCAGTATATCGAGCTCAACTTCTCAGAGAAGGTGAAGTGGACGACAAACCTGAATGCCAACTTCGGCCTGGTCAGGTACACGTTCATGCGCCCCACAGCGCTCAGTGACCAATACCGGACAAACAGCGGCCAGCACCGCAGCACGATGAGCTACGACCTGATGAACGAGAATTACATCAGCTACAACGACACCTTCGACGGGAAACACAACCTCCAGGTTATGGCCGGCTTTTCTTTCCAATGGTGGAGAACGGCGCTTGAGTATTTCAAGGGCAAGGATTCCGCAACGGATTCAATCTACACCATGAACGCCTTCGCAGCGAACTTCGACCTCACGGCGACAGGTTCGACTGAAACGGCGCACAATATGGTCTCAGGCTTCGCCCGAGTAACATACAACTACCGATCCCGCTACATTCTTTCCGCTAATTTCCGCGCTGACGGATCATCCCGTTTCGCAAAAGACAAAAAAGTAGGATTCTTCCCTTCCGTATCGGCAGCATGGCGTATAACTGACGAGAAGTTTATGAACCCGGTGAAAAAAGCCCTCAAACTTACGGACTGGAAGATCCGCGCAAGCTACGGTGTAACCGGAAACGAGGCAATCGGCGATTACGACGCACAGCTGAGCTATGCCGTCGGAGGCATTTACGACGGCATAGCCGACAACCTCCTCGCGAATTATGAGATTCCCAAGGAATGGGGGTTCAATACGGTCAGAAAGAATATCGGATCCATCAAGAACAATGGCTTTGAGCTGGCATTCAAGGGGACCTTCCTGAATAAGAAGCACACCTATATCCACATAGATGCCAACCTTACATACAGCCGCAACATCGTTTCCGAACTCGCAAACCACCAGAACTACATCCACAGCAACAACTGGTATATCTCCGAAGGACGGCCACTCGGCGACTTCTACGGCTACAAATACCTCGGAGTGTTCGCTTACGACGAGTCCAACGCCTTCACCGACGACTGGAAGCAACTTACGCCCGTATTCAACAGCGAAGGCCAATTCAGCCACTATACGCTTGACGGCCAGGTGTATGCCGGAACAGTCAATAAAAAGACCCTTCCCAACGGCAAGGCCTTCCGTGGTGGCGACATCAACTGGGATGAGCTGAATCCCGAGCACAGGAACGGTATCATCGATGATAAGGACCGCGGGATTCTTGGAAACGCCCAGCCCTTCCTCACCGGAGGTCTTGCCCTCACATTCCGTTTCTACCAGTTCACCCTTTCCGCATCCGGCTTCTTCTCCGTTGGCGGCAAGATTTACAACTATGCACGCTACAATATGGACCAGAACAGTATGCAGGCGTGGTCGACGACTCCTTCAGTATACTGGAAGAACAACTTCTGGGTAAAGCAGGGAGATGTTGTGGACTATCCCAGGCCTTACCACGACAGTTGGCAGAACGACAGAAGCGTGAACTCATACTACATAGAAGACGGTTCATTTATCAAAATCAAAAATGTCCGTCTCACCTACCGTTTCAAGCAGCAGATTGTAAAGAAGATGAACATCAAGGGACTCGCTACTTACATTTATGTGACCAACCCGTTCACTTTCACTGCATACAAAGGATACGATCCAGAGTTCTCTTCTTATAGCGCACTCTCGATCGGCATGGATACAAACCGGTTCCCCCGCAACAGGGAGTACGGCCTGGGTATTACCGTCAACTTCTAAAAGAGCTGCAACATGAAAAGCATTATCAGATATTCAACCCTAAGCCTCATTGGCATATCGTTGGCTGTGTCGTCCTGCAACATCCTGGACTCCAATCCCATAAGCGAGATTCCGGAGAATCAGATGTGGCAGAACGAGCGCGACGTCAACGCAGGCATAGCCGAAATCTATTCCTCCTTCCGAACAGCGCTCAGGACCAACTGGTTCTGCTGGGGAGAGATGCGTTCAGACAACTTTGTACTTGCACAGGAACTTCCTTCCGAGTACTCGAATCTCATCCTGAACCAGATGACGACCTTCGCAATCAAGCACATCCCCGATGCGAACATCACGGACCAGGCACTCAAAAGCGACTACCTCGGTCAAGCCTATGCGATGAGGGCGCTCTGCTATTTCTATGCGACCCGCGTGTGGGGCGCGGTTCCGGTATATACGGAGCCCGTCGACAATATCGCAAACGCAGTGGTGAAGGGCCGCACTGACAAGGAAGAAGTGATGCGCAACATCATACTTCCCGACCTCGAACGGGCCCTCGAACTCATCAACCCCGCCAATGTAGAGCGCAAGCGTATCAGCCGCAATGCAATCTATGCCATCATGGCTGACGTACAGATGTGGCTGGGAGAGTGGGAAGCCGCCGATGCCACCATCGACCTTTTCATGGCTGCGAACGGCAGCCCCAGTGCTGCCACCTCAAACTCAAAGGTAAAATTCCAGAAAGACATCGTCGAACTAAAGAATACCTTTGTCTTCCCTCATCTGGAGCATCCTCGGATGCGGCATGGGCCAGGGAGCGACAGTCGTCCTCTCTCCAAAGCTCCAGGCAATCTATGAGGCGGGAATTGCGAAAGCTCCTGTAGACAAGAGGTTCGAACAGTATCTTTGCCCCAACAGAAGCAGCGCAGAGACTTATCAAGTCCATAAATATATGGCAAACGGAACGGCGGTCAAATACCAGGACTACATCAACTGCCAGGTGGCATATCCCATCTACCGATACACCGATGTCCTGCTCATGCAGGCAGAGGTGAAGGCCCAGCTCTCCAAGTGGCAGGACGCCCTCAATCTCATCCAGTTTGTGGCAGAGCGTGCAGGCGTCGCTTCAAAGCTCCCTCCGGTAAGCGCCTTCGCTTCCACAGACGAGCTCATCGACTTCATCCTGGACCAGAAACAGATAGAGCAGGTAGGCGAAGGCAAGAGGTGGTTCGACCTTGTAAAATATCACAAAGCCGTCGAGGTCATGAACCCTATCAACGGCCTGAGCAGCCAGGACGAAGAACTCTTCCCCATCCATCAGAGCGTACTCAACCTCTGTCAGGGCGCATACGAGCAGAACAAGGGTTATTAATATTTCTGCAAAGCAATGAAAATGAAAAGATTTATATTCGGCTCCATGGCAGCTTTCGTTCTTTTGGCCATGACCTCCTGCGAAGGATTCAAGCTCCAGACGGACTACCACTACACCAGCCAGCCTCTTGATCCTCACGTGAACATGACGGCCTGGGAGTATATGCAGTCGCGCGCCGACCTCAGTGAAATGGTCGATGCGGTGAAATACGCAGAAATGGAAGATTACTACAGCCAGACGGAGAATGTCGTGACATACCTCTTCATCAACAATGACGGTATGGCAAACTTCCGCGAGAGTCATGCTCAAGTGCAGAAAATCGAATATTGCGACAAGGAGCAGGTACAAAGGCTTCTCCTGTACCACATGGTACTCGGAGAATACCACTCGATGAACAAGAAGCTCCCCGTCGAACCTATCTATGTGAAGACATTCCTTGAAGGAGAGTGGGGGTTGATGACCATCAAGGTCAACAAATCTTCTTCCAATTCCATCGGATCCCCGATCGCCAACGGGAACATTGTCTGCAACGAGACTTCCAGCAATTTCAGGTCAAAGAGAATCAGTTCTGTGACTTCGAACATCCTCCCCACCAACGGAGTAATCCACATCTTCAACGACTACTCGATGTTCCGCAAGACCAGCACAGACGTCACACCTTATTAATAATGAAAGTTTACATGAAGAATATATTCAGCAAAATAGCGTTCATCGCTGTGGCATCGCTCGCATTGTCATCGTGCAATAAAGAGCCTGATTACAGCAAAACGTCGGAACCCCGGATCAGCCTCATGATGGAGGAACTCCGTCCCGACCTAAACAGAGTGGACAACACCCCTGTCGTATGCGTTGTCTTCTCCGAGGCCGGTCTCAAGAGCGTCAATGTCTACATCACGGAAAATGAGACTGAGATTCTTCTCAACTCCATCACCGAATTCAAGGATGTACATCAGTATTCCGTAAAGGAATCACCCTTATGGAACGAAGGAATCAACAGCGTACGCATCGTAGCGACGGACGTTGCAAACCGCAGTGTGGAAGCGACGATGGGAGTTGTCGTGACTCCGGTACTTCCCGCTCCGGCAATCAGCTTCGGCACGGAAATCATCGTGATTGACGAGCGGAAGGAAGACCCGACATCTGTGGAAACCACCTTCGACGTAGTGTCGTCCAATACACTTGTGAGCGTTTCCGCAAAGCTCTTCAGGGCGGAGGGAGCCCAGGATGTTGTTCTCACCCCTTCTTTCAAACCTGGTTCAGCGTCCTATTCATTCAGCCAGACTATCGACTACGCCAACGGCGACCGGGCCTTCCAGGTTACAGCCACCGACAACAACGGCAAGATGAAGATCGAGACGCTTCCTATCAACTACATCCCGGCGCCCGCGCCCGAATTCAAGTGCAAAGGCACGACGACGCTCGACCCCATCACGGTACGCAGTTCCGAAACCAGGACATACACTTTCAATGTCACTTCGGAGACTGGTCTGAGTGCCGTAGAGGTATTCAAGGTTATGAAGGACATACAGGGCAATGACAAGGACGAACTCCTTGATGTCAAGTACTATGAGGCGTCCACGGATTTCGATGTCGAGTACGCGTATACGTTCGAAGGCTTCGACAATGCAAGCCACGCCATCAAGTTCGTAGCCACAGACCGCCTGAACCACTCTTCTGCAGTCAGGATTCCTGCAACGGTCGATCTTCGTCTCGGCGAGAGCATCATCATCGGTTCACAATATAACTCGAAGAACCCTCTTATATTGGAAGGCTATCCCGGAGAGGCATACTGCTTCTTCTCTGTAAGGGACTTCAAGACCTACAGCCTCTTCTACTTCTGGGAGCCGTCCAACAGAAGAAACATAGACTTGTTCTACTTTGCATGGAACTACGGAAGTGCAAGCGACAACGGCGTACGTATCATGCGTGCAAATGAGGACCGTTCGGGTAACGATGCAGAGCGTTACCTGGCATACACAGATCCCGAAGATCCTTCAAAGAACATTCCTGAACTCGTTTCTACCGGTGACTGGGCGCAAAACAGAAATGCGACCCTCATCAAGAAGTTGACGGATACCTATAAGTTCAACTTCGACAATGCCACCGTTGCCGACCTCACAAGCCCCCAGATTCTCTCTTACCTCAATCAGGGCAAGACAAGTGCCGACTGGGTAGGTCTCAAGGCCGGCGACTGTCTCGTTTTCAAGACAGGGACACTCTCGACGGCACCCAGTTGCTGCGGTATCATAAAGTTCGAGACCGTTTCAGGTTCCAAGAACGACTTCGGGAAATCACCCGTATACATCGAGATTTCCATCAAAGCACAGTTAGTAGACTAGATATGAAGAAATTTTTGACCTGTCTGCCAGCGCTCATGCTGTCATTCTCCGCACTTGCGGAGGAGGTCGTCTATGATGTTGTCATATACGGAGGCAATTCCTCCGGTGTCATTGCCGCTTACAGCGCTGCCAAAACCAAGCTGAAAGTTGCTCTCATCGAGCAGACGCGGCACATCGGAGGACTTACCACAAGCGGAATCGGCCATATAGACATTGGCTGGCCTCAAACAGTGGGCGGTTACACGCGCGAATTCCTTCGCCGTGCAGGAAAACATTACGGCAAGGCAGATGCCATCGCCACCGACATAGAATGCAGCGTTGGCGAAACGGTCTTCAAGGAAATGCTTGAGGAGACGGATGTCGATGTATTCTATCAGACCAGGCTCCGGCAAAAGGATGGGGTCAGGAAAGACGGAACCACAATCACAGGTATCGTAATGGAGGACGGCCGTGAATTCAAGGCCCGGACCTTTATCGACGCCAGCTACGAAGGAGATCTGATGGCCCAGGCCGGAGTTACCTACATCGTTGGGCGCGAACCCGCCGACTTGTACGGAGAGTCGGCCGCCGGCGTCCAGTCGTACAAGACACTCACGGTACTGAACCGCGGACAACTCGATACGGTGCTCATGCTCCGACGCCGCTTCCCCATGGATGTCGTTCCCGGTGAAAAGCAGGCCAAGGGTGCAGGAGACGGCAGAAGCCAGGCTTATGTATACAGGCTTTGCGTAACGGACAACCCCGACAACAGGGTTGCATTCCCCAAACCGGCCAACTATGTACCCGAACGTTATCTCCTCAAGTTGAGAAGAATTCAGAGACTCAACCTTACGAAGTTCAAGCAGGTTCTGACGCTGTACCCTCTCCCCAACCACAAGTATGACCTGAACCATATGGATCTGCTCAACGCCTCGTGGAACTACCCTGAAGGTGATTATGCCACCAGAAAGATGATTGACGAGTACCACAGGGCGTACCAGCAGGGCTATCTCTATTTTCTGGCGAACGATCCCCGCGTTCCCGCAGCGCTTCAAGAAGATGTGCGCCGTTACGGTCTGGCAAAAGACGAATTCGCGGACAACGAGAACTGGCCTTATCAGCTCTATATACGTGAGGGCAGGAGGATGGTCGGAGAGTATGTCATGAAACAGTTCGATGCCTGGGACAGGCCTCACAAAGACGATGCCGTGGCCATCGGGTCCTATTTTCTCGATTGCCACCTCGTGTCGTCCATCCTCACGGGGGAAGGAAGGATAGAAGAGGAAGGCGTGTTCGAAAATACACCTTACCGTCCCTATCAGATTCCTTACCGAAGCATTGTCCCCAGAAAGGATCAGTGTACGAATCTGTTCGTCACCTCATGCATATCGGCTTCCCATGTCATTTATGCATCTTTGCGCATGGAACCGGTATATATGATGCTCGGTCAAGCTGCAGCGGCGGCTTCCTCGCTCGCCATCGGGAAGGGAACCACCGTCCAGAACGTCAATATAGAGGAACTTCAGGCCCTGCTTAAACAGCATGGCCAGATCATCAGCTATGATCCGCCTGCAAACATGTATCTGAGACAGCAGGATTACGATGGAATCGTCCTCGACGACACCAACGCCACTCTCGTAGGAAATTGGGGGCACTCCGTAGCTCAGGGACCCTTCATGAAGGTCGACTATGTATTCGCGCATGCCAATAAAAATGGAACGGCGACGGCAACCTATAATCCTTTCATTGAAGAGAAGGGGAGCTACGAGGTATTCGTGATGTACGCAGCCGGCGGAAACCGGTGCGGAAGCGTGCCGGTGACCGTCATCGACAGGAAAGGATCGCATACGGTCTATATCAACCAGAAGACAGCGCCTTCAGATGGGGAATGGGAGAGCCTGGGCATCTTTGAGTTCGCTCCCGACAAGGAACACAAGGTGATAATCAGTAACCGAAGCGAGAGCCCGGGGGTAGTCATTGCCGACGGGGTAAGGGTCGTAAGGAAAGAAACGGCAGGGAAGAAAGCCGTGAACCCCAAAACGAAAGTCGCTCCGATAGTTGCAGTCAAGGTCCCCGCCGGCGAGAAACAGAGCGGTCTCTTCCGCGCCGAGGCTCTTGGCGTAAAGCTGCCCGTATATGAACTCAAAGTCTCCCCTGTCGACAGGAAGGACCGGCTCAAGGGAATGGATGACAAGAAGAACACGCATCAGTTCTATGAGATGGCCGCTTTCACCTATTTCGATATCCAGGGAAAGACCACCGTCAAGGTAAGTTCAGACAGCGGCATCAAGAGTGTGAAGGTTCTCCCCTCTTCTTACGGCATCAAGGCAGAGATCAGGGACGGCGCGGCGTTCGTCGATGTGCTGCCGGGGCAGAATCTTACCGTGGAGATAAACGGAGACGAATACCATTCGCTCCACATTTTTGCCAATAAAATGGAGACGGAGAAAGTTGACAGAAGTAATCCGAATGTCATCTACTTCGGTCCCGGAGTCCATAAAATCGGCCGTCTGGTCGTTCGCGACAACCAGACCCTCTATGTTGCAGCCGGGGCGGTTCTCATGTGCGACACATCCGACAAGCCCGACGGAGGGCCTTACCTTCCAAGCATCACCCTTGCCGGCAAGAACATCAGAGTTTGCGGACGTGGTATCATCGACGGTTCGCTCTGCCCCAATCTCGGAAGGAACCTGATGTGCGTGGAAAAATGCGGAAATGTCACCATAGAGGGTGTAATTCTCAGGGACAGCGGCGTATGGACACTCCCCGTAAGGCATAGCGAGAATGTTACCATAGACAACGTCAAGATACTCGGATACAGGGCAAACTCCGACGGAATTGACATTTGCAACAGCAGAACAGTTCTTGTCCAGAACTGTTTTATCCGCACGCTGGATGACCTGATCGTCCTCAAGACGCTTCTGAACGGCGGCGAGTGCCGCGACGTCACCGTACGCAAGAATGTACTTTGGAACGAGGTTGCGCATGCCCTCAGCATAGGTGCGGAAATCAACCATGACATCAGCAACGTTGTCTTTGAGGATTGCGATGTTATCCACGACAAGGGGCGCGAATGGAGCCTCAGGGTTTATCATTGCGACAACGCCCTCGTCAAAAATGTCCTTTTCAGGAATATAAGGATAGAGGAAAGCCAGAGTTTCATATCGCTTTGGATCAACAAGGCGGTATGGAGTTCCGGGAACGGCCGCGGCCATATCGATGGCGTTTCGTTCAAGGACATCACCGCCTCCAGGATAAGCAACCCTGTGATAGAGATTCTCGGCTATGACGGGGACCATAAAGTAGAGAACGTTTCATTCTCCAACATCAAGGTGGAAGGAAAGAGTGCGGGCGACGAGATGCTGCGCACAAATGAATTCACAGACAAAATAGGCAAACTGCGATGAGAAGATTGTTGATTATACTTGGCGCAGCCCTTCTGGCCCTTCCCGTTCAGGCCAGAGACTATATTCTTAGCTCGCCCGACGGCAAGCTGAACGTCACTGTACAGACAGAACCTGTCCTTGCATACACGCTCTGTCATGAGGGCGAAATCCTGATCGCGCCTTCTGCAATCTCCATGGAAACGGACCAGGGCGTCTGGGGCGGGAAAATGAAAGTCAAGAAGTTCCGGAAAAGCAGTGTGAACACTACTTTTGAGACGCCACTCTACAAAAGGGCTCAGGAGACCGACATCTACAACGAGATGGTCCTCGAGAGTACTGGATATAAAGTGGTCATGCGCCTCTATGACGAAGGCTTTGCGTACCGTTTCGTTGCAACCGGGAAGAGTGACGTCATTGTGAATTCCGAAAAGGCGGATTTCAATTTTGCCGGGGACCACATGGCCTGGGTGCCGTATGTAAGGAAGATGGGAGATTTCAA
This sequence comes from uncultured Bacteroidia bacterium, assembly GCA_902774145.1. GTDB lineage: Bacteria > Bacteroidota > Bacteroidia > Bacteroidales > UBA932 > Cryptobacteroides. The sequence goes on from CACYHC010000033.1 coordinate 13,363, forward strand.
CCAGCAGTTCTTCAACACTTTCGAGAACACCTATGTGCACGACAACATCAGCAAATGGGAAAGCGGTCGCCTTGCGTTCCTTCCCCTGATGGTGGAGTATGCATCCGGAAAGAAAATCTGCATCAGTGAATCCGATCTCAACCATTATCCCGGAATGTACCTGTACAATCCCGACGGAGGGACTTCCCTAGAGGCGGTTTTCGCCCCCTATCCCAAAAAAGAACGTCAGGGCAGCCATGATCCGTCTGTCACCATCGGCGGCCATAACAAGGTCGTCGTAGAGAGGGAATCCTATATCGCAAAGTGCGACAAGGGTCAGGCCTTTCCCTGGAGAGTCGTATGCGTTGCGACAGAAGATGTCCAGCTCCTCGACAACAACCTTGTCTACAAGCTTGCAAGTCCCAGTGTCATCAAGGATCCTTCATGGATCAAACCTGGACTCGTCGCCTGGGAATGGTGGAACGACCGGAACATCATTGGAGTGGACTTTGAAGCAGGGGTAAACAATGAGACCTACGAATACTACATCGACTTTGCAGCTGAAAACGGTATTCCTTATGTCGTTCTCGACGATGGCTGGTATGATGCAAAGGCAGGCAGCGCTTTCGCGGTCGTACCGGAGATTGACCTCAAGCGGCTCGTCAAATATGCCGGCGAGAGGAATGTAGGTCTTATGCTCTGGGTAGGATACTATGTATTCGACAAGGACATGGAAAAGATCATCGGCGACTACGCCCGAATGGGAATCAAGGGCTTCAAGCTCGATGCGATCGGACGCGACGACCAGAAGCTCAACGAGTTCTACTATAAAGCGGCCGACATTGCACTCAGGAACAAGGTCATTCTCGATTTCCACGGCGGAGCAAAGCCTGCCGGGCTCAACAGGACCTACCCCAATGTCCTGAACTTTGAAGGCGTACACGGCCTTGAGCAGTTGAAAAACAAATCGTACGACTGCGACCTCGTTTCATACGACCTCCAATTCCCCTTCATCCGCAGCGTAGCAGGCCCTGCCGACTACACCCAAGGTGCGATGAAGAACGGAACCAGGGCAAGCTACCGTTCAATCTGGTCTGAGCCCATGAGCCAGGGAACCCGTTGCCGCCAGCTCGCGGAATACATCGTATTCGACTCCCCCCTCAACATGCTTTGCGACAGCCCGAGCAACTACATCCGGGAGCAGGAATGCACCGATTTCATCACTTCCCTCCCCACCGTGTGGAAAGAGACGAAAGCGATAGATGGAAAGATAGGCGAGTACATAACGATGGCCCGCAAAGATGAAGAAGGCAACTGGTATATGGCCGGCCTTGCTTCCTGGGAAGGAAGAACCGCAGAATTCGACCTCTCATTCCTGGACAAGGGCAACTACAAGGCGCTTATTTTCCGCGATGGCGTAAATGCCGGGAGAAACGGCAACGACTACAAACGCGTCGAGAAGACCGTTCACTCCAGCGAAAAACTCGAAATCGTGATGGCGCCCGGTGGTGGTTTCGCAGTCAAATTATCCAAACTATAAAGAATCATGAAGTTTTTCAGGTCAATATTCAGCATCGCCCTGCTTTTTGCGGCGATCGCGCCAGCCTCGTCGCAGAGGATTATAAACAGGTACAGCCTTGACCTCGTGAAAATCAAGGACGGCTACCGTCTTCAGGATGAGAGCAAGATCCGCAGGTACCAGTTGTTCGATATCGACAACGCGCCCGCAGACATGTTCGTACCCTTCGAGCGCAAGCGTCTTTTTATCAAGGATGACGACTATCACCAGGCCGAGACCAAGGTGGTCGTATTCAAGCAATACCCCGGATATGATCTCAAAATGGCCATCGACCTTCCAAAGGAAAGGACAGGCGAGAAACTTCCTTTCATCATCTGGATCCATGGCGGAGGCTGGCATATGGGCGACTTCAACGGCCATAGCCTCCATTCCCGCTACCTGGCCGGCAACGGCATTGCCGGCGTGAGGATTTCCTACTCTCTGCTCACCCAGGATGCAACATTCGAAGACAGCTGGTCCGACATCCAGGATGCTGTGAAATATATCCGTGAGCATGCAGAAGAATATGGGCTGGATCCCTCACGCTTCGGCTTTGCAGGCCACTCTGCCGGCGGCCACCTCGCCGCTTATGCTGCGATGAGAACCCCGGGAACCAAGCTTCTTGTGGCTTTCAACGGAATCTACGATCTCGTCCACACGGTAAATGAGTTTGTACCCTCCAGCCGTCACGACAAATATTTCGGACTTTCCTCACTCGAATCCCGCAAGAATGCATCTCCGGTTACGTTCGTTCATCCGGACGCTCCCTACTGCCTTCTTACCTACAGTTCAGGAGATGTGCTCGTTGACAAGGCACAGGTTGTAACCTTCACCCAAGCCCTCCGCGAGAACAATGTCAAATACGACCTTCTCTACAAAGACTACTATTCACACATGGGATTCATCGACACCGACCTGCTGGAACCCACACTCATGCGCGTACTCATCGAAGCGAAAAAAAGACTCTGAAGAATGATCAGGAGGATTCTATCGACACTTGTGGCAGTTGTTGCCTGCATTCAGGTCTGCGCCGCATCCGGCTACGACCTCGTTGTGGTTGGCGGTACGCCCGGCGGAATCATGACCGCCATCTCTGCGGCAAGGGAGGGATGCAATGTACTTATCCTGGAGCGTACGAACCACATCGGGGGCCTTCCCGCCAACGGACTTGGCGCTACGGATATAACGACCAGAGGGGCGACTACAGGACTGTTCCTGGAGTTTACCGAGAGGAACTACCAGCACTATCTCAGAACCTATGGGCCCGATTCCAGGCAGGTCAAGGATTGCAGCGGCGGTTACCATTTCGAACCTTCGGTGGCCGAACAGACCCTTCTGCAGATGATCGGTGCGTATTCGGACAAAATCACGGTTCTGCTTGGCAGGCAGTTCGATTCCGACCCTGCAAATGTAAGCATGAATGGACGCAAGGTCGAATCCATCAGAGTGGTGGAAAGGACAAGCGGCAAGGTCGAAGAGTATTCGGCTGCAATCTTCATTGACGCGACCTATGAAGGAGACCTCGGTGCGGCAGCCGGTATCCCCTATCGCATCGGAAGGGAAGGCAGGAGCGAATTCGGCGAGCCCTGCGCGGGAAAGATATACCGCCACTGGGGAGTCCAGTTCGACAAAGGTGAAAAACAGGTCCACAACGGTTATGAAGGATATGAAAGCGACGGCACCACCTATCAGGGCGACAATGCCGTCCAGGCATACAACTACCGCTTGTGCCTCACCACAGACAAGACGCAGCAGAAACCTGTCGTGAAACCTGCCGGATACAATCGCGACGAATATGCATCCATCGTAGAAGATGTCTGGACCGGCCGCAATACAGGGATAGACATGGAAAGCGTGACTGCCGAAATGATGGAAGCGAACAGGGAAGCTTTGAAGAAAGGCGGAAAGACCCGGATACCCGGGGACCCCTGGGGAATGGCCAAGGTAACAAACATGGTTCCCCTCCCCAACGGCAAGACAGATGCGAACAACCAGCACATGGCATTCGTGTCCACCGACCTGCCCGAAGAGAACTGGGCATGGCCCACTGCCTCCTGGGAGTGGAGGGACAAGTTTGCGCAGAGGCTCAAGGACTACACGCTCGGCCTTCTCTGGTTTGTTCAAAACGACAAGCAACTCCCCGAACAGTTCAGGAAGGAGTGTCAGCGCTGGGGTCTTTCATCTACTGAATACGTAGACAACGACAACTTCCCCCGTCAGGTTTACGTACGCGAGGGACGCAGGCTCGAGGGGACCTGTCTTTTCACCGCAAACGACGCTATTCCGGTGACATACGACCAGCGCCCTCCCATACACGGGACCAGCATTACCGCGAGCCACTACGCACTCGATTCTCACGCCGCCCTCAAGCGGGAGGAGGGCAAGGTCCATCTCGACGGATTTTTCGGATACGAGAGCAAGCCCTATACCGTTCCCCTCGGCGTGATGATCCCTAAGCAGATATCCAACCTTATCTTCCCCGTCCCTGTGTCCGGAACCCATATCGGATTCTCCACAATGAGGATGGAGCCCTGCTGGATGGCGCTTGGCGAGGCTGCCGGCATTGCCGCGGCACAAGCCGTCAAGAAGAGGCTCGAGGTTCAGTACCTTGACACGGAGGATATCCAGAAGATTCTTGTCGGGCACAAGGCGACACTCATCTATTACTATGACATCGACAGCACATCAGCAGAATGGGAAATGGTACAGATGATGGGGGTAAAGGGATATCTCCCCGGGTGGAAAGCCGATCTCGATTCGGCAGCCACGGCCGAAGACCTGTCCGGTTGGAGAAGGCTCTCCGGGATCGACATCCCCGGGGGAATGAAGACAAGAAGGGAAATTCTCACATATATTTATTCAAGAATCAGATAAACTGATGAAAAAGCACATAACCATACTCGCATTCCTGACCCTGTCTGTCGTCTGTGGAATCCTGCTGGCACAGTGTTGGGTGAAGAAGGATACAAAACCTGTCGATTATGTCGATACGACCATTGGAGGCATCAGCCATCTCCTTGTACCGACATTCCCCACGACCCAGCTGCCGTGCAGCATGCTGCGCGTTTTCCCCGTCCGCCGGGATCTCACTTCCGAGTATGTGAACGGACTCCCCATCGCAGTCACCAACCACAGGGAGCAGTCCGCCCTCAAGCTCCTGCCTCTCAAGGGAGAAACGGTGTCGTTGCCGGTGCAATACAATTTTGATCACGAAACAATCACGCCGTACGATTTCAGTGTTGAACTTGCAGACAATACGATCTCCGTATACTATGCCCTGTCCCATCAGAGCGCAATCTACGAGATTGATTTCAAGGATGCGGATAAACCCTGCATTGCGCTCTGCACGGACGACGGTACGCTGAACTACGATGACCACAGCATCTTTGGTTATCAGCAGCTTCCGGGAGACACCAGGGTATATGTCTATCTAGAGAGCGAGGCCGGCCCTGAATCCGTATCTGGTTTCCCTTCCAAATCTTCCACCGACTGCATACTGATGTCTTTTTCATCCGGGCGGAAGACAATACGCCTCCGCTACGGCATTTCCCTGATAAGTTGCAAGCAGGCAGAAAAAAACCTTCGCCGAGAGATCGGCAGCTATGACGCAAGGTCTCTTGCCCAGGAAGGAAGAAAAGCCTGGAATGATGTCCTTGGAAGAATCATAGTGGAGGGTCTGGATGAGCAGGAAAAAGTAAAATTCTACTCTTCCTACTACAGAACCTTCGAAAGACCGGTCTGCATAAGCGAGGACGGACATTACTACAGCGCCTATGACCATGCTGTCCATGAAGACAACGGTCAGCCGTTTTACGTAGATGACTGGCTCTGGGACACCTATAGGGCGGCACACCCTCTTCGCAGCCTTACAGACACTACGATGCAGGAGGACATACTTGCCTCCTTCTTAAGGATGGCCCGGCAGAAGGGCGACAATTGGATGCCGACCTTCCCTGAGGCAAATGGCGACACTCGAAGGATGAACAGCAACCACGGCGTGTCGGTTGTCGCTGAAGCGCAAGCGCTTGGCATCAAGGCAGATTACAATGCGCTGTATGAAATCTGTGCTAAAGGAATCGACGAGAAGACGCTCGCCCCCTGGTCGTCAAAGCCCGCCGGCTGGATAGACGGATTCTATAAGCAGAACGGTTACATCCCCGCACTACGCCCCGGTGAAGCGGAAGAAGACCCCAATGTCGATTCTTTCGAGAAACGCCAGCCCGTGGCGGTCACGCTGGGAACAGCCTACGATCAGTGGTGTCTGCACCGGATTGCCAAGAATCTTGGCCTGAAGGATGAAACCGGGTTCAGAGGTTCCAGAGCCTTGGATTATAGGAATCTTTTCAACCCTGAAACGCTTTTCTTCCACCCGAAGGACAAGGATGGAGCATTCATCGAGCCCATAGATTACAGTTTCTGCGGTGGACTCGGGGCCAGAGAGTATTACGGAGAGAATAATGGCTGGGTATACCGATGGGATGTACAGCACAACATAGCCGACCTCGTGGACCTGATGGGGGGAAGAGACAAGTTCTGCGAGGAGTTGGACAGGACCTTCGGCACCCCTATCTCCAGGAGCAAGTTCGCTTTCTATGCCATGTTGCCTGACCATACGGGGAATGTCGGACAGTTTTCGATGGCCAACGAGCCCTCGCTCCATATTCCCTACCTCTACAATTACGCAGGGAAGCCGTGGAAGACGCAGAAGCGCATTCGCCAGATGCTTGACACCTGGTTCAGAACCGATCCCATGGGCATCCCCGGAGATGAAGACGGCGGCGCCATGACCTCGTTCGTAGTATTCAGCATGATGGGATTCTACCCTGTTACACCCGGCACTGCGACATACAACATCGGCTCTCCGGTATTTGAAAAGGTAAGCCTCCGCCTTGCGAACGGCAATACATTCAAGATTATGGCGGATGGTTCCAGCAAGGAAAACAAATACATCCAGACTGCAGAACTCAACGGAAAAATCTGGGACAAGCCTTGGTTCAGCTATGATGACATCAAGGATGGCGCAGTCCTGAAGCTAAAGATGGGACCCGAACCCAATAAAGAATGGGGCACGGACATAAGCTGCGCCCCTCCCTCGGCAGAGATTCCCATGTAATTTACTCTGAAAGCATATGGTATAGCCAACAGACGACCTGCCAGGCAGAAGTCTGCAAGCCCATGAAACCGGTATGAACATCCTCTTTGCTGCAGTCCAGCACGGAGGATGTCATGGTTTCATCCAGCTGCGAAGCGGGATACTGGCAATGCCATACATCAAGCTCATAGAGCTGAGGCGTCTCAAGCGCAACCTCGCGCCACTTTTCCTGAAGGCGAAGAAGATTTGCAGTATTCCCGGCCACCCTATATTGCCTGGGCTTGAAACCATCCCATAAACGCTTGTCACATACCCCGGGCCAGCGGTTGACAAAATGGGCTGAAGGAATACCTCCAAAGCACTTCACAAGGCGGGCGTAGCACTCCTTAGCACTTTCGAGAGAATTCGCGCCGTCTCCATCATTGATTCCTATATTGAACACAATGAAATCAGGGCGTTTCTCATGATATCTCCTGAGGTATGCCTCAAGGGAAAAGGCATGATTCCCCTTCGCAGCGGTCTTCCTGTCGTAAAATTCATTGATCGGATTGTCCATAAGGTCTTCCGCCCAGGAATTGAGCGCATCAATCTGATGCTTGCTTCCGTCATATTCTTCCTCCAGCCCGAAGGCAGGATATCCATCCCGTTTCCCAAGTAGCCTTACAAGGTCCCACAAGGCCTTGGAGCCATCCATTCTGTTCTTCCCGAATGGCGTCAGAATAATTCTGTCCAGCTGATCCCTGCACCCGGTGAAGCTCTCCCCCGTTTCCGTTGCCAGGCCAAGGGCATACCACATGGTTTCAGGTTTGAAGAATGACCGGGGGGCGTTGGGATCTATCTTTGCTGCACAAGGCCAGTTCAGATAGGTGTATGTCGCCCAGCCGCCATGGCTGATGTTTCCCCTCAGGTGAACACTCCGGGGAAGCAGTTTCTCCGCCATCTGTACCCAATTTTGTGGCCTGGACAAAGGATCGCGGGGATCCTTGCACCGTATTTCCGTAGTACTCTCCCCGAAGCAGAGCACATTGAAACTCTTACCTTTCCGGGGATTAGGATAGTCGGAAAGCAAATAGGTCACGGGGATGACGCTCGTCCTGCCGCTTGCGTCAGTCAGGGGCACCTCCCTGGAATCCGCGGAAAGGGGGAACTCGCGTTGCCCCGCGATTGTCAGAACCGGATTGCTTCCCGTTGCAAATCCTTCAGGGAAAAGGACAGTCTTTCCGGGATTCTGCCTGCACCCATACAGGGTAAAAGGGAGAAAGAAATCCTGACCTTCTACGGATAAGGAAACACCGAGGAAGGTCAGGGTCGTCAATAAAATATTTCTAAGCATACCGCTCTAGAAATGCCAGTTGCTGATTTGATTGTCCATGAACTCGAACTTGCCCTGGTAAGCCTCCTTAAGGCGGGTTACCGCATCATCGAATGAGAGCGTCTCGTCATGACTCGTGGTACGGGTGTCTATCGGCCACATTGTGTGGTTTACAGACTCCGACGCACGTATAATATCCGCCTGTTGCTCTATGTAAGCGGGGATGGTGGCAAAATCCGCACGGACAGCTTCCCAACGCTCCTTCATAAGTATCTTGAATTCCCGGTCCTTCATCAGCTGGCCGTAGTAGTGGCCGTGCACCGTGCTCTGATACATGAAATTGTAACCGAGTCTGCGCAGTTCTGGATCCGGATTGTACATCAGGGGATCCTTGATGAAAGTGGCATAGTCGAAGTCCCATACCGGTCCGGCGGTCATCTTTCCTCCGAGATCCCTGTACATATAGACGCTCTTGGGCACATTCGCCTCATTGTTCTGCGTGAGTTCAATCACGAAATAGTAATCAACGAATGACTGGAGATCCATATAATCGGCAAATTCACGGGCTGCGAACCGGGTCTCGTCATACAGGGCGTCTTCCATATTGTTGATATAATCCCGCATGAAATTGAACTGCACATCATCGACCTCATCGGGGTCTTTGAACTGGCAGGGAAGGTTCTTCCTGGCTGTACGGAACTTGTACATTTCGTCGAAGTAGTCGTCAAACTCAACGATGTAACCGCCATCTCCGACACCCGACTTGGGAGAACTGATGTTGACACGATTGGGGTCCTGCTTGATCTGCTCGGAGAGGTAGTAATTGCCTTTGTGTTCTCCATTAAGTACCAGTTCGACGAACTTGCCGCTTGGTGTATAGGCAAGGGAAGTCTTGCGGGAGATTTCAAACGCCACATCATTGCGAAGAAGGGTCCGATCCACATAGTTTGCAAGCAGGCACCATCTCTTGTGGCTCTTCATGCCGAGGATTTCGGATTTTTTGTCGAGTTTGAGGGCATAAGGTTTCTTTGCGTGAAGCCAGGTATTATTGCCCCTGCCCTTGACGCTGAGCGCACCGTTATAACTGACACTGAAATCCGGGTTGAGGATGGTGAGACTTGCCCCGGCGATCCAGTTCTCCTTGTCCAGGATTTCAACGGCATCAGGAGTATTGAGTATCACGATGGGAAGGCCTGTGCCAAGGACATTCACGGGAGAAGACCCGACAGTCAGATCCCTGCTGAATTCGCCACCGTCGTATGTTGCCGTAAGGCTGACAGACTCGTTGTATTCGAAAGCGTTCATGGAATCTTCGAGCGTAATTACATACTCGCCTGAATTTCCCGTTGGGGTGACGGACGAGGTAAAGTTCACGGAAGGCTCCACAGAGATGTTCACGTCCTGAAGATTGCCGGGGACGACTTTGAACCGGACAGTGGCCTTCTGGCCCCTGATGAGAACGGCAGGATCACCGGACAGTATAATGATACCCGGGGTGATGAAATTCATACTATACTGGGCGGGGACGAAATTCGACTTATCCGCCCTTGCAACCGCAAGGTCATCGTAAGCATCCTGGGTCATCCACAGCTCGCAGACCGCCGGATTGGAACCACGGTACCACATATTGCTCAGATTGCCGGCATCCGTAACAGCCGAAGCCGTGAAGTATATACCCAGCCTGCACTCGTTCAATGCCTTGCACCCCAAAAGGAACCCCTTGAAGTTGGCAACCTTGTCCGTATTGGCGGACTCGAAGTTGAGTTTCTGGAGAGAAGCACATCCGGAAAAAGCCAATGAGCAGTCAGTAAGGGCCTTGCCGGAAAAATTGCAGAGGTTCACGTCGAGAAGTTCCGTACAGTTCTCAAACATATAATTGATTGTCGTCACTTTGTCACCGACAAAGGAAGACAGGTCGAGAGCGGTAAACCCGCTCTGGGCGAAGGCCCGCGTCATATTGGTCACTCTCTCATCTGAGAAAGAGGCAAAATCGATGGTCCCGAGAGCCTTGAAATTGCGGAAGATACCGGCACTGACTTCATTAAGTTCAAGTGAACGGCCTGATGTCATGAGGGTTACTTCAGTACCGCTAAGTCTTGCATAGACAGGATGTGGGGACAATCCGGAACTGATAATCTTCGCATCCGGCAGGCATCCGCCAAGGGACATGGTTTCCACATGGATGGCAGTGATGGTGTTGTCATCTGTCGTAACGGCTGAGACTGCATCGTTGACGAGTTGTTTCAGGGCGATATTCACATTCCCTCCCGTCGTCAGGAGAGCCGATGCCGTTTCATCCGTAAATGTTTCCGTACTCAATGTCCCCGCCTTGAGGATATGCGATTTCTCAAGCGTATTGTCGACCGTGGACCGGCGGACATAAAAGCGATCGTCTTCCGTAACGAAGGCGATGACCACCCTGTATGTGCCGGGACGGACGGCAATGTAATATTCTCCGGCAGGAATGGTTGTCTGATTCTTTGCAGGCACAAGACGGACAGAGGTGCTTCTGTTCTCTCCGAGGGTTATATTGCCATTCTCATCAAGAATGATGTCTCCCGCAATTGTCTGGTTAAGGGCAGGTTTCTCTCCAGCACTGCCTTTTGCGGCACAAGCGACTTCAATCTTCTTGTACTGCTGCCCCGGAGGAACGGTGACCTTCAAAAGCGACACGGCATTTTTGAGGAAAACCATATCTCCGCTCCTGAAGGCTGCGGCGCAGACAAATGCTTTGGGATCAGCGCTTCCGGGGGTTGCCTTCTGCTCCTGCGGAATAACCACATGCATCCTGTTCTCGTCATCGATGGTAAACGCTTTCTTGTAAGGACTCGCAACGTAATAGGTATCCTCTATTTCAGGCGCGGAACCTGTGAAGACAGCCATTTCGCCGCCTTCCGCAGTTTCGAACTTGTAGTTCTTTCCATTTGCAAAGACCGATATCGCATCGCCTGCCTGGAAGATGACATTCTTATAGCCCTCCTCGCCATCAGCAAGTTCCGCCCTGGTCTGCTCGACGCCAACGGAAATCGTCATCGTGGGAAGCTGAGGATCCGGTTGCTGCGGTACTATTTCATTCTGGCAGGCCTGAAGGCCGGACAGAAGCAAAATTGAAAAGCGTAATTTCTTCTTCATGGAAATTAAATCCAGTCTTTTATCTCGTTATAAATGAGGTTGGCCATATAGGTCATGCCCGCGTCGTTCGGATGGACGCCTGCTACTTTGGGGATATTGGGATCATATTGCTTTCCGTCGTAGTTTCCTGCATTGTGGAAGCTGACCGTCTTTATGCGCCCCGCATACCCGTGATTGGCAAAATACTCCGTCACTCCTTTGATCCACGCATCCTGCGCATCCGTCATGCCGTCTCCGACAAGACATACGATCTTTACATCAGCATGGTCATTGAAGATTCTCCTGAGCAGCTCGACATAGGCCGGCATGAAGTAATCGAGATCCAGATTTGCAGAAGCAGTGGCGCACAATGCCTCCACCTCACCGGAAGCGGGACTGTATTGGCCCAAGCCGCCATCCTCGGAGTAATAGTACTTGCCGGTCTCATTATAATAGTCTCCGGGTCTGGGAACATTTCCTTTACAGAACACCCTGTCGTTGGTCCCGCCATAAAGGATCAGCACATCGGGGTCTCCTATCCCGGATTCGGCATAGCGGGTCAGGAAACAACGGGTCTTTCTTGATTTAAGCGCATAACTCTTACGAGAACCGACACACTCGAAAGTCTCTTCGGCATAGGAAACGCAAGAGCCGGAATAGGAGATATTCTTCTCCAGGGCTGCACCGTCGAACTTGGCGATCAGCTTCATCCAATAGGTCATGTTCACATCGTTCAATGTGCCGTAGGGATAGTAGGTCGTGTAGCCCTGGATATACCCGGCATAGGTCGATATCGAATCCCCGAAGATGCTGAACCTCAGGCCTGTCGAAGGAGTGGGGCCGGGAGGATCGATCGGATCGACTGGATCGACCGGGTTGAGCCAGAAACGGGCCGGGACAAGAGCGGAGTTCGCACAGACGCCGCCCTGATCGTAACGGGCCGCATCATACTCCGCCTGTGACATATACAGGCGGCATTTCTTGGAAACGTCAGAACCGGCAGCCTGGTTGGAGTCCTTCGCAGTGTCGTAGAACATATTGTTGCACTGCGTCTTGTCCGTCAGGTGCGTGATAGTGAAATTGGGGCCCAGATTGAGTTCCGTCATCCAGGTACAGCCCCTGAACACGGCCTTGCAGAATTGGAGCGACGTAGTGTAGGTCTGGCCGAACCTGGCGACCTTAAGGTTTGAACAAGCGTCGCACATGAACTGCATGTTCGACACATTGGAGAAATCACAATTCCCGAAATCGACGGACTCAAGCTTCGTGCAATTGCGGAACATGTACTCGAAGTTTGCACCGGCCATGGCGTCCACGTCGTTGAAGGATACTTCCTCCAGCGCTGCGAAATCGCGGAAAAGGTTGCCGCTGGTGCTGTGGAGGGTGATGACGGGGGCCTCAGTATATATATAGGCGGTGCCTCCGTCAATCCAGGCGCGGATCTGGATGTCGCTGTTGGGGCCGTTGGAGATGAGGGTGCCTCCTGTCTTATATGCCAACGTGTGAGCCCTAAATACAAACTTCTTGATTACGTTATCGGTAGCGGTGGCGCTACCGGAGCCACCTGCCAGCTTCTTGATGAGTCCGGTGAACTGGTCCGCGTCTCCGGCGTAACGCAGGGTGGCACGCCCGGTAACAGCGGCGAAGTCGGTCGTGTTGAGAGCACCGAGAGGGCGGATGTGATTGCGTTCCACGGCGACAGATTTTGCCGTCATACGCTTGCAAAGCTGGTTGTCCGCATTCACAAAGGCAAGGGTGAGACCTTGGGCATATGTCCAGGGACGTACGGCGATATAGTATATGCCGGGAGCGATCTCGCTCTGACCGGCCTGCGGAACAAGTGTGATGCTCGTGCGCATGCTGCCGGCATCGACATAGTTCACAACCTTATCGTTGGTATTAAAGGTAAAGGAGCCGCAGATGCCCACTGACGAATCTGTTCCGCCACCGACATGGATCTCCTTGACCGTAAGCCCGTCGGGTACCGTAACCTTTACAAGACCTACGCAGTTGTAAAGGACGGCCTCGCCCGATGTTCCGGTGACCTTGGCCATGCTGACAAGCGCGTTGGGGTCCGCGCTGCCGGGGGTGGCCACCTGAATCTCAGGGATTGAGTAAGTTACGATTGAACCATTTACAGAATAGTTTTCGCTGTAAGGGCTTACCAGGATGTAAGTTGCAGCGGAGGCTGCAGTACCCGAGAAACTCGCGTGCGCGCCACCCGACACTGTGGTAAAGCAGTTCATGCTGGTACCGTCCCACACGCCAATCTGATCACCAGCTTCGAATTCGACGGCATTCTCATTGAGGGCCGCCTTTGAAGCGGAGGCCTCATTGGCTACATTGAAGGTAAGACTGACCTTGGGGGTCTCAAGAATATCCTCCTTCATGCAGGACACGGGGACAAAGTAGAAACGGGCCGGATTAAGAGCGGAGTTCGCGCATACGCCGCCCTGATCGGCACGGGCCGCATTATACTCCGCCTGTGACATATACAGGTGGCATTTCTTGGAAACGTCAGAACCGGCAGCCTGGTTGGAGTTCTTCGCGGTATCTTCAAACATATTGTTGCACTCCGTCTTGTCCGAGAGATGCGAGATGGTGAAATTAGGGCCCAGATTGAGTTCCGTCATCCAGGTACAGTACCTGAACATAGCCTTGCAGTGTTGGAGTGACGTAGTGTAGGTCTTGCCGAATCTGGCAACCTTGAGGTTGGGACAATTTTCGAACATAAACTGCATGTTCACCACATTGGAGAAATCACAATCCCCGAAATCTACCGATTCAAGATTCGTACAGCCGGAGAACATTCTTTCAAGCGAGGTGGTTGCGGTTGCCTCTGCATCTACATTATTGAATGTAACGGTCTTCAGATTGGTGAAATCGCGGAACAGATAGTTGCTGGCAGCCTGAAGCTGAATTTTGGGTGCCTCCGTGCAGACATAAAGGGTATTGCCCTTGATATATGCAAAGATCTTGGTATTGCCTTTACCGCTCGAAACCAGATTGTTATCCGTACTAAAATTCCCGTCAAAGAGGGTATGTGCCTTGATTACGGCATGCTCGATGGTGGTGTTCACTTCGGCTGCAGTACCTGATCCGCCCGCGATTTTCTTCACACGGCCGGTGAACTGAACCTCATCGCCGCACGTTCTGAGAACTGCAGTGCCCGTATTGGCCACGTAGTCGGTGGTGTTGAGGGAGCCGACAGGACGGATGTGATTGCGTTCCACGGCGACAGAATTCGCCGTTGTACGCTTGCAAAGCTGGTTTTCCGCATTCACATAGGCAATGGCGAGACCGGCGCTATAGGTAAAGGGACGGACGGCAATATAGTATGTGCCGGGGGCAATAACGCTCTGACCGGCCTGCGGAACAAGTGTGATGCTCGTGCGCATGCTGCCCGTACTGACATAGTTCAATGCCTTGGTATTGGTGTTGAATGTGAAATCGCCACAGATGCCCACTGTCGTGCCCTTTCCGCCACCGACATGGACCTCCTTGACCGTAAGCCCGTCAGGGACCTCAACCTTTAAAAGACCCACGCAGTTGTAAAGGACGGCTTCGCCCAATGTTCCGGTGACCTTAACCATGCTGACAAGAGCGTTGGGGTCCGCGCTGCCGGGGGTGGCCACCTGGATCTCAGGGATTGAGTAAGTTACGACTGAACCACTTACAGAATAGTTTTCGCTGTAAGGGCTTACCAGGATGTACGATGCAGCGGAGGCCGCAGTACCCGAAAAACTCGCGTGCGCGCCGCCCGCCACTGTGGTAAAGCAGTTCATGCTGGTACCGTCCCACACGCCGATCTGATCACCAGCTTCGAATTCGACATCATTCAATTCTTGAAATTTTCATAATTGCATCCTCCTTATAACCATTCCAGTTCATCATCTTCTACGAAAGATTCAATAGATGATGCAGTACTTTGGCTTGCGCATATCACGGAAATTTCAGGCAAGCTGATAAACGTTGTTTTAGGAGCGTGATACTCCATTCTGAGAATTTTGTTCATTATTTATTAGAAATTTTGGGTTGATTTGTCATTTCGAACTCCAGAATGCCTCCGGAAACGATATCCTCGTGTGAAATCCTGAATCCGTCAAGCGTTCTTCCATTGAGCCTTGCGCTTGCAACATACCTGTTCTCATCGCTGAGGTTCCTGGCCTTGACAGTAAAGTCTTTACCGCCGGGAAGATGGAGAGTCATCCGGGGAATCTGGGGTGCACCTATTATATATTGACCGCTCACAGGGTCCACAGGGTAAAAGCCCATTGCAGAGAAAAGATACCATGCACTCATCTGGCCGCAGTCATCGTTTCCGCAAAGTCCGTCAGGAAGAGGTCGATAGAAGCGGTCGAACACTTCCCTGATGATGGATTCGGTCTTCCAGGGCCTGCCTGCAAACTGATAGAGATATGCGACATGATGGCTGGGCTCGTTTCCATGGGCATACTGACCGATGAGTCCGGTCACATCTCCTACGAAGCCGGCATTGTTCTCACTCACCGTATCAAGGAAGAACAGAGAGTCGAGTTTTGTTTCAAAGTCGTCTTCTCCGCCCATCAGTTCGATGAGTTTTTCAGGATTCTGCTGCACATGCCAGGTGTACTGCCATGCATTGCCTTCCGTGTAATCTCCTCCGTGGGTCGCTGCATGCGAGAGCTGGAAACGGTCAAATGGAGTTCTCCACTCCCCTTTCGAATCCTTTCCTCTCACGAGTTTTGACTCGGGATCAAAGAGATTGAGCCAGTTCTCAGACCTTTTGCGGAAGAATTCAGCATCTTCGGCATGGCCAAGGGCATCGGCAAAAACGGAAGCGCAGTAATCATCGTAGCACATTTCCATGGTGCGGGACACTGACTCCCTTTCTACGATGTCATAAGGATAGTATCCATAATTGTCAAGGATATCAAACTGCGACGAGCGCATATGATTGGTGGTAAGGCTGCCCTTGACCGCCTGATAGGCATGCTCCGCGTCAAATCCACGGAATCCTTTCATGTAGGCTTCCACAACCGTGGGGACGGCATGGTTGCCGATCATGCAGAACGTCTCCTGTCCCCAAAGACTCCAGATGGGGAGGAAGCCCTGGACATCATACTGTTCAAGCATGCTCTGCACAAAATCATCCACCATCTCCGGGTTGAGAATGGTATATAAAGGATTGGCGGCGCGGTAAGTATCCCAAAGGGAGAATGTAGAGAAGAATTTACCATTTTTTGACTGGCGCACTTCCCTCCTGGCATCGCGGTATCTGCCATCCACATCGGAGATGTCGTTGGGTTGGATATAGAGGTGATACAACGAAGTGTACACATTCTTTTTCTGCTCCACGGAGCCCTCCACTTCAACCCTCGAGAGAAGCTCGCGCCACTGATCCGCAGCAGCTTTGCGCACATCCCGGAAGTTCCATCCGGGGAGTTCAGCTTCAAGGGCGGCATTGGCGCCCTCCGTGCTGACCGTGGACATGGCAACCTTGACGGACAGGGGCCTGTCGGATTCGGCAAATTCCAGTATCACCTTGTCGGCCTTTTCCTGACCTGCGGGTTCGAGCTTGACACGGCTGAGGCAGGGTTCTGAAAACCGTACCGTGAAGTACCACTCCCTTGTTGTCCAGTTCCTGGTCACAAGACGTCCGGAGATGGTCTGATTATCCGGATACGCGATTTCTGCGTCGAGAACATGGGTCAGAAGGTTGGCAGGACCGTTCACCATACCATTCTGGAAATCCACGTAAAGCTTCCGCGATGCGGAATCCGGATACCTTATATTATAAATGGCCACACGCCGGGTTGCCGTCGATTCCACCGAAATGCCGTTGCAGAAATCGACGCTGCAGTAACCGGGCGTTGCATACAGGGACTCCTTCACATAAGGATTGTCACGGAGCAGCGTGTCACCGGTGAAAGGCAACAGGAGGATGTCTCCAAGATCGGAGCATCCGGTACCGTTAAGATGGTTCTGGGAAAAACCGATGAGGGTGCTGTCGGCAATATTGAAGCCGGAAGTATATTTCCAGCTACTGTTGCCGGAATCGGGGCCGGGCTGCACGAAACCGAAGGGCACGCAGGCTGCGGGGAAAGTATGTCCATTGTCAGCTGTTCCGACGAGAGGATCAGCGTACTGGAGTACATCTTCGGCGCAGGAGGCGGAGAGCAGCAAAGCAATCGCCGGTGCAGCGTATGCCAGAAGTTTACGCATTACTTCTTCTTTGCATTTTTCCCACAGACGCAAACGTCATCGATTCTGAAGACGCAGCCATAGCCGTTCTGACGGAACCTGATGCAAAGAACAGGAACAGACGGAAGGGATGATGTCTTGCGATACATGAACACAAGTTCCGATCCCTCATCCGTAGGCAGAGGTTCGAAAGCCAGATCGGTCCAGTTCACACCGTCGGTCGAATACTCCACGGCAAGGTCGGTGCCGTCGAAACGTCTTACCCCCTTGAGGAGGGCGAAGCCGACATAGGGCTTCTTCATATCGGAGGTATTGATTCCGTTTATCTGGAAATAGCAGTTGTGCTTGTCGGAGATGCGGACGTTGCACCCCATTGAAGGATTGCTGCCAAGGGCTGTGACGTAGTCTGTATTCCTGGGACTTGCTCCGATGGGCTGGACGAGCGCATCGCCCTCGAACGTGAATTTATCGTTATTGGCAAATCCCTTCTCCGCGTTGAGATTGGAAACCGTCATCTCAACCGGAATGTTTCCCATTGTTTCTTCAAAAACCTGAGCTTTTGCAAGCGGTGCAGCTGCGAGAACAAGCAGCGATGCGATGAGCGTTTTTTTCATGGCTTTGTCGTGTTATTACGGCGACAAAGGTACCACGGGCATATTAACATGCCCGTTAACAAAAGGATTAATGAAAAATTAAACTCAGGTCAATGCGTCAAAAACTTCGGTTCTCCCAAAATTTTCGCACATCTTTCCACAGATAGTAGTGCCCTTCGAAGGGTTTAAGATCAGCTATCGCGCACTCCTTTTCATTGAGCATGGGCTTGACCAGAATGACGCCTTTTGCATTCCTGTAGAATACCAGCTGCAGGTTGCTTCCGGTCCTCACAAGTTCGAAATCGCGCGCTTTTTCGCCGACTTCTTCCGCACTCCCGGCATTAGCACCTTCTATGTCCAGGAAACAGAGCAGGGGGTGAAGGTCGCCGTCATGGCCGAAACGCAGAGTAGCTGCCGTCTTGCCCGGATTCTTGATGGCAGACTGCACATCATCGATGATTGCTTCAGTGATCAGACGCCCCTTGATATCGGAGCGGATGCCTCTGTTGTCTTCGCTGATCCCATGGCGGGCGAACCATACCAAATTACTCCTCCACCAGAGGTTGCAGAGTTCGTAAGCTGAGAAATAAGATGCGATGTCGGGCATGTCGCCATCCATGCAATACACGCATTTGGTCACAGCTACAATCTGATACATGAACATCTTTACATTGCCTGCCCGGGAAGGTTCCTTGAAAATTTCCTCTGGAAATTGATCCGGGGTCCACTCTGCCCATTTTCTTTCCCGCACGGCTGCGACGGTCCCGTCATTGTTCAAAACGGCCATCTCATCCCTGGTCATATTGCGTCCGCACACCTCCTGAAGATTGCGGGCATCATCCCTGGAGTAATTCAACTCGATTTTGATATCCGGGACCTTTGCGGACAACACCCCGATGAAATTGTCGCGACTCTCCACCACGCGCGGGACCATCGTCGTGTAGGTCTCAATCTTTTTGGCGCCGGAGAAAACCGACCGGTAATGACGGCACATCCTTTCCGCTATCTGTCTCTGTTCCAGAGCTCCACGCCTTGTCAGCATTCCATTCTTCCCGTCTGTCTGCTCCCTCACATAAAGTACATCTCTGTAGAGTTGCTCGCCTTTTTCCGTAAACAGTCCGGTATCATGATACTTCTTCAAAGTTTCCAGGATATGGTACTTTGAAGTTTCCTCCGTATCGTACCTGCTGCCATGTCGTCCGAAGTGACTGATGTAAAACGGTTCGAAACCACCCGGCGCCTGGCTCACGGTGGTATCCATCGGCTGATAGGGATACATGTTGCCGAAGGCAAGTCTCGGGTCGGTCGCTATAAGTTCGAATGCAGTCTGAGCGGAAAGGCACCAGAATGACAGTGAGAAAAAAAAGACACAAAGGATTCGTTTATGTATTCCCGTCGGATAAAGCATTTTTGGGGCTCTTTCATCAGTACTTGCAAAGTTAAGATTAATTTTTGAATTCATCGTCGGTAAAAAAAAGAATCCCCGACTGTCGATTGACAATCGGGGATTCCGAAAAGCGGCGGCTACCTACTCTCCCACCTGGTGGGGCAGTACCATCGGCGCCGGT
>CACYHC010000034.1 GCA_902774145.1 uncultured Bacteroidia bacterium
TCATAACAATACCTTTTAAAAGTTAATGAGCCGCAATAATATGTGTAAAAAACGTAAATTCTGATCAGATTTATTTTTTATACACAAATTTTTACGTTTTCTGCACATTTGACCGGACTGCGGCTAACTCCGAGCGGTCGGGGTAGCCGATTTTTTCGCCAGGTACAGCGGATCGGTCAAAAATGGCACAAAACGTAAGATCCACTGTACCACGGGGACAGCGGATCCTTCAAAATCAGCCAAAAATGTCGTGTTCGCTGTACCTGCCAAGGGCCGGCAATGGCCGGGCGTGGAGCGGGCCGCTCATTCGAGCCCGGCGAGCGCCCGCGCCGTAGCCGCCGAGCCTCGTCCCCGCGAGGCGGCGGTGCCGTTCTCCCCTTCAAGCGCGGAAGGTGTCCCGAAATCCGGGACGTCAAGCGCAAAAAACGCCAAAAATGCTGGAGGTGTCCGAATAACAAGGAGACCTCCAGCAGTGGGGACTTCGTCCAGGGGCGTGCCGGGGCCTGACGGCCCTGGGCGCGAATGATTGAATGACGACAGCGTGGGGGCACCGCTAAGCAGGCGCCCTACGCTGAGATTTTTTATCATTTTGAGACGGGACGGACAGATCGCCCGTATTCGCGGAGGTCGCCGCTGCTCCAATCCACAGAACTGAAGGAGAAGTACACCATGAACGCGCTGCCCGGGTTGCCCGCCTTGAGGGACGAGAACCAGTAGCGGCCGCAGGAGCCCGCACTGTAGAGGCTCGTACCATCCCGGTAGCCGGCAGCAGGAAGGAATATGCTATTGCCGTTGGGACCGGTAACCAATCTGCCCTTTACGCCTGTACCGTTATAGTTTGTTGTCCAAGTCAAGGTGCATTGGCTTCTCAACTCGTCCTGCTCGGCCTGTGTAGGCATGCGCCAACTACCGCCCCAATTGACCGCAGCGGCGTCATCCTCCGCGTCAAGTACTGTCTTGCCGTCCGTGAACCCGTTATATCCGTAACCGGAATCAGTACAGTACTTGGTCATTGTTGGGTATGAACCCTTGCCCCACTTGTATGTGGACCAACGATAATCCTCCTTCGGCTCCGTCTCTCCCCAGGCAAAATATTCTCCATAGTCTTCAGGGGAAGATGAGCCAATATTCCAAGATGCCCATTTTACGCTCAACCCCAAATCAATAGCCTCTGCAACCGAATGAGAGGTCCATACTCTCACTGGACAACTCGCGTTTTTCCCACTGCCGTCATTCGCCGTAGCCTTAATTGTCGCCGTACCTTTGGATACGGCCGTAACCTTGCCCGTTTGGTCTACCGTGGCTATTTCTTCATTAGATGAAGACCATGTAACACTCTTGTCATTAGCGTCGTCGGGCTTGACTGACGATACGGAAATCGTCGACGACTCGCCCTCGTTTAATACCAACGATGTCTTGTCGAGAGTGATGCTTGTCACATATTTCCGGACATCCACTTCACAAGTCCCTGTGACTCCGCTGCCGTCCTTTGCCGTTGCGGTTATTATGACTGTCCCCTTTGCAACGCCCTTGACAACCCCGGATGTGGAGACCGTCGCAACCGAGGTATTGGAACTTGACCAGGTATACGATGTGTTGTTTGCTGTTTCAGGGTAAACAGTTGCATGGAGGGTCTTACTCTCTCCAATGTGGATAATAAGAGATGCCGGCTCAATGGTAATCGAAGAAACTAGTCGTTTGACGGTTACGGAACAGGTCGCATATTTCCCGCTGCCGTCATTCGCCGTACCCTTAATGGTGGCAGTACCTTTGGATACGGCCGTAATTTTGCCCGTCTGGTCTACCGTGGCTATTTCTTCATCAGACGAGGACCATACAACACTCTTATCATTGGCATTATCCGGCTGGACCGAAGATGCGGAAACCGTTGACGACTCGCCCTCGTTTAATACCAACGATGTCTTGTCGAGAGTGATGCTTGTCACATATTGCCGGACCTCAACTTCACAGGTTCCTACGGCTCCGCTGCCATCCTTTGCAGTGGCCGTTATTATGACTGTGCCCCTCGCAATGCCCTTTACTACCCCGGATGTGGAGACCGTCGCAACCGAGGTATTGGAGCTTGACCAGGTGCATGATGTATTGGTTGCTGTCTCGGGAGCGACCGTAGCCGTAAGGGTCTTACTTTCACCTGTATGGATAATAAGAGATGCAGGTTCAATGGTAATCGAAGAAACTGGCCGTTTGACGGTTACGGAACACGTCGCATATTGACCGCTACCGTCATTCGCCGTGGCCTTTATGGTTGTAGTACCTTTTTTTAGCGCCTTTATTTTACCAAACTCGTCAACTGTTGCTACGCTATCGACGGAAGAAGTCCATGTCAATGACTTCTCCGTCGCGTCTTCCGGCGAAACGGTTGCTGAAATAATATCCGTTGCCCCCTCATTTAAGGATAAATTTGTTTTATCAAACTTGATACTGTTTATAAGTATCGGTTTGACCTCAACTTCACAGGATGCCGTGTAGCCGCCGTCATTCGTCGTCGCCTCAATCGTACAGGTGCCTTCGCTAATGGCCTCAATCACGCCTTTTGTAGAAACCATGGCAACCGAAGGGTCGGAAGAAGTCCAGATTACAGATTTATCGGCGGCGGTGGAAGGCGTTACTGTGGCGATCAGGGTGGATGATTTACCTATATACAAGTTAATAGATGTCTTGTCCAATGTTATCCCCGTCACCTCCGAGGGGTCAAACGACGCTTCATACAAGCGCTGGACAAAAGACTTGGCGTGAGTCTTTAGTGTGGAGAAAGAACTTGACAAAGAAGTGGAGCAGTCCAGGTTGAGCAACACGACAGCGGATTTCTGGCTCTTGGTAACCTCGACACTTGCATCCTTCTCTGCATCAAATTCAGAGTTGCGCTGCCAACTGCCGGAAGAGGCCACATAGGTCCAGTGACGAATATTTGCCTTGTTGAGCGCATCACTCTTCCCGTCCCCGATGACCATTCCCGTGAACGAGAAACGCACGTATATGCCGTCCACTTCACCCCTTACAGTCCCGCCATTCCCTGCGGTCAGACCGTGATAACTGACTTCCGTCAAGGATTTGGACGAAAGGTTAAAGACGCCCTCTATATAGAGGTTAGAGGACGTGGCGCTGGAGACATTGTCCAGCGTGAAACGCATCCTCGTCCCGTTCGCCTGGCCGGGAATCGTCAGGCTTAGGTCATATTGGTAACTCGACAGCTTCTGGTTCACCTGATCCGCAATCGCCTGGAAGCGGCTTTTTACCGTTGACATATCCGACACCTCGAAGGCGTTGGATTCCGGCGTAGCCAGTTTTTTGAGGTTGTTGCGGAACTTCGTCACATCCGACACGTCGCTGCCCTTCAGGCCCACGGAGTAGGCCGTCAGGGGAACACCCTGCACCACGGTGGTAGTCAGCCTGTTGTTCAGTATCTGGAGATACTCGTCGTCTCCGGGATAATCCTCGATCATCATCGAAGATCCCTGGTCCAGGCCGTCGGTGAAGGTCAGCAGAGACACGTTGAAAAGGTTCTCCGGATATCGGGCCCGGGACAGTGCCTTGAGTGATTCCCCTACCGAATAGTAGAGCAGCGTGGCTTTCCGGGTGGTCAGCCCGTCGATAAACGCCGTAAAGTGGTTGTATGTGGCGGCATTCAGGCGCCCGATGGGCATTTGGTACAACTGGTCGTTGAAGCCGATGATACCCAGGTACAGGCCGGAGCGGGTGCCACCACCCTCGGCTTCCGTAGCGTAATCCTCCCATTCGATAATACCATTATCCACATTATCGAGCGTTCCGAAAGCGGAACGGCGGACGGTAATGGATTGGGTAATCGTTTTGGTTGCCTTCTTGGTTGCAGTATAGAGCGTGACCGTCAGTCCCTGTTTGTGGGTTTGCGGGAGCATCGCCGCGAAGTAATTGTTTCCTGGGATGAAGCCATTGGCGGGGGCGTTAACGACCACGGAGTCCTTTGCGTCGGAAATGCCAAGGATTTGCGGCTTCCCGTCACCACCGAAGTCCACCCGGACCGTTCCGGCCATCGGGCTGCCGTCATTGGAACGAAAGACAATCTTCTGCACGCCTTCAGTGACAACGGAGAAACGGGCCCCACCGCAGACGTTATAGAAGGCGAGGTCCGGTGTGGTGCCGCTGGCGATAGCAGGGAATAACTTATCGGCGAAAGTACCGGCCCTCCCGGTCTGATCCTGTAAAAGGGACAGAGTAACGCTCTGACCATCGCAGGTGTTGTTTTCGTTATAGGGGTAGATGGCCCAATAGCGCCGCTGGCTATTCTCGGTTTCCAGGCTGCCGGTAAGGATATTCAGCCTCCCTTCGAAGGTTACGAGGGCTGAGGGCTCCGTGTTCGTCGACGTGAATACTCCTGCGTACTGGGTCCCATAGAAAGCGTTGATGCGCTCATTGACACTCCAGAGAATATTAGTGCCGTTTTCTGCAACCAAGGTGCGGGAATCTCCGTCCTTCGCCCAGGCGGCGGTAAATTCCATCTCAATGCCTGTGTTCAGGGAGTCCGGTGCTTCCGCTTCCCTGACGCAGGAAACCATCATCGCCGCCAACACCACAGCGGCGCATATCGTTTTAGTTGCCTTCATAACCGTTAAGTTGCCATTCATCGTAAACCAAATCCTCATTCCCGCCGGGTTTGGGGCTTTCGCACAACACGGCCGCGCCGTCAACGGGCACAACTTGGGCCTCCGGCGCGGTGTAAAAGATCTGTCGTTCAATCATATCTGGCCCTTATAACGCCTGTACCAGAGACTAGTACAAGACCGCGGAGAGGGAGCGGCGGAGGGCCGCGGCGCCGCCGATATTCTTTTGCAGAGCTTCGCCGCCACAGAGCAGGAAGGTCTCCGGGAGGGACTGCACATTATACCGGACGACGGCATTGGAGGCGGCGCCGCGCCCGTCGTTGACATTGACCCAGGGCAACTTCTGGGCGCTCACCACGGAACCCCAGCGGACTTTGTCCGTATCCACGCAGACGGAATAAATCTCCAGGCCGCGGTCGTGGAATTCCTCGTAGAGGGGAAGCAGCGTATCCAGGTTGAACATCCGCTGGGCGGGATCTTCGCTGGTCCAGAAATGCAGCAGGACCGCCTTGGCCTTCAGGTCCGAAATCCGGCACTTGTTCCCGCGGATATCGGGCAGTTCCAGGTCCGGGTAATCCACCCGGGGAGCGGAATCCACCCGGAGGCTCATCTCCAACAGCTGGGTGCGTTTTTCGGCTTCCTTCTGCAGGGCCTTGACATACCGGGATTCGGGATACACCGCCGTCAGCGAATCGGCCGCCGCCTGGAAGAGGACGGCGTCGTTGGACCGGTGGAAGACCGGCGTCCCCTCGCTGAGGCGCTCGTACAAAATGGGAATGACCACCAGTGAATGGGAGTTGGCGACAATGCGGCGCACGCATTCCCGGTAATGCTGCACATAGAGCGCGCCCATTTCCCGGCTGTCCTTCGCCGCGGCGAACGCCGTAATGAAATCGGCATAAGCCTTTTCGGAAACGCGGAGCGTATCACTCTGCGGAGAACCGGCCACGCTGTAAGCGCCGAGCGTATCGGCATCCAGCCGCACGCGGTCCCCCGCTTCCAGGAGCAGGGAGGCGATGCGCCGGCCGCCATAGAAAAGATAAAAGAATTCCGGCTGCCCCTTCACCACCTCCGGACGGAAAACCACGCGGCCGCGACGGTCGGTGGTCAGCGTATCCAGAATGCGGTACACGTTCATATCCAGCTGCCGGAGGGTCAGCTGCGAGGCGGCGGGCGCGTCGAGCGTCACCTCCACCCGTACCCCTTTCCCGCAGGAAACGAGGCAGAGCAGCAAGGGCAGCAGGAAACGGCTAAAGTTTTTCATATTCGGCGAGGATGGCGGCAGCCGTTTCCTTCATCTGTTCCGGGGTGAACTCCGGACGCTTTTTGCGGAAATCCATATCCCCTTCCGTCTGGAGCGGCACCAGGTGGATGTGCGTATGGGGCACTTCCATTCCCAGGACGGCCACGCCTACCCGCTGGCAGGGAACCGCCGCCTTGAGGGCCACCGCCACCTTGCGGGCAAAAGCCCAGAGACGGGCATACACGCCCTCGTCCAGGTGGAAAAGATAGTCGTCCTCCACGGAACGGGGAATGACCAGGGTATGCCCCTTGGCCAGGGGACTGATGTCCAAAAAGGCGTAAAACTCTTCGTTTTCCGCCACTTTGTACGAGGGAATCTCCCCCGCTGCAATCTTGGTAAAAATCGTTGCCATCAGAGGGATATGTCAAGAATTTCAAACTTCAGGATACCGGAGGGGACGCGGGCCTCCACGGTCTCCCCTTTCGCGTGCCCGATCAGGGCCTTGGCGATGGGCGTGGTGGCGGCCAGGCGGCCCTGGGAGAAATCGGCTTCCTTCTCCCCGACGATGGTGAACTCCATCACCTGCCCGGCGGCCAGGTTCTTGACCTTGACCTTGTTGAGCATCTGCACCTTGTCCGTACCGATGGCGGAACCGTCCACCACCTTGGCATTGATGAGCGTCTCCTGCAGGCGGGCAATCTTGAGTTCCAGCAGGCCCTGCGCCTCGCGGGCGGACTCATATTCGGCATTCTCGGAGAGGTCGCCCTTCTCGCGCGCCTCGGCGATGGCGGCGGCGATGACAGGACGCTGCGCAATGGCCTCCGCAAGTTCTTTCTTCAAATTTTCGAGCCCTTCCTGGCTCAGGTAATGCACTTGAGACATATCGTATTATTAATAAAGTCAATGAAAAAGGAGTTCCGCCGCAAGGCAGAACCCTTTCCACTGCAAAGATAGCAAACGGTTTTGAGAAATCCTAACGAAGCCGCTTGAATTCAGCCTTCGCCCGCGCCACCTGTTTGCGGTATTCTTCGCTGCACTGCAGGCGCGCATAGCCGATGGCGGCGACGCTGGCGCTGACATCCACGTCGCTCTGCCAGTGCGCTCCGGCAATCACGCGGCTCTCGCCGTACATACAGGCCCGCGCATAGAGCGCCTGCGTGGCGGCAGGGTTGATTTCCGCCATAATCAGGGCGATGCTCCAGCCCCGGACGGTATGGCCGGAAGGATAGGAACCCTCCCCGGTCAGGCCCGGACGCTCGCGCTCGTCGAGCAGCGTCTCGCCCAGGCGCTCAAAGGGCCGTTTGCGGTGGAAATAGGCCTTGGGCTTGAGCCGGACGAGCCCGATGGTGGCCACACCGCTTTCCAGCAGCTTATAGATTTCCGGCGTCTTCTCCGGGGAAAGCGCATGACCGAAGGGCTCGCTGAACAGCCGGATCAGGGTATCCAGCTGCCACTGCGCATCGCTCACGGCGATAGCAGCGCGCACCGGATCCTTCCGCTGCTCCTTCCCCCAGTAAAAACGCAGCACGTCCTGCGCAAAGGCCGGATCCAGGGTATCGGGCGGCGCAGGCATACAAAGCGACAGGTCGGGCATCTCTTCCTGGGTAAAATAGGTCGGCACATCCTGCGCGCGCAGCGGCTGCAACGCGCCGAGGAAAAAGGCAAAACCCAGCAAGAACGCCTTAAATTTGGGATTCAGGATAGCATTGTCGATCACCAGGCGCTTCCCGTTGATTTTCCGGGCGTGCCGTTCCGGGGTGGCTTTCGCTGCAGGGGCCGGCTGCTTCGGTTTGCGCGGCAGGGCGCGCTGGCCTTCTTCAAACTGTTGAGGCATAATTCGTTAATTGATTGATAACGGCTTGCGCACAGGCACAGCCGAAGACCGTCGGGAGATAGGAAATCGTCCCCACGTTGGATTTCTTGTTGCGGCCCTCTTCCATCACCACGGCCTCCGCGACCGGCACCTCTTCGGAATAAACCGCCTGGAAGCCCTCGCGGATGCCCAGTTTGTGCAGGCGCTTGCGGAGCATATGCGCCAGCGGGCACTGGCGGGTCCGGGAAATATCGGCAATCCGCACGGCCGTCGCATCCCGTTTGGCGCCGCTGCCCATCGAACTGACCAGCGGAATCCCGGCCTTCAGGCAGTACTGAATCAGGGCAATCTTGGGGCTGAGCGTGTCGATGGCATCCACCACCGCATCGGGGCGCGGTTCCAGTAGCGCGGCGACATTCTCCTCGCAGAGGAATTCCCGCACTTCGCGCAGTTCCAGCGCAGGATGAATATCGCGCAGGCGCGCCGCAACCACCTCCGTTTTGGGCTTTCCTACCGTCGATACAAGGGCGCAGAGCTGCCGGTTGCGGTTGGTATCGGCGACGGTATCGCTGTCGACGAGCGTCAGCCGCCCCACGCCCGCACGGGCCAGCATTTCCGCGGCGGCACCGCCTACGCCCCCGAGTCCGACGACGGCAACGTGCGAACGCGCAAGGCGCGCCACAGCCTCATCGCCGAGCAGCAAGGCAGTCCGCTCGTTCCACATCAGACGGAGAAATTGTGATAATGGGGACCGAAGCGCTCGAAGGCGGCACGATCCAGGGCCTCGCGGTCGTCGGGATGGGCGATGCTGGTGAGCAGTTTCGCCCGTTCCTGCAAGGAGCGGCCGTAGAGGTCCACCGCACCGTACTCGGTGACGACCCAGTGGGCGTCGGCGCGCGGAGTGACCACCCCGCCACCCTGGTTGATAAAGGGAGTGATTTTGCTCTTGCCTTTGTTGGTGCGGGAAGCAAAGGCGATGATGGATTTGCCGCCTTCGGACATCGTCGCGCCGCGCACGAAATCCAGCTGTCCGCCGGTGCCGCTGAAGATGCGCGTGCCTATGGAATCCGCGACCACCTGGCCGGTCAGGTCCACCTCGACGGCGGAATTGATGGCTTTCATATGCGGGTTCCGGGCGATGATCCAGGGGTCGTTGGTGTATTTGATGTCCTTCATCAGCACCGAAGGATTGTCGTCTATGAAGGAATATACTTCCTGTGAGCCCAGCAGGAACGATGCCACCACCTTGCCCGTGTCGATTTTCTTGCAGGCGCCGTTGATCACGCCGGCCTTGATGAGGCGCAGCAGCCCGTCCGCGAACATTTCCGTGTGCAGTCCGAGGTTCTTGTGGCCGCCCAGCTGGGCCGCCAGGGCATTCGGCAGGGCGCCGATGCCCATCTGGATGCAGTCTCCGTCGTCCACGAGCGCCGCGCAGTTCTTGCCGATGAGCACTTCCGTCGGCGTCGGTTCGGCGAACCCGGCGGTGACCAGCGGGGTATCGTCCTCCACCAGATAATCGAACTGGTCCAGGCGCACGAGGTCCCCGTGGGAGAAAGGCACGTTGGGATTCACCACGCCGATGACCACGTCCGCGCTCTCGATGGCGGCGACGGAGCAGTCCACCGACGTACCGAGGCTCACCCGTCCGTCCTTGTCCGGCCGCGAGATGTTCACCAGCGCGGCACCGAGATGAATGACGCCGCTGCGGTAGAGCGCCTGGCTTTCCCGGAGGTGAACCGGCAGATAATCGGCGTAACCGGCATTGACGTTGGCCCGTACGTTGGGACCCACGAAGAAGCCCTGGTCGAAGAAGATGCCTTCGTAGCGCGGCTCGCTGTAAGGGGCGGGGCCTTCGGTATGGAAGTGATGGAAGTGAAGGTCGCGTACGTCGCCCGCGTCGGCCCGGCGGCAGAGGGCCTGGATCAGGCAGTGGGGGACGCTGGCTACGCTGCTCAGGTGGATGTGGCTGCCGGATGCGATGTGGCTCACGGCCTCATCCGCGGTAACAAATTTCATTTGCTTCATAATCCCAACAATATACTAACGTTCTGCAAAAATAATCAAAAATTTCACGATTAAATTTTTTCGCTATATTTTTGCCGCAAATTGAGGCCGTATGGCCCATAGCAATACAGTTATGCATACCAGAGAAGAAAAAACGGAGGCCTTCGGGCGGTTGTTGGATATTATGGATGCGCTGCGGGAGAAGTGCCCGTGGAATGCGGAGCAGACGATGGAGAGTATCCGGCCGATGACCGAGGAGGAGGTGTATGAGTTGAGCGATGCCATCCTGAAGGGCGATGCGGGTGCCGTCTGCAAGGAAATCGGCGACCTGCTTTATCATATGGTCTTTTACGCACGCATCGCGCAGGAGGCGGGGCGCTTCGATATCGCCGATTCGCTGGGGAAAATCTGCGACAAGATGGTGTTCCGGCATCCGCACGTGTTCGGGGAGAACGGTGGCCGGGTGCCCAGCGCCAAGGAAATCGCCGAAACCTGGGAACTGGTGAAAGCGAAGGAGAAAGACGGCAACAAGACCGTGATGGCGGGGATTCCCGATGCGATGCCGGCGGTGCTCAAGGCCCTCTCGATGCAGGAAAAGGCCCGCGGCTGCGGATTCGACTGGGAGAAGCCCGAAGATGTGTGGGACAAGGTGCGCGAGGAGCTCGGCGAGGTACGCGAAGCCTGCGGCGAGAAGGATGCCGCGCATATCGAGGAGGAGTTCGGCGACCTGCTCTTCGCCGTCATCAATGCTTCCCGGCTCTACGGAACCGACCCGGAAGCGGCCCTCAGCAAGGCCTGCGACAAGTTCCGCCGCCGTTTCGGCTATCTCGAAGAAAATACCCTGAAAAAAGGCATCGGATGCCATTTGGGACGAAGGCAAGGCCAAAGGCCTATAGCTTCCAGACTATTTTACATTCTCCGAAGCATTCGTACGCGGAGATTTCATTGTACGACTGCGCGGTAATTGTAGCCGAGCGCCTCGAGACGGGGCAGTTCCTGTTTCGTAAGCACTGAGCGGAAGCGGTTCCAGTCCTTGTTTTCCGGCCGGCACCACATCACTTCCGAAAGCGCCAGAATCCTTGGAAGCAACATATATTCCGCGTGGGACATAGTAGCGATGAACTCTGTCCAGACATTGCCCTGAAGCCCGAGAATATGGTTCGTTGCCTCAAAAGGAATTCCTCGCAGCGGCTCATAGGAATAGCACTTCTCCAAAGGAAGGAAACGCCCGAATCCGTCCGGCTCCTCATCACGGTTGGTCGATTGACAATAATCCAGATAGCAGTAATCGAGCGGAGTCATAATGACGTCAAAGCCACGTTCAGCCGCCTGAATGCCGCCTTTGGTCCCGCGCCAGGACATTACGGTCGCCCCCGGCGCAAGGTCCCCTTCAAGAATCTCATCCCAACCTATCACATTCCTGCCTTTGTCAGCAAGAATTTTCTGCACCCTTGCGGTAACGTAGTTCTGCAGATAAGTCTCTGCGCTGGCGTGTTCCGTATCGGAAAGCCCGAGTTCCTTTATCTTGGCCTGACAGCGGGGACATTCTTTCCAGCGCTTTTTGGGGCATTCATCCCCGCCGATATGAATATACTTGTACGGGAAAAGCTCGCAGATTTCCGCAAATACGTTTTCCAGAAACTCGAACGAGGTCTCCTTCCCGGCACACAGCACCTCCGGAGAAATATCCCATATCGTAAACACGCTGTAGGGACCGCCCGTACAGCCCAGCCAGGGGTATGCGGCCAGTGCGGAAGCCAGATGCGCCGGCAGGTCTATCTCCGGCACGACCTCGATGCCCAGCGATGCGGCATAGGCCACGATTTCCCGGATTTCTTCCTGCGTATAGAAGCCGCCGTACCGGATTCCGTCATTGGTTTTCAAATCGTGACCGACCATCGTACCGTTCCTCCAGGCGCCGATTTCGGTCAGTTTGGGATAACGTTTGATTTCAACGCGCCAGCCGTGGTCATCGGTCAGATGCCAGTGAAAACGGTTCAGTTTGTAGAGCGACATCACGCGAAGGAATTTCTTCACATCCTCGGTGCTAAAAAAATGCCGGGAGCAGTCCAGATGGGCTCCACGCCAGGAAAAACGCGGGGCATCCGCAATCTCGCAGCAAGGAAGCTCCCCTTCGGCGGAGAGCAGTTGGCGGAGTGTCGCCAGCGCGTTCACGACACCTGCAAAGCCCGATGCTTTTACCGTCGCGTTCCGCCTCGACACATTGAGTTCGTAGGCCTCATCTGCAAGCGAAGCGTCGAACTTAAAGGAAATACAGCCGCTCCCTTCTGCGCTGGAAGCAAGTTCCCCGCCAAACGCCTTCACGGCCTCCGCGGCCTCTGAGGAAAATTCCGGGCTGCAGTTGACCGTCGCCGCGCCGGCGTGGAAACTTCCTCTTTTCAAAGTTACCCTATTGGGATAGGGAATCAGCGGCAACACGGGGGCGGTCGCTGTACGGGGGCCAGTCTTTCCGTTGATTTCTCTGATTAACGCAACTTCCTCTTCGGAATACGGCGTTCCATCCTGTCTGAGGATATCGTGGAACCATACCGACGGCTCATCCACATCGAGCGGCGTATCCCAGGCGAAGATTGTGTTCGTCTTTCCGGAAACGAAACCCCAGTTGATGGCGCCAACCCCGTTTTCCTTCAGCATAGGAAGGATAGTCTGGAAAGTGCTGTTCTGCGTTCTCGCCATATACTCCGTACAGACCATCGGCTTGCCGTAGCGTTTGAGCGTATCCACCATGGCCTTGTGGCTTTCAAGCGGCTCATAGGTGTGATAGGTGATGATATCCGAGTTTTCCAGCTGCCAGACATTCATCTCTCCCAGCCGGGAATTCCATACGCCGGCGGTCAGGGGCTGGGAAGGATTGACCTCCCTTGCCCAGCGGAACACATCCTTCAGCAGGGGGAAACTGCGCTCCCAGTAACGGTAGGGATCCTGGCCGCCACCGGGTTCGTTGTAAAGGTCCCAGGAGTGGATGCGCCGGTCATCTTTGAATTCTTTCAGGATATCCTTGACATAGGCCTCAAGGACCTTGAGGATCGCGGTCGTATCTTCTGCATAGCGGACGCCGGAGCCGCAAAGCCCGAAATAAAGGGCACCGGGATCCTTGCACCATCCGGAGTTGTGGACGCCGCGCAGGGGCGCGGGCTGGGGTCCTGTCTCGCAGGTCTCGTTCCAGCAGTCGTCCAGGAAGACGAACATCGTACGGATACCGTGAGAGGACGCAATGTCCAGATAACGGTTGATGCGCTTCTTGAAGCCCCGGGCATCCTGTTCCCACAGCTTGTGGTGGAGGAACACCCGCAT
The DNA here is from genome assembly GCA_902774145.1 of uncultured Bacteroidia bacterium. Taxonomy (GTDB): domain Bacteria; phylum Bacteroidota; class Bacteroidia; order Bacteroidales; family UBA932; genus Cryptobacteroides. Next base: position 12,977 of record CACYHC010000034.1, read on the forward strand.
CAAGTTGAAACCCAGGTCTTCCGCCCAGCCCAGCTCCTTGTCAATGAGGTCGGGGCTGAACGTTTCTTCCTGCCACATCTCCAACTGGTTGACGGCATTGGAGGGAATATAATCGCATCCGGAAACCCAGTCCGGGTTATTGTTGCAATTACCTATCTGGCATCCTGTCATCAGTACCAGAGTCAACGCAAAGAATATCCATTTTTTCATAATTCAAACAGAATGATATCGCCCGGCTCGAGCACTATCGCTCCGGCACGGAAGGGAGAACGTTTGCCGTCCTTCCCGACCTGCTTTGTCTTCCGGGAAAAATTCAAGCTTATTTCCTGCGCTTCGGTGCAGTCCTTATTTACGAGTGCAAGGTACTGCCGCCTGCCCTTTTCCACCAGCGAGGCGACCAGCCCGGCTTCCCCGGTCTGAAGCGAAGCGACGGGGCCGAAGGGCTCGAAGGCACGGGTCCCGTCTGGTAGTGAAGGCCCGGCGTGCCAGACTTGCCGCACATCGGCTCCGGCAAATACCGGTGACAAGGCGTGGATCTCCGCATTGACCTGTTTCAACAAATCAAAAACAGGAGTACGCACACCTTCCTTGTCCACGGCTCCGCGGAACGTATAGTACTGGATAACCTGGGCCCCGTAGGCAAGGTCACTGAAGGCCTGGAGGCGCAGGTGCCCCAGCGTGGGGACGGGATAAAAAGCCGGAGGCGACGGGGGGCCGAGATAATGGGACAACAAAAGCGCAAAGGCCCAGAAAGGCTTTCCGCGCTCCAGGGAAAGATTCCTCATTTCTTCCAGGTTCCGGTACCACAGGGGGCGGACGGAAATTTTTCCGTCCGCTTCGGTGATGGAATACTGATCGAAGGAGAAGAACGGCACGTTCACCGAATCCGCAAAGAGTTGCAGGTTCGAGGCGTAAGCTTCCTTGCCGCCCCAAGCCCAGTTCGGGTACAGGTTTACATAGCAGGGATGGCCCCCGTCCAGGGCGGAAATCCGTGAAACCAGTTTCCCCAGGTCGGGAAGATCCCAGGTCTCCGGCTCATCCTTGATATAATAGCCTGCCAGGGCGGGATGGTTCTTCAATAACGGGACGATCGAATCCGGATTCTCCAGCATAGCCGGACAGGACACGAAGACCTTGATTCCCTCTTTCTGCGCGGCATCCAGCACTTCCATGGCGAGCGGAAGCGTCCGGCTCCGCGTCAGATAATAATCCGTCCCGCTCTCCCTGAGGTAGGGGAAGAACTCAGCATGCCTCCCCTCAGAAATGCCGTGCCAGGCAAGTGTTTGTATCACTGCCTGGCACAGGCAAAATAGAAGACGGATGGACATCACGGCAGACGATATACCTTGATGTCACCGGCGGTCAGCGAGCCACTGAACGACGTGACGGGAACATCCCGTCCGTCTTTGCAGATTTCAGTCGCAGTTCCGCTGAAAGAGATGTTCAGATTCATGTTCTGATCAATGCTGCGGTTCACTATCGCCACATAGCGGCTTCCGCTTTTGGTGAAATAGGAAACCACAGCTCCCGAAGTGGAAGTGGTGAGCGAACTTACACCGGAAGGCAGGGAAGATCCGAGCGCCGTCGTACCGGTGGGGATGGAAGAACCGGTATGCTTTACCCACTGGATGGTAGCATCCTTGAAGACGCGGCCGAGGCTCTGGAGCTCCCTGTTGACGGTTTTTGCCCTCTGATAGACAGGCGTCCTGGAATTCTGGAAAAGTCCCCAGTAGGTGAAATACTCGAATCCCTGTGCGCCATAGACCAGGTTGCTGAACTGCTGCAACCGCAGATGTCCAAGCGTAGGCACCGGATACACATAGTAGGGAGAAGCTCCCTGATTATGCGCCAAGGCCAGGGCGAAGGCCCAGAAGGGCACGCCGGCATTCCTGGAAACCGTAAGTGCGGATTCCAGGTTCTGGTACCAGATAGGGTTCAGGGTGGCAGGGAACGAAGAGCCCTCTTTTCCGGTATAGATGGGATAGTGATCGAACGAGAACAGCTTCACGCCCGTGTACTGGACATAATTCGTACAGGTTCCCGTGTAATCACTTACATTCCACGCCCAGTTGGGAGGGAAGTTCAGGTAGAACATATGCTTATTGTCCAGTTTACTGATATCGGTCACGAACGACTTGGCCCCGGCATACTCCTGCGCAGACCACAGCTCGTCCGCTACGAAGTAGCCGTAAAAGGCGGTATTCGTAAGGAGCTGGTTCACGACGGAGGCAGCGGTACTGGAATTCGCAAGTTCCGGTGTGGTGGTGATCATCTGGACACCGGCTGTCTTCGCCATATTCAGCGCCTTGAACATATCCGTCTGGTTGCCGTAACCGCTCAGGTAGAGGGTGAAACCGGCATCGCGCATCGAGTTGAAGGCATTCTGTCCCGCGGAGGAATTGATATCGATTCCTGCCCAGCCCAAGATGGGGAAAACTTCTTCCACGTCCCATTGCGGATCGGCCTCGGGGTCGTCCGAATGGTAGGTGAGGCTCACGACACCGGTCGCCTTGTTGTACTCCAGCATATACAGGCCGGGATAGAAGGTGACATTGGTATTCTGTGTAAGGAAGCAGATATTCTCGTTGTGTACGGTAACAAGGTCAGGGGTGTTGGTCGTAAGGGACTTCACGTTCGCAGCCCATGCCCTGTTGGTGTAGAGCTGCACGGCCCAGTCGTCTCCCAGATAGAGCAGCGCCTGATAGACATTGGTGCTCTTCCTGTACATACTCAACTGTCCGTAGGCCTCCGTGTGCCCCCACAATTCATTGAGGAAGGTATCGTCACGCAACGAATAGGTAAGGTACGGTGAAAGCGGATAGCTGGCGTTGCGGCCTATGAGGAAAATGCTTTCGCTTGTACCTGCGATATCCTGAAGCACAATCCATCCGGCATCCGGGGCGTAATAGGTCTCGTAGTTGCGGTCGATTCCGTCATAGGTGGCGATACCCTTGGTATCGTCAAAGTTGGAGAACGGCCATATGGCAAGGGCCTTCGAGGCCTTTTCGCTGAAATTGAGCAACTGGATCTCACCACCCTGTACCAGAGGCATTATCCACTTCACCTTGGTCGTGGAAGAACCGTAGGCGGGCATGGTATTCTTGTCCAGTACCTGACGGAAATTGGCCCGGCACTTGTCCATATCGAAGGTGATATAGTCCGGAGCTACGTTGTACGTGGAGTACACGGATGGTTTGTTCGTCTTTGTGCCGGAACTGGTTGTCCGTACCATGGCCCTGAAATCCGAGCCGCCCGCCACGTAACCGCTGTTGTCGATGGTCGTACCGTTGACCTTCTCCGCGATGAGGAATGCACTTCCGAGCGTGTTCGCCTGGGCGATGCTGGTGGATTCATAATGATACCTGCTGGTACGGGTAAGCGGAATCACGTGTGAGGCATTGTCCACAACATAAAGCGTCGCGGGAGGCAGAGGCAGATTATAGTCGAAGCGCAGGGACTTGATTTTTCCGGGAGCAAAAGTCTCGGCGGTAGAGAGCGTCACGCTTTTCTCATAATCGTTGATGCGGAGGCTGAGGGTCTTGCCCGCCGCCACGCTGCAGGGAGCGATGCCCAAATAGAAGGTCGCCGACTCGTTGTTGGCGATGGCCTGGCCGCCGCTGACGGTCAGTACGGCCGTGTTGCTTCCGTCCCTTACATAAGTGACTTCGGGTGCGCTGTCAGGAACGCTGATGCTGAATTTGCCGCTGATCATCGTACCCTCCGGCACGGTCAGGGCAATCTCGTTGACAGAGAAGCTACTGCCGGAGTGGTTGGTCACGGTAAATTCAACGATGGAGGCGACGTGCGACATCGTAACTACCGGTACATCAGAACCCTTGGCGGTGGTCTTCCCGTACAGCGGGAAGGCCTTGCCTGCCAGATGGGCCTTGCTTCCGTTGCCGCTCTGGGTCTGCGTGCCGCCTACTGCAAGCACCGCATCGGACACATGCTGTTTCATGGCGGCGTCATAGGGGTAGAAGGCAAACCATTTGTAGTTAACCGAAGGAGTCAGGGTGCCGGAAACGGTGCCCAGGAAGCTCCCCGTCTCGCTGTTGCTGAGCGTAAACGCTCCGTCCATTCCGTACTCGGAAGCGCTTGACGCGCAGTGCATCACGGCAATTTGGTCACCGGTCGCCCAGCGGGTATAAAGGCCGTCGTTGACGGTTTTGCTCTCATCCGGTACGGCCTGGATTTCAAAAGCATTCTCACCTGCAATCGATGCATCGGGTAACAGTTCCTTTTGGCAGGCAGAGAACGCACTCAGGGCCACTGCGGCCAGTACCAGAAACTTATTGATGATTTCCTTTTTCATTCTTTTCTATTTTTTGACCAGGGTGGCCTGCTTTGTGGAAGAGTTGTAGGTGAGGGTGTATAATCCGGCCGTAAACGATGTGCCGGCAGCACCATATATTCCATCATCGATTCGGAGCGTAGCCGGCGTGGTGGAAGTCACTCCCTTCTGCTGCTGGGCCCACGCGGCAGCGGTATAGAACTGGAAACCAAAGCCTGTATTCAGATAGACCGTGGTCTTGAAAACGTTGCTGGTGGTGGTTTCCATCATATACAACCTCTTCCAGCAACCGTTGTCCTGCGCGTAGAAGTTATCATCGGCCAAAGTATAACTTGCGTTATACGTAGGAGGACAGCTGGCATTGCGTCCTATGAGGAACACCTGCGAACCGCCAAGCTGCCAGAAAGTCAGATATTTCGGTGTCTTGACATAGTGGGCCTCATAATTATGCTGCTTGCCCGTATAGGTTGCCGTCAAGGTAGTATTGTTGATGGACGTGAACCAGTCGGCATTGAGCATCGCTGTGGGGCTCGCCGGGAAATTCATGAACTCCACGCGGCAGTTGTTGGGCATCGGGCATACCCAGCGGACCTTGTCATCGGTACGGTTACCGAGAGAGTTATAATCCAGAATCAGTCTGAACTGCATCTTCGGGCTGGACGGATTGCTCATGTCCACGAAGATTCCGTCCGGTTTGCTGTCGGAGTACTCATAATAAACATCGGGTTTGTAAATACCCGTATCGTCGGTGGACCAGCTGGCGATTTTGCTGACGTTGTTGTAGTCGTTCCCGCCGATTACCCAGCCAGAACCGTCGATGGCGCCGTTGGTAATCTTCTCCGCAATCCAGAAGACGGGAGCAATGGTACGGCAGGCCGTGACATCATTTGTAGCGTAGGTTTCGGTAGTTCCTATCCTGTTCAGCGTCAATACCAGACCGGCATTGTCTCTTACATAAATCTGGTTCGGCGTGGCTTTGTAGGTCACATTCAGTTTCTTCATCTTCCCGCCGGCGAAGCTCTTGGCTAAGGGCATCGTGGCCGTGCTGCGGACTCCGTTGATTTCCACATGGATCTGCTGGCCGCTGGAGAGGTCGAATGGAGCCGCCGCCAGATAGAATTTTGCATTTCCCCCGGCCGCGATGGTCTTGGCGCCGCTGCCGAGGGTAAGGGTGGCGCTTTCTGAACCGCTGACCCTGTTAAGGGCGGGGGAGCTACCGGTAAGGTTTACATTGTACGTGCCACTGATATACTTACCTGAAGGCAGGATAACCTTGACGGTGTTTACGGTCAGCGTGGAAGACGTTCCGTTGGTGACGATGATCTCCAGGAAGGTGCTCAGGTGCGTCATATTGAAGGTAGGGGTACTGTTCCAAGCAACGGAAGTGGCCTTGCCCCAGAGCGGCGCATAGGTCCCTGCCAAATGAGCCCTGCTGTCTACGGCGGACTGCGTCATATTACCACCTATGGCGACGGCCGCATCGGCAATCTTTGTCGTCATTGTGGCCATGTAGGGATATATGGCCAGCCAGTTGTAACTCTGGTTTTCAACCAGTGCGGAACTGAGCGTCCCCTCGAATTTGCCGGTAGCGGCATCCTCGAGCGTAAAGGCTCCGTCCATTGTATAGCTGCTCCCCTGGCCGTGCATGATACCAAGCTGGTCGCCCGCCGCCCAAAGCGTAGACATACCGGAGTTGGTGGTCTTGGAAGCGCTTGCCTGATTTTCGGACTCGTCATCAGGATCGTTCGGAACGGCGAAAAGCTGGAAAGTCTGCGTTGCCTCGCCGGGGACGGGCTCCGGTTCCTGATCCGTTATTTTTTCGCAGGAAAAGGCCAATAGCGCCAGAGGCAACCCTATGGATAAGAAATAATGTCTGTTTTTCATCGCGCTGTCGTTTTACTAATAGAAATCCAGTTCATCGGCATCATATTGGATGTCGTTAATGTTATTATGTGTCGAGGCACACATGAGTCCCGCATGCAAAATATCTTTAACGCTAGCTTCCGGGGCTTCGTACGAAATTTTTTTTATCAGCATATCTGTCTATTTTAGATTGTATACAATAATATCTCCGGCCGGCATTTCGACTTCACCGGAGACAGCCGGGACCATGGTGCCGTCTTTGAGAACCTGTTTTACATTCGGTCCCAGTTTGACTGTGATTTTTCTCGGTAAAGCAAAATCCTTGTTAACGATGGCAAAATAACATTTACCATTCTTCTCTATATAGGAAACCACGGTGCCGATATCCTCGGTAACGAGTGATTCCACTCCGTCCGGCAAATGAGAGACGGGAGAGGTCCCGAATGGCAGGGAGGAACCTGTATGCCAGACAGCTTTTACCTCCGCACCATAAAATACGGGAGCGAGCCCCTGCAGTTCTTCATTCACCTGTTTCACACGGTCATATACCGCGGTCTTGGTGCCCTGGAAGGCGCCCCACCAGGTAAAATACTGGAATGCCTGGGCGCCGTAAACGAGGTTGCTGAACTGTTGCAGGCGGAGGTGTCCGATGGACGGGACGGGGTACAGGAATCCGTTCAGCTTGTGCGAGAGCGCAAGCGCGAATGCCCAGAAAGGCATCTTTCGGGCCCTGCTGGCCGTCCTGATATCCTCCAGGTTTTTATACCAATCGTCCCTCAGGGAGGTGACGCCGTTGATTTCCCGGATCGGATAATTGTCGAAGGACAGGAACGTCACCGGAACCTGGTTGAGGAAATTGTTCACATTGCCCAGGTAGCCGGTGTTGCCGCCCCACGCCCAGTTGGGATACAGGTTGATGTAACAGGGATGATCAGAATCATAGCGCTGAATGCTCTTGACGATTTGCGACAGCAACGCAAAATCAGATACGGAGGGCTCATCTGAAATATGATAACCGAACAGCGCCGGACATTCCCTCATCCGCTTTACGGTGCCGGAGACGTCGGAAAACAGTTCGTCACTCTTGATAATGAGCTTTACCCCGGCTTTTTCGGCATCCTCGAGGGCCTGCATCACCTCTGCCAGCGTGTCATACCAGCCAAGGTACACATTGACACCGGCCTCTTTCATCGGCGTGAATTTCCAGGAAGTCTCGTTTGACTTGATCCCGGTCCAGGCAATGATGGGGAAAACCTCTTCCTCCGGATCCACAGGGGGATCGGGAGGAGAGGGGTCCACGGGGGTCTCCTTTCCTTGACAGGCTACCATCAGGAAAGCTGTCACGGTAAGTAAGATAGGAATAATTCTTTTACGCATGTGACTTAGAAATAAATCACATCCCCATCATATTCATAGGGGTCGATTGTCGACCTTGCGGAGGTGGTACAAATCTCCGGTCCGTCCTGGAGGGGGAAAACTTCCAGGACGGGCGCTTCGTAAAATTGCTTCTCTTTATTCATAACTGTACAGACCGGCTTCGTTGGTATCGGAATTGAATTTAAGCGTATAGTATCCCTCTACGAAATCGGGACCGGCAACACCGTAATTACCATCCACCTTTCCGGTTTCCGGATCTGCCTCCATAGGAGTGATCGTAAACAGGTTGGGCGTAATGGTAGTCCACTGCTGTTCGTTTGCCCAGGCCCTCTTGTCGTAAACCTTGATTTCAAAATTCGCCTTCATATACATGAGGACTTCCCAGATGACACCATCCTTAGTTACGCAGGATAGGCTGGAAGTCGGAAGTTCACCCGCTTCGGCAAACCAGTTGAGAGGCCGTACGCCAATCGGAAGCATCGGCAGAGAGGCGTTTGCGCCGGTAACCCAGAGGCATTTCTTGATGCCGAAGGTGTACCAGTGATCCCTGAGTACGAGCCATTTTTCAGACTTGATGAAATAGACTTCCCATTTGGTCGTCTGGCCGGTATAGCGTGCCGTGTTCCCGTCAAAGCAGTCGAAACGGTCTTTCTGGACCATCTCCTCGGCGTTTGCGCCATAGCCTTCGAATACCACCTTGCAGTCTTTGTGGAATTCCATATCCCAGAAAACGCCGTGGCCATAGTCCTCAGCCATCTTGGTGATATCGGCCACCACGGTAAAGTTGATCATTTTCTCCACCTTCTGCGTGGCGATGTTGAAGCCCAGCCACAGAAGACCGAAGGACTCGGAATCAGGGACAGGGAAACTTCCCCATACCTTGCCGGATTCATCGATGCTGCTTCCGTTGACTTTTTCCGCTACCTTGAAAGAGGTTCCGATGGCAGCGAGGTCAGCGTCCGTCTTGTAGAAACCGGGAGAGAAAAGCGCCATTTCATAGACACTGGAATTGTTGTCCACCAGGTAGAGCTTTTCGGGAGCCGGTTCAGGCTTGATCAGCACGTTTTCGGCTTCGGAGAGAGTCTTGGATGCCGACAGATTGTTGGAATTGACCACAACAAGCTGTACGTCGGCATAAAAAGCCTCGGTAATAGCACCGGGATCCAACACCAGATCCACATCGAGGTTTGCGGTATTCCCGGCCAGTGCACCTTCGCTCTGCGCGATGGTCCAGCCCTGATGCGTAACCTTCAGGGAATAAGAAGCAAGGGTCCCCGTGTTGTCATTTTCAAGGCTGGCGGTGAATTTCGCCGACTCGCCGGCGATGATTTCCGTCGCTCCACCGGCTCCGCGCAGGGATGCCGACAGAATCTTGGGAGCCGTCTTCTCGGGTTCCGGTCCGGGATCGGGGGTGACAGGTTTGTTACAGGAAATTGCAGTAACAGCAAGGGCTGCAAGCGCCCAGATCAGATGTTTTTTCATAATACTATGTGTTTTTAATTCTGTTTCTCAAGAGAAGCCTCCTGCGTGTATTTGTTATAAGTCAGCATATAGACTCCCGGCTTGAAGGTGGAGCCGGCAAGCCCGTAATTCTCGTCATTGACGGTAAGGGTCTGGGGAGTAACGGAATGCCAGGTCAGTTCCGTGGCCCAGGCGACCCAGCTGTATAACTTCAACTCAAAGTTGCTCTCCAGATACAGCTGAAGCCGGAAGATATATTCATCGTCCGTTACCTTGACGGCTGACAGGTAGCCGTGCGGCTCGGTACCGAACCAGTCGAACTGGCAGTCGGTATGCGGCTCCAGCGGGTATCCGGCATTCTTACCGGTAACCCAGACCAGATCATCCTCATTATTGTACGTATTGACGATAAGCCATTTGTTGTCTTCGTTATAGAAGAAGCGCCAGGGGCGGGAAGGGCCGGTAAAACGCGCGGATCCCGCTTCGATGTCGGCAAAACGGTCTGTCTGAAGGCAGTTCTTTACATCCGGGAAACCCTTGAACACGACCTGGCAGTCCCGTACAAGCGCCACGTTGTTCATAATCCGATAATGGGCTCCGCCCTTGATGTCCGGCTCCATTTTATCCCAGTCAATCTCGACAGTGTGATTCACCAGTTTGGAGATTTCAAAGGAATACATACTGAAACGCATATCCTTGATGCCATAGCCCTGGGATGAGGGGGTCGGGATTTCCGTACCTTCGCCGCTCTTGACGACCATGTAGTTGCCATCCCGTTTTCCCCATACCAGTGAAGAAAAGTCCGGCTTGCCGGAAACCACCTTCTCGGCAATCCAGAAGGACCTTCCGATGGGAGCGAGGGACGCGCTGGTCTTGAAGTCATAACTTTTCCCCTGGCGCTCCATGACAAAGGTTTGCCCCAGATTATCCACGATGTAGAGGCGGTCCGGCGTCGCCGGCCTGACGACAGAGACATTATGGTCATTGTCAAGCCGCTTCTCCGTCTTGCCCTTCACTACATTGGTGACACAGAGGGAAACTTCGGGGTAAAAGGCTCCTTCGGCATAATAGGCGCCGAAGGGCATTTCCGTCTCAAGGTAAATGTCTGCGGACGAACCGGAAAGGGTTCCGGCAACTGAAGCAATGACCGCATTGTTGGCCTTGAACTCGAGCGTGTACGAGGCAAGATCGCTGTAATCATCGTAAACATGTGCGAAGAATTTGACGATGTCTCCGGCGTTAACGCTCTTCCCTCCGGTCAGGGAGGTAAGGCTGGCATCTTCCACCAAAGGCCTGGAAGCCCACTGAGGCCAGACAAGGTCTTTGTTGACCTTCGCTTCGCAGGACGCCAGGACGACAAGCCCCAGTAAAAAAGACTGTATTCTGATAAAAGTTTTCATCGTGCTGGTGAATTAAAGTTTCTTTGCAGCAGCATAGTCTTCCGACCATCCTTCCCTGGACCAGGTCTGGTCCAGTTCTTTTCCGAGCGCTTCCGCCTCATCTACGGCATAATTGGGAATGGGCAGGTACTGGTGCGTAGGAATCGTCCCTTTGCATTTCTTGCAGCGCTGCGCATACTGGTTGAAGCGGATCAAGTCAATCTTTCGGATTCCCTCATAGAACAGCTCGTGACCGCGTTCGGTAAGCAACGCATCCAGGAATTTCTCGGCATTGCCTGTCGCTGCTGCGGGCAACCCGGACAAGCCTGCGCGTGCCCTTACTGCATTGACTGCATCTATAGCGGTCTGCGAAGGCGCCGACTTGGTCATACGGACTTCGGCTTCGGCGGACATCAGCAGCACGTCGGCCCAGCGTGCAAGGGGAATATCATTCCCCCAACAGGGAGCCGTAGGGGTTTCAGCAGGGAACTTGTTGACGATGTACCCGTCCCACTTGGTCCCGATATCCTGCGGACGGATCCAAACTCCGCCAGTCGTGTAATAACTGGTGACGATGGTCTCGGCGCGCTTGTCTCCGGGCTCGAAAGTGTCAAAAAACTTAGGGGAAAGATTATAGGTCTGTCCCCAGCCGGCACCCATGATTGAGAAGGGGGTCGGGTTGCCGAGATCATCCTTTTTTGCCGCATTTTCCGGTACCGCAAGCATCATGAAGGGGTTCATGTTGCCCTCTCGGCTATTTCCGGTGGAGGAGGGGTCACAGCTCACAGCCATGATGATTTCGCAGTTGAAGTCGTTGGCTTCCCGGAACATTTCGGCGTAAGGATTCGTCCCCTGCATGAACAAGGAATACCTGCCGTTGTCCAGTTCGGTGAACAACTCGGTCGCTTTCTTGTACCAACCGTCCATATGATAGCCTTCGTTGAGGCAGTGCCGCATGAGGCAGACGCGCGCGTAATCTGCTGTGTAACGTCCCCTCTCCGTTTGTACCTCGGCAACATTTTTGACGGCAAAGTCAAAGTCGTCATAAATCCACCGCGAAATCTCATCCAGCGGCGGACGGACGGCATTCGTGAGCTTTTCCGTATTGGATACATCCGCCGGGTTGGTGATGAGGGGAACGGGACCGTAGGTGTTCAGAAGGTTGTACATATGCAGGCCCCTGCACAGGCGGGCTTCCCCAAGCAATTCATTCTTGGTGGCTTCCGGCAGTACGGATTCCGGCGCATCCTGCAGGATGCCGATAATTTCCGTAAAGCGTGTTACCTCACGCGTCTTCGGGTAATGGTTGGGGTTATCCGCATGCAGATAATCCCGCACATAATAGACGGTCAGGTTGAAATTGGCCTGGGACAGGTAACGGTAATTCTGGCTCCATACGCCGATTTCCCAGGGAGCCATCGTATCGGAGGTGTACTCAAAATGTTTAAGGACACCGCCCTCGGGAATGTACCAGGGGTGCTGGTTCGCCCTTGACGCCCCCAGGTAATATGTCCAAGGGGTAGTGAACGGCGTATAGCAGGTCATCATAAGGGTTTGATAATCAGACGCCGAACCGGGATAGTTCGCGCTGGTGAAAACCCCGTATATCTTCGGATCGAAATCCTTTTCGCAGGCAGCAGTGACGAAGGCTGCGACAATCAGTAAATAAAGGAGAGGCTTTCTCATTTCAAATCCTATTTAAAATTGAATTTTAAACCAAGTGAAAAGGTCCGGGACATAGGATAACCGGCCGGGGATGAGGAATTACCCGTATAGATTTCCGGATCCACGCCGGCAAAGGTCGTGAACGTGAGCGGGTTCTGGGTGTCGAAATAGACCCTGATGTTTTCAACCCGCTTGGAGAGCACCTTGCCCAGGATAGCCCCGTTGATGTTGTATCCAAGCGTGATGTTCCTGACACGGACGAAAGAGGCATCCTGACGCCTCAAGTCCGTGCCTGCATTGCCGGGAAGCGATACTCCTTTGACCGATGCGATTCCGGGCAGGTCCCCCGAGGTGTTGTTCTGCGAATTCCATATACGGTATGCATACTGGTTGGAGTTTTGCGGAGTCGTATAGGAGAACTGTGCGGCACTGGCCCACTGTAACGCATAGTTGTATTTGGTGGCGCCGAACTGTCCGTAGAAGAAGATATCCAGGTCGAAGTTTTTGTATCGGAAGGTATTCCCGAAGCCGATGGAAATCTTCGGCAGGACATCTTCCATATAAATATCGTCCATCGTAATCATGCCATCCTTGTTCTTATCTTCGATAATGGCATAACCGGGCATTTGCGCGTCTTCAGAAAGGGATTTTTGCGATTCCGGCATATTTGAACGGTCGGCATTGATGATGCCGGCCACCTTGTAGTAGTAGTTGGCGTTCATCGGCTCGTTTACCTTGATCTGATATTCCGCGTAATCGTAATTCTCCGCACGCTTCACCCAAAACATCCCATAGCGCGTAAGGGTTAACTGGGAGGTCCACTTGAATCCGTCCGCCGTCTTGATGTTCAAGGAATTGATGATGGCATCCCAACCCTGCCTGTAATAATGGCCGTAGTTGACGGGGCGGCTTCCAACCATATTCAGCGGTTCTCCGGGAGCTACACCCAGCAGATCCGTTACGTCGTTACGGAAGACATCGATGCTTCCCCATATCCGGTCTCCCAAGAGATGGAAATCCAAACCAATATTTTTCATAATGGTCTTTTCCCAGGTGACATCCGGATAGTCTGCACCAGACTTCATATAAGGAATGTAAACGGTATTGTTGTTGTCAAAATACACATAGTTGGTGGCCAACTCATAAAGCCCGTACAATGAAGTCCCAAGGTTATCGCGTCCCGTGACACCGTAACTGCAGCGCAGTTTCAGCAGGTTGATCCACGAAACATTCTTCATGAAGTTCTCGTTGGAAATCTTCCATGCAAGCGAGACAGAGGGGAACCAGGCATATTTCTTCCCGGGGAAGAATTTGTCGGTTCCGTCCCGGCGTACGGTGGCGGCAATCACATAGCGGTCCAGGAAGTCGGCGGATACCCGGCCGAACTGGGAACGTTTTTCGTTCTCATACTTTGAAGAGGTCGGGTAGAACGGCCCTGCAGCCCCACCGACACTATCCGGGCCGATGAGGTCGTTTGCGTTCTTATAGTCCAGTTCCAGCGTATTGCCTGAGGTCTTGTACCAACCAAAGCCCAGCACCGCATCCAAATCGACGATGTTCCCGAATTTCTGTTTATAGGTCAGCATCACCTCAACGGTCTGGTCGTTCCGCTGCGCATCACCCAGATGTCCTCTGGAAACCCCGACAATCTCATAATACATCATGTCCGTAGGAATGTAGAGGGAGCGCTTGGCGGTTTCGCGGTTGTAGCCGTAGACGGCGCGCATTTTCAGAATGTCCTTCCAGATATTGAGATCGGCGGAGAAGTTGACATACCAGCCGGTGGAGTTCGTCATGTCTTTGAAATTGGCCATTTCGGAAGGATTGGCGATGGAATTACGGTATCGCATAATCTTCCCTTCCGCATCCAGGACCGTGTAAGTAGGAGGGAACATCAACGCGGTCTGGAGGGCATCCTTGCCGATACCGCCGGCCCCGCCGCCATCGGCGTTCGAGTTCGTGTACTCATTGGAGTTGATGTTCAGAATGGAACTGAGTTTCAAGAACGGAAACACCTGCGCAGACAGATTGGAGCGCAGGGTATAGCGCTTCATCCTGGAATTGATTACCGTACCCGTCTGGTCAAAGAAATTACCTCCCAGATAATATTTGACATACTTGCTGCCTCCGCTGATCGTGACAGAATGGTTCTGAATGCTTCCGGTACGGAATACATAATCCAGCCAGTTGGTGGTTTTGGCGTTCGCAATATCGTACGGCGTATATTCGGGAGACCAGTTCCCATCATATGCTGCATCCCCGTAGGGAGCCATACGGTGATTGTACAGATAGATTTCCTTGCTGAATACATTTGCGAAGTTCATATACTCCTGCGAATTCAGCGGCTCCATATACTTGTAGTTGGTCACCAGGGAGAAATTGGTTTCCAAAGAGACTCGCGGCGATGTCTCACTGCCTTTCTTCGTCGTGATCAAGATAACGCCGTTCGCCGCATTGATACCGTAGATAGACGCTGATGCATCCTTGAGCACTTCGATGGATTCGATGTCTCCGGGGTTGAGGCCGGCAAGCCCCGACCGGTTGATGGAGTTCGGCGTTTCAATCGTACCACGGCCTACCTCAAGAGAGCCGGAAGGCATCATGATTCCGTCTACTATATATATAGGTGTTCCACCGCCACGGATCGAGATATCCACATTACCACCGGGCTGTGCGCTGCTGATCGTGGCCCTCAGTCCAGCCGCCTTACCCAGCAGCAATTGGGAAACATTGCTATTGGAGACCCTGTTGATGTCCGCCGCCTTAACGGTTGCAACGGAAGTCGTCAGGTTCTTCCTGAGCGTGGTACCGTATCCGATGGCGACGGCCTCGTTGATCATCTCGGTGTCTTCCTCCAGGACAATATCCATCGTTGCACGGGTGACCTTTAAATCCTGGGAAGTATAGCCCAGACAGGCAATGTTCAGGACTTGTCCTTTCGCCGCCTCGATGGAATATTTGCCATCCATATCCGTGATGACGCCCTTGTTGGTGCCTTTGATCATTACGGAGGCGCCAATCACAGCCTCTTCCTTTGTATCAGTAATCCGTCCCGACACCGTAAACTGCTCCGCGTCGGCCCGCGCCTGGCGCTGTGGCGCCGGTGTAATGACAATTTTGTTCCCCACGAGCGTGTAAACAAGGTTGAAACGGGACAATTCGGTTGTGAGCAACTCTTTGATGGATAAACCCTTGCCGCTTACGCTTACCGTGGGGGTATCAGGCAGCTGTACATCCCGGTAGGACACGGAATAAGAAGACTGCGTTTCAATGATTGAAAGCAGTTCCTTAAGGGGTGCATCCTTGATGTCGATGTCAATCTTCCCGGTCTGCGCCGACACCGGCACGGAAAGAATGACGAACGTCAGGAAACTAAATAATTTCGCCTTCATGGTTAAACTATTGTTGAATGATGATTAGATGGTCGTCTATGACGGAATATTTAAATCCATAGTGCATCCTCAAGATATTGAGGATGTCTTCAACGCGCTTGTCCGCAAAGGCTCCGGTATAAAGATCCGAGGTATTCAGGCTTTCAGGATATTGTATCTGAACGCCGAAACGATGCTCGAGAATCTCGAACACCTTGCAGAGCGGGTCATGTGAGAAGATAACATTCGAGCCCATCCAGGCAGTTTCTATCCTCATATCAGTATGCACCAACTCAATGGTTCCGCTTCCCTTGTCGTAAACCGCCTTGTCTCCGGGCGACACGACCACTTCTCCCCTTCCACCGTCAACGCCGACGCTTCCCTCCAGGACGGAAGTCTCGATAATGTCACGGAAAGGATAAGCGTTTACATTGAACTTGGTCCCAAGGTCACGTATACGAAGATTAGGCGCAACGACAATGAATGGGGAATCCGGACGATGTTTGACCTCAAAGAAAGCTTCCCCGTTCAATTCGACCACACGGGAGGTCAGACCATACGAGGGGCTGTATTTCAATGTGGAACATGCATTGAGGCAAACCAGCGACCCGTCTGGCAAATAAACCAGCGACGGGCTCTCCTTTCCGGATTTTACAGTCAGTCTGGATGACGATATCTGCTCAAGTGCGGCATTCCTTGAGAACAGGCTGACGCCCAGTACACCGCAGACGGCCAGAAGGCATACGGCGAGAGCCCAGTATAAAAATCTACGGACGGGCGAGACGGCCGGACGGAAAGTATCCGGAAACATCCTTGTCGGATATCTCTTGGGGCTGTTCGCGGAAAAACCCGCCCACTCTTCAGCCATATCGGCTTTGAGCGCGACGTCCTGGACAGACTCCAACTCTTCGAGGAAGAGGTCGAAGTCTTCAGGAGCAAGTTTCTCCGTCTTGAATTTTGTTATCAACGGGGTCTTATCCACGTTACTACTATCCATAATACCCATAATTATAACATCGGAAACTTTGATTTTATGATTTTCATGGCCGCGCACAACTGATTGCTTACTACCTGCGCCTGGATGCCGAGCCGTTGGGCGATTTCACTTACGCTCAGTTCCAGTTCCTTGTTCATAATGAAGATTTCCTTCTGCCTGGGAGTAAGACATTTTTTTCCCTCTTCCACCGCCCGCATAAACACGTCAAAGTCGTAGCTGGTAGAGTCTGCTTTGGAATCATACATACATTCCAAATAGTCCCGCAGAAGAGGATTCTTGGCCAGACGGCGCAATTCTTTCAGTATCTGATGATACGAAATGGTAAAAAGATACGATTTGACAGGCTGTTTTTCATCAAGATACTCCCTTCGCATCCATAGTTTCGCAAAGGTATCCTGAACAATATCTTCTGAAACAGTCTTTGACTTGCAGTACTGAAAGGCGAATGCAAAGAGTGAGGGACTATAGCGGTCGTAAAGCAGTTCGAAACTTTTAACGTCCGCTAAATCCCTTATTCTTTTGATAAGTACACTGTCCTCCTGCATACGGCAAGGCGCATAAATGCATATATATATTATCCGCAAAACGGAAAATATAACATGCAATTATGTAGGTCGCCGATGCGAGGGCCTTATTCGATATTGCTGGTTCGCAAGGCCAAAGGCCTATAGCAGTCCCCGCTGCCGCAGATAGGCGATGATCAGTTCCGTCGTCCCGTCGATGCCGAGGCGCGAGGAATTGAGGCAGAGGCGCGAGGAATTGAGGCAGAGGTCGTACTGCGTCGCGTCCCCCCAGTGACCGAAAGTATAGAATTCGTACCAGTTCCGGCGCGCTTTGTCGCTTTTGCGGACGGAGGCTTCCGCGTCTTTTTCGCTGAGACGGTCGCGCCCCGCGATGGCCGCAATCCGGTCCGGGAGGGGCGCCGTCAGGAAGATGCTGACGAGGTCGTCGCGGTCGCGCAGGATGTAGTCCGCCGCCCGTCCGACGAAGAGGCAGGGACCTTTGTCCGCGATGCGGCGGATGGTTTCGCTCTGGATCTTGAACAGTTCCGCTTCGCTGATGGCGTTGCCGTTGAAACTGCCGTAGCGATTGGAGCCGAAGATGCTTCCAATCAGCGTGAAGTGGCGTTTTTCGTCGCTTTTGCGGAAAAGAGAGGGGCTGAAGCCGCTTTCCCGCGCCGCTTCGGTGACGAGTTCGCTGTCATAGGCCGGGATGCCCAGGCGCGACGCGAGTTGCGCCGCCACCCTGCGGCCTCCGGCACCCGTTTGTCTTCCTATACAAATTACCATATCTATTCTATATTGCTGCCAAGGACAGAGGGGTCGTCGCCGTCGGCAAGGCGGTTGAATTTTCTAAAGAGGGCGGCGATGAAGAATGCCGAGACGATCACGGAGAGTGCGTCCGACACCGGGAAGCCCCACCATACGCCGTCCACCTGCAGCCAGAAGGGCAGGACGTAAATCAGCGGCAGGAGAAAAATCAGCTGCCGGCTGAGCGAGAGAAACACCGAGATCTTGACCATTCCGAGGCACTGGAACAGGTTGGAGGTCACCATGCCGAAGCCCACCAGGGCAAAGCCGCAGTTCATGATGCGCATCGCGCGGGCGGCGAGTTCGATGAGCACCGGGTCGGCGGTGAACATCCCCACGGCCAGGCGCGGACAGCCCATCGAAAGCAGGAAGCACAGGAAGGTGACCAGGACCGCCCACTTGGCCGTCAGGATGAAGACTTCCTTGACGCGGCTGTAGAGACGCGCACCGTAGTTGTAGCCCGCGATGGGCTGCAGGCCCTGGTTGAGCCCCATACAGATCATAATGAAGAGCATCGTGAAGCGGTTCACGATACCGAAGGCGCCGATGGCGAGGTCGCCCCCGTAGCGGCCCAGTTGCTGGTTGATGAAGAGGGTGACCAGGCAGGCGGCCACGTTCATCAGGAAGGGGCCCAGGCCGATGGCCATCGACTGCCGGGCAATCCGGACATCCAGTTGGAAGAGCGGCCGCGGGAAGTGCAGGAAGCGGTTTTTGTCGGCCAGGAAACGGAGGGTATAAATCAGGGACAGGATTTGGCAAAGGACCGTCGCGATGGCCGCCCCCTGGATGCCCAGCCCCAGAGCGAAGATGAAAATCGGGTCCAGAATCGCGTTGGAGATGACGGTGAAAAGCGTCAGTCCCATCGCCGTTTTGGGATGGCCGGAAACGCGGATGATGCCGTTGAACCCGTGCATCAGGTGCGTGACGGCATTGCCCGCGAGGATGATCAGCATATAGTCCCGCGCATAGGGCAACGTCACGTCACTGGCGCCGAAGAAGCGCAGGATCGGGTCCAGCCAGGCAATGGAGACGATGGTGAACAATACGCCAATGATCAGGTTGAGGCTCAGCGTGTTGGAGAGCACCTTGCGGGCCGTTTCGTAGTTTTTCTGCCCGAGCAGGACCGAAATCAGCGTCATCGCGCCCACGCCCACCAGCGTACCGAGGGCGATGGACAGGTTCATCAGCGGGAAGGTGACGGCCAGGCCGCTGATGGCGGAGGAGCCTACGCCGGGAATGTGCCCGATGTAGATGCTGTCCACCATGTTGTAGAGCGACGCGGCGGTCTGGGCGATGATGCCCGGAACGGCATAATCACGCAGCAGACGGCTGATTTTTTTCGTCCCCAGTTCCAGCGGGGCGGAAGAAGCGGCCGCAGGCATTATTTGTCGCAGAACTCGACGTCGAACCGAAGCGGGGAGAAAGGCGGAATGGTGTTGCCGCTGCCCGTCCCCGAGTACCCCATAGAAGAAACGAAAATGCCGGTACCCGCCTCGTAGCGGCCCATCTGCAACAGGGTTTTGGCGAAGCCGGTGATGACCGAACTCGAGCCCATCGTAATTTTATCGGCGGTCGTGGCCCACTTGATGGCGGTAGGCCCGTAGGTCCGGGAACTGTTCCAAATGCCGTAGAACACCGCCGTATCGCGGATATTGGTGTCGAATACGCGTCCGTCCAGACAGCGGCCGATGTAATTGATATAATAGGTGGAGTCCGCCGTGAACGGCAGGTCGTTGCTCCGCGGATGGCGGCAGACGTAGTAGAGGCCCTCCTCGACGGGCTTGTCCCCCGCGCTCGGGAAATTGCGTTTGTAGTAACTGCGCAGGGAATCCGTTTCCCAGGCCACCAGGTCCGGGATGACCTTCACCAGACGGACACTGTAGATGCCGGCGGTGCCGGTGGCCTTGCTCAGGTATTGCGCTTCGTCGGCATAGCGGGAATAGGTCCCCAGCCAGCCGGGCATCACGAAACTGCGGCTGCCGCCTTCCTTCATCCCGATAACGGCGTCCTCTACCCCGGCATAGAGGGTGTTCTCCCCCCGCTGCCAGATCCTGGGGCCGAAGTAGTAACTCTCGTGGAACGCTTTCATCTGGCGGGCGGAAAGGGCGTCGGTGTAGGTGGACAGGCTGCCCTCGAGGGTCGTCGCCGTGTATTCCACCCACAGATAGCGGTTGCCGGTGGTGTCGGTGACCACCTCGGTGCCCGTTCCCGGCTCGTCGGCGGTGATATAGCAACCCAGGGGGGTCTTGACCCAGTCGTTTGCCTTGTTGATTTCCAGCCAGGCGGCGAAGTAAACCTTGGCGGCGTCGTTGGTTCCGCTCGCCGGTGTCTTGGCACAGCCGGAAAGCAACAGCAGCGCCGCAGCGCAATATATCGTCAATTTCTTCATAGCGTAGATAAAGCTTTGCGGACATAGGCGGGGACCTCCTCCCGTGAGGAGACGTCCTCTCCGATGACCAGTTTTCCGCCGGAAGCCTGCTCGTGACCTCCGCCGTGGAACCACTCCCGGGCGATGCGGTTCGCCGATACGCCTTTTTTCGAGCGGAGGGACACGCGCCACACCCCGTCCGGGGTTTCCTTCAGCGATGCGCTCAGGCGCACCTTCCCGATGCTGAGCGGAATGTTCACCAGACCCTCCAGTTCGCCTTCCCGGAGTCCGTAACGCTGCCAGAGTTCCTCGCTGATGATAAAAAAGGCCGCCCCGTCCGGCGTAATCTCCAGCGCCTGCAGGAGAATTTCGCTCATCGCGCGCACCCGCTCTTCCCGGAAATCGCGGTAGAGCCGGTCCAGCACGAAATCCCGGTCCACGCCGGAGGCAATCAGTTCGGAGGCCATCGCGAAGGTGGAGGGGAAGACGGAATTGGCAAAATTGTTCGTATCGGTGGTCATCCCCGTCAACAGCGCGGTCCGGCAGGCGGCGGACAGTTTTCCCGCATCGCCGCTTACGCCGGGAAGCGCCTTCAGCAGCCAGAAAAGCAACTCGCTCGCCGACGAGACCTGCGTCTCGCTGAACACCAGCGAAAAACTTTCCCGCTCCGGCGCGAGGTGATGATCGATGAGCACGCGCGGCGCCGGGCAGGCACGCACCGGCTGCTCCAGCGTCTCCAGCCGCGCCAGGCAGTTGAAATCGACGCATAGCAGCAAGTCGCTTTCCTCCAACGCTTTGCGCGCAGCTTCCGGCGTTTTCGCGGCGACGATGATACGGTCCGCGCCTTCGAGGAAACGCAGGTTTTCGGGCAGCGGATCGGGCAACAGCACCTTCGCCGCCTTGCCGCGGGACGCCAGGTAGGACGCCAGGGCCAGGGCGGAACCCGCCGCATCTCCGTCGGGACGGGGATGGGAGAGGATGCAGGGCCTTTCGGAGGCTTCCAGAAAGGCCTCCAGCCGGAGGATATCTTCGCGTGCGAACTCCATACGTTGCAAAATTACTGAATTGTTTTGGAATCCGAAAACAATTTCCTATTTTTGCAAGGATTGTGTAATCGACAACAAACAAGATATGAAAGGACTGAAAATCTGCCTGAGCATTCTGCTTTTCTGCGTTGCGGTGTTCCTCGTATGGCGCATTTATTCCTCCATTATGGAGCCCGTGAACTTCAATAAGGAAAAGGCGTTCCGTGAGAGCGTGGCCATTTCCCGCCTCAAGGACATCCGTACCCTGCAGGTGGCGTTCAAAGGCACGTACAACCGCTTTGTCTCCACGCTGGACTCCCTGCAGAACTTCTACCGGAACGGGCAGATGTCCGTCATTATGCAGATCGGCTCCAACGACGACTCCCTGGCCGTCGCGCACACCGCCGCCATCAAGAAGAAGAATCCCAAGATCAAGGCTTCCGAGCTGTATCAGATGTACCTCGCCGGGGACAAGAACCTGGTGTTCGCCATCGAGAGCAAAGTGCCCGTGAAGGAAGCCGTGAAGGAAGACCTGACCGCCTCCTTCAACGTGGATTCCATCGCTTTCATCCCCTTCTCCGGTGGACAGGAAGTGGAAATGGAGGCCGTTACCCGTCAGGTTTCCGGCGTGCAGGTGCCCCTTTTCGAGGCCCGTATGCCCTACAAGAAACTCCTCATGGGGATGAACAACCAGCTCCGCATCAACCTGGACGCCGAGCGTCGCGACCAGAACAAGTATGAGGGGTTGCAGGTCGGCTCCGTGTCCCAACCTAACAATAACGCCGGTAACTGGGAATAATGAGGATTATCGGAGGGAAACTGAAGGGCAAGACCATCGTCCCGCCGAAATACTATCAAGCCCGTCCCACGACAGATTATGCCCGGGAGGGGCTTTTTAATGTCCTGGACAACACTTACGAATTCGACGGCCTGAAGGTGCTGGACCTCTTTGGCGGCACCGGCGCGATTTCCTTCGAGTTCGCCTCCCGGGGCGTCGGGCACGTGTGGAGCGTGGAAATGAAGCGCGAACACGCCGCCTTTATCCGCAGCGAAGCCGCCCGCCTGGGCCTAAACAATATTACGGCCGTCCACGCGAACGTCTTTGATTTCCTGCCGCTCTGCAAGGAGAAATTCGACCTGGTCTTCGCCGATCCGCCCTATGCCCTGGAAGGGTTGGAGACCATTCCCGACAAGGTCTTCGAGGCCGGGATCCTGCATCCGGAGGCCTGGCTGATCCTGGAGCACGGCGCAGAGCACTCCTTCAAAGAACACCCGCACTTCCTCAGAGAAAAGGAGTACGGGCGTGTCCATTTTAGTTTCTTTGAATAACTAAGCGGCGTCCATGGCCTGGCAGGCGGTAATCGCCACCATCTTGTAGATGTCATCCACGGAGCAGCCGCGGCTCAGGTCATTGACCGGGCGGGCGATACCCTGCAGGATGGGACCGATGGCATCGGCGCCGCCGAGACGCTGCACCAGCTTGTAGCCGATATTGCCCACTTCCAGCGACGGGAACACCAGCACATTGGCCTTACCGGCGATATCGGAGCCGGGGGCCTTCTTCGCGCCGACGGACGGCACGAGCGCCGCATCCGCCTGCAGCTCGCCGTCGATCTTGAGTTCCGGCGCAAGCTCCTTCGCCTTCGCCGTGGCGGCAATCACCTTGTCCACGACCTCGTGGGTGGCGGAACCCTTGGTGGAGAAGGACAGCATCGCGACGCGCGGATCCGCGAAGCCCGCGACACTCTTGGCGGTCTGGGCCGTGCAGACGGCGATCTGCGCCAGTTGGTCGGCATCGGGAACGGGGGTGACGGCCACGTCGCCGACCACCAGGACACCGTCCTCGCCGTACTGGGGCTTGTCCGTCACCAGCAGCATCGCGCCGCTGACACAGGTGATGCCGGGCGCGCACTTGATGATCTGGAGCGCGGGACGCAGGGTATCGCCGGTGGTGGAAAGGGCGCCGCTGATCTGGCCGTCCGCATCGCCGCTCTTGATGATCAGGCAGCCGAAATAGAGTGGATTCAGCACGAGTTCGCGCGCTTTTTCGATGGTCATCCCCTTCTTCTGCCGGAGCTGGAAGAGCAGTTGCGCGTATTCCTCGGTCTTGGGGGAGGTGGCGGGATCGATGATGGTCGCCTTGTCGATATTCTTCAGCCCGAGTTTGTCCGCGAGGGCGAAGATTTCAGCGGGTGCGCCGATGAGGATGATGTCGGCGAGTTTGTCGGCCAGCGCCTTGTCCGCCGCGATAAGGGTACGCTCCTCCAGGGATTCGGGGAGCACGATGCGCTGCCGGTTCGACTGGGCGCGCGCAATGATTTTTTCCAGAAGGGTCATATTACTTGTTTTTTACGATTTGCATGGTTTCCAGGGCAATCATCATCTCCTCTTCGGTAGGGATGAGCGCCACCTTGACGCGGGAGCCGGGGGCGGAAATCATTGCTTCCTCGCCGAAGGCCTTTTTGTTCGCGGCCTTGTCCAGTTCCACACCGGCGTAAGTCAGGTTCTCGCAGACCTGCTCGCGCACGACGCTGTTGTGCTCGCCGATGCCGGCGGTAAAGACGATGAGGTCCACACCATTCATCACGGCGATGTAGGAGCCCACCAGTTTGGTGATGTCGTAACTGAGTTTCTTGAGGGCGAGGGCGGCGCGCTTGTCGCCCGCGGCAGCCGCTTCCTCGAGGTCCCGGCAGTCCGAACTGCGCCCGGAAATGCCCAGGAATCCGCTCTTCTTGTTCATCACGGCGGTCATCTCGTCCGGCGTCAGGTTCTCCTTCTTCATCACATAGGGGACGATGCTCGCGTCGATGGTGCCGCAGCGCGTACCCATAATCATGCCTTCCAGCGGGGTGAAGCCCATCGAGGTATCGACGCACTTGCCGTCCTGCACCGCGGTCACGGAACTGCCGTTTCCGATGTGGCAGGTGATGATTTTCGAATGGGCGAGGTCCAGGCCCGCGAATTCGGCGCCCCGGCGGGACACATACTGGTGGCTGGTCCCGTGCGCGCCGTAGCGGCGGATGTGATATTTCGTGTAATATTCATAAGGAAGCGCGTACATATACGCGTAATCCGGCATCGTCTGGTGGAAAGCCGTGTCGAAGACGACGACCTGGGGCACCTTGGGAAGCACTTCGCTCACCGCGGCGATACCCAGCAGGTGGGCCGGGTTGTGGAGCGGGGCAAAGTCGCAGCAGATGCCGATTTTCTCGAGCACGTCCTCATCCACGAGCACGCTGCCGGAGAAGAAGTCCGCACCCTGGACGATACGGTGGCCGACCGCGTCCACGTCGTCGAAACTCTGGAGCACGCCGTGCTTCGCGTCCACGAGGGCGTCCATCACCATCTTCATACCGATTTTGTGGTCCGGAATGGCGCACTCGGCGACATATTTGTCTTTCCCTTCCGGCTTGTGGGTGAGGCAGCCGTCGGGCAGGCCGATCTTTTCAACGAGGCCCTTGGCCTTGACACAGTAGGTTTTGGCGTCCTTCATATCCAGAAGCTGGTACTTGATGGAAGAGCTGCCGCAGTTGATAACAAGAATGATCATTGTTCGCTTGGATTGGTTACAGACTACAAATATACAAAATTTTTCGGCGGCGAAGTCTTTCAGACAAGCGGCCGGAAATTATTTTTCCGACAGGTTTGCGGAAAAATCAATTTCCGCGCCGCCTTTTCGCCGCCAACAACAAATCACATGGTAGAAATAATCTCCAACAAGCGGACAAGCAGGGAGGCGAGGCGATCGGTGAGGGCCGGGAGAAAGGTGGAAGGGCCGAGGAGGAGGGTGGCGAGGGCGCTCAGGATGAGCAGTTCCGTCAGCGGAAGGGCCAGCAGGTTGGTGAGCAGGAAATAGGGGGCGAAGGTGCCGAAACGCAGGGCCACCAGCGGCGCGGTGAAGACCTGGCAGGAAACGGAGAGCGCCGCGCTGTTCCACACCCAGCGGAAAGGGTTTTTACCGCCCTGCGGGGCCGGGTACCAGTCCTTCAGCAGCGGATAGACCAGGGCGATGCCCGCCATCGCGAGGTACGAGAGCTGAAACCCCACGGAACGGATGCTCAGCGGGGAGAAAAGCAGTTGCAGCGTCAGCGCGGCGAGCAGCACCGTCGTGAGGCTGCGCCGCCGTCCCGGGAAATGCCGGACCGTCTCCCCGATCAGGACGAAGAGACAGGCGCGGACCAGGGATGGGCTTCCCCCGGTCATCCAGGTGTAGAAAACGCAGAGCAGCACCAGGACGACACTGCGGACGATACAGACGCCGGGGCGGTTGCCCAAAACGGAAAACAGGCGCGAGAACACCAGGTACAGGATGCCCAGGTGCAGGCCGGAAAGGGCGAGCAGATGGGAGGCGCCGGCGGCGCGGAAGGCGGCGGTGACCCCGGGGGTCAGCGCCGCCCGGTCGCCCGCGAGAAGGGCGCGGAGCAGGGGCGCGGTATGCGCCCCGGCGAAGGGCAGGGCTTCGATGCGGGCGACGAGCGCCCGGAGGGCGCCCCGCGCCGCCCTCCCCCAGCCGGGACTCACGGCCATCGGCGCCGTCAGGGCCGACGTGGAGTACACCATAACGCCCAGCGCAAAGAAGAGCAGGAAGCCGATAAGGCCTTCCCGGGATGCGGGGCAGACCAGCAGGAACAGCAGCGCCAGCGCGGCCAGCGCAGCGGCGGTCAGCGCCGGAACGGCATACGCACCCCCCTGCAGCGGTGCACCCGCCGCTCCCGCCACTCCCAGGGCAAAGGCCAGTGAGAGCAGCGCAAAGCCCCGTTTCATAAAGGATTTCTACTGTTCCTCGGGCGCACCCGGGCTCAACGGCTCACCGGGAATCACCAGCCAGCAGATGAGGTACACCCAGAAGCTCAGGCCGCCGGCCAGCAGCAACAAGGCCCAGATCAGGCGGATCCAGGTGGTATCGTACAGCCCGAAATACCGTGCGAATCCGCCGCACACCCCGCCGATCCACCGGTCACTCACCGTAGTTCTAAACAACTTCTTTTCCATGGAACAAAGATAGCAAACAATCTCCACGAAACACCTTTGAGACCACAGATTTTTACAATTTATCCACATTTTTTACGATTTTTAATATCTTTGTAACAATATGGAAAAAGCAAAAGTATACTTTACCGACCTGCGGACCAAGGAGTACGGGGACGGGCTGCCCAAAAAACTGCAGACGCTCATCCAGGCGGCGGGCATCGGGAACATCGATATGGACGGCAAGTTCGTCGCCATCAAAACCCACTTCGGGGAGTTGGGGAACGTCGCCTTCCTGCGCCCCAACTTCTCCAAGGCCGTGGCGGACGTGGTCAAGGAACTCGGCGGCAAGCCCTTCCTGACGGACTGCAACACGATGTATCCGGGCTTCCGCAAGAACGCCATCGAACACCTGTTCTGCGCCTGGGAGAACGGCTTTTCGCCGCTGAGCACCGGCTGTCCCATCCTCATCGCCGACGGCCTGAAGGGCACGGACGAAGTGGCCGTTCCGGTCGCGGGCGGCGAGTATGTCAAGGAAGCGAAAATCGGCCGCGCGGTGATGGACGCCGACGTCTTCATCAGCCTCAACCACTTCAAGGGGCACAATTTCGCCTCGCTGGGCGGCGCGCTCAAGAACATCGGCATGGGCTGCGGCTCGCGGGCCGGCAAGAAGGAGATGCACAGCAGCGGACAGGCGGAAATCAATCCGGACCTGTGCCGCGGCTGCCGCCAGTGCCTCAAGCAATGCGCCAACGGCGGCCTCCGCTTCGACGAAAAGACGAAAAAGATGCAGGTGGACCTGGCGCACTGCGTGGGCTGCGGACAGTGCCTCGGCGCGTGCAACTTCGACGCCATCGGCTTCACCAATGACGAAGCGAACGAGCTCCTGAGCCGCAAAATCGCCGAATATGCGAAGGCGGTGGTGGACGGGCGCCCCAGCTTCCACATCACGCTCGTGATGGACATTTCCCCGAGCTGCGACTGCCATTGCGAGAATGATACGCCGATGCTGCCGGATATCGGCATGTTCGCATCGACGGACCCGCTGGCGCTCGACCAGGCCTGCGTGGACGCTTGCGCGAAGGCGGAACCGCTGCCGGGGAGCCAGCTCTGGGAAGCCCTGCACGACGAACATTTCCACGAGCACGGAAACCTCTTCAACAACCTCCACCCGGAAAGCGACTGGAAGTCCTGCTTCGAACAGGCCGAAAAACTCGGCATCGGCACCCGGGAATATGAACTGATTACCATAAATACCAAGAAATGAGCACTTCTGCGATTTGGATTCTTATGATTGCGGTGATGATCTTGAGTTTCATCATCCAACAGCGCCTGCAAAGCAAATTCGCCAAATATTCCAAGGTTCCCGCCGCCTATACGGGCGCCGAGATAGCCGAACTGATGCTCCGCCAAAACGGCATCACCGACGTCAAGGTCATCTCGACGAAGGGACAGCTGACGGACCACTACAATCCCGCCGACAAGACCATCAACCTCAGCGAGGGGGTGTTCGCGAGCCGGAGCGTGGCCGCCATCGCCGTGGCCGCCCACGAAACGGGGCACGCCCTCCAGCACGCACAGGGCTATGCGCCGGTCAAACTCCGCTCCGCCCTGGTGCCCTTCGTCTCGTTTGCCAGCAGCATCGTGCAGTGGGTCCTGCTCGCCGGGGTCATCTTCGTGACCGCCTTCCCCGCCCTGCTCTGGGCCGGCATCGCACTCTTCGCCGTCACCACCCTCTTCAGTTTCGTCACCCTTCCCGTCGAGGTGGACGCCAGCCGGCGGGCCGTGGATTGGCTTGAAGCACAAGGCGTTACAAATATCGAAACCCGCCCGATGGTGGAAGACGCCCTGCACTGGGCTGCCTATACCTATGTAGTGGCGGCCATCGGCTCCCTGGCTACTCTCCTTTACTATATCGGTATCGCGAGAAACCGCTAATTAAAATTTTGATTATTGAAAATTTAGCCGTAATTTTGCATCCCGTTGCCTCAGAACAACCATATTTTACACAAAAAATAAACGAAAATGACTAAAGCAGACATCGTTAACGAAATCGCCAAGGAGAAGGGCCTCGAGAAGGTGGAAGTCCAGGCAGTTGTTGAAGCTTTCATGGAAAGCGTGAAGGGATCGTTGATCAGCGGTGAGCCCGTATATCTCAGGGGTTTCGGCAGCTTTATCATCAAGCACCGCGCCCAGAAGGCCGCACGCAATATCACCCGTAAAACCACCATCACCATCCCCGCGCACGACATCCCCGCGTTCAAACCCGCCAAGAGCTTCGTCGCGCAGGTGAAGGTGAAATAAAAACCCCAACATTATGCCTAACGGAAAGAAGCATAAGAGGCACAAGATGGCGACCCATAAGCGTAAAAAGCGCTTGCGCCTCAACCGACACAAGAAGAAATAGTCGAACGGAGGCCTGACGGTGGAACCGCCGGGCCTCAATTTTTATCACACAAAGTCCAACCCGAATTTTCCGATGGAAACCGACAAAATCAAAGACCTGGTGGTGGATATTTCCCCATCAGAGGTTCGTATTGCGCTGATGGAGAACCATCGGCTCATCGAACTGGGCAGAGAGTCGGTCGGCGGGCAGAAGTTCTCCGTCGGGGACGTGTATCTGGGCAAAGTCCGGAAACTCCTCCCCGCCCTGAACGCCGCCTTCGTGGATATCGGTGACAAGAAGGACGCCTTCATTCATTATCTGGACCTGGGCCTTTATTTCAGCGCCTTCGACACCTTCGTCAAAGAGTGCCGCCCGGGGAAGGACTGGGGAAAACTCTATGCCGGCATCCCCCTGGGCGAACCCCTGGGCAAGGAAGGCAGGATAGAGGACATCCTCAAGCCAGGCCAGATGATCATGGGACAAATTGTCAAGGAACCGATTTCCACCAAGGGCTCCCGGCTGAGCGCGGAAATTTCACTGGCAGGACGCAACATTGTACTGCTCCCCTTCGGCGAGAAGGTGAGCATCTCCCAAAAAATCTCCTCGAAGGAGGAGAAAATCCGGCTGGAGACTCTCGTAAAGAACATTCTTCCCAAAAATTACGGCGCCATCATCCGCACGGCTGCGGAAGGCAAGAACGCGGCCGTCCTGGTCGCGGAGCTCCGTTCCCTCATCGAAAAATGGGAAGGTTCGTGGAAGAAAGTCGCCGCCGGGAAAGGGGTGGGACTCCTGTTTACCGAGTATTCGAAAACCACCGCCACGCTGCGCGACCTGCTCAACGAGAGCTTCTCGAACGTTTACGTGAACGACGAGAAAGTCTATGAAGAGACGCGCCGCTATGTGTCGCTGATTTCCCCAGAACAGGAAAAAATCGTCAAACTCTACGAAGGCCGCAAGAACATCTTCGATTACTTCGAGGTCACACGCCAGATCAAGAGTTCCTTCGGACGGGTCGTGCCGATGAAGCAGGGCACCTACCTGGTCATCGAGACCACCGAGGCCCTGAACGTCATCGACGTCAATAGCGGCATCCGCACCAAGACCACGGACCACGAAGAGAACGCGTTCGAAGTCAACAAGTTCGCTGCGGAAGAAATCGCCCGGCAGCTGCGGCTGCGCGATATGGGCGGTATCGTCATCGTAGACTTCATCGACCTGGACAGCGCCGAACACCGGAACGAACTCTACAAGTACATGGTGTCGCTGATGGCGGAAGACCGTGCCAAGCACAACGTCCTTCCGCTGACGAAATTCGGCCTGATGCAGATTACCCGGCAGCGCATCCGCCCCGTAACGGAAATTAACACCACCGAGCAGTGCCCCCTGTGCCACGGCACGGGCAAGATTGCATCGACGGTGGTGATCGACGAGCAAATCGAGCGCGAGCTCTCCGACCTCATCTCCGAAAAGGAACTGAAAAAGGTCGAAATCCGGGTCAGCCCCATTCTGGGCGCCTACCTCACGCGCGGCTGGAGCTCGTTCCTCTCGAAGTGGAAGAGAAAGTACAAATGCAAACTCCGCCTCAGCGAGGTCACGGAGTTCAGCGTCCTGCAGTATGAATTCCGAAACGAAAAAGGAGAGGTTCTGTCTTGAACCTCTTTTTTTTGACTTGGCACGGAGATTGACTATATTCGCAGACGGTATAAAAAACAGAATTTACTGACAAATTGACAGCAAACAGATGAGAGACAAATACGACTACGCCCTTCCCGCCGTTGCCGAGGTGAACGTGATTCCGATGATGCAGGACGACGGGAGTATGAAAATCGACGAGGCGCAGCTCCCTGACATTCTGCCGGTTCTGGCGCTGCGCAACGTGGCGCTCTTCCCCGGCTCCATTTTTCCCATCACCATCGGACGGGACAAGTCCGTCAAACTGGTCAAGGAGGCCGAGAAGAACGAATTCTTCATCGGCGCGATTCCGCAATATGACGCTGCCGTCGAGGACCCTGCGGAGGCGGACCTTTACCGCTTCGGCACGGTCGCGCGGGTGCTCAAGACCCTTGAGATGCCCGACGGCAACCTGACCGCCATCGTCCAGTCCCTGCGCCGCATCGAGATGGTGGCGCTGCTCGGCGAGGACCCTTATCTCACCGCGCGCGTACGCTATCGGCCCGAGATTGTACCAGAAGCGGGCGGAAACGACATCGTCGCGCTGATGGAGTCCATCAAGGAAAAGGCGGTGACGGTGATGAAAAACGCCAACGTGGGCTGGCGCGAGGGCATCAACGCCCTGCGCTCCATCGACAACCTGCCCTTCCTGGTGAACTTCGTCGCGACCACTATCGAGGCGGAGGATTTCAAGCAGAAAATGGAACTGCTGCAGTACGACGACGTCCGCGTCCGCGCGATGAAACTGCTCGCCATCCTGGAAACGCAGGTGCAGCTCGGGAAAATCAAGCAGGAAATCAACCAGAAGGTCAAGAGCGAAATCGACCAGCAGCAGCGGGAATACTACCTCAACAACCAGCTGCGCACCATCCAGGAGGAACTGGGCATGGACGATACCGGCGATGCCGAAAAGCTCCGCGCCCGCGCCAAGGAAAAGGACTGGCCCAAGGCCATCGCCGAAGCCTTCGAGCGCGAAGTGACGAAACTCACGAAGCACAACCCCAATTCGCCCGACTACAGCATCCAGTACGCCTACCTGGAGTTCATGCTGGACCTGCCCTGGAACAAGGTCAGCGAAGACAACCTGGACCTCGCGAACGCGAAGAAGGTGCTCGACGCGGACCACTTCGGGCTCGACGACGTGAAGGACCGCATCATCGAATACCTCGCGGTACTCAAGCTGAAGGGGAATATGAAATCCCCGATTCTCTGCCTCTACGGCCCTCCGGGCGTGGGCAAGACCAGCCTGGGCAAATCCGTCGCCCGTGCGCTCGGACGCAAGTACATCCGCATTGCGCTGGGCGGTATGCACGACGAGGCGGAAATCCGCGGCCATCGCAAGACCTATGTCGGCGCCCTGCCGGGCCGGATCCTCAACGGCATCTGCCGGGCCGGGACCTCGAACCCCGTCATCGTGCTCGACGAAATCGATAAACTCGGCTCCGACTTCAAGGGCGACCCGGCGTCGGCCCTGCTCGAAGCGCTGGACCCGGAGCAGAACACCACCTTCCACGACAACTACCTCGACCTGGACTACGACCTCTCGAACGTCCTGTTCATCACCACGGCGAACAGCATTTCCCCGGTGCAGCCGGCGCTGCTCGACCGTATGGAGGTGATCAACGTGACGGGCTACCTCGCCGAGGAGAAAATGGAAATCGCGCAAAAGTTCCTGGTGCCCAAGCAGCTCAGGGAGCACGGGCTGAAGGCAAAATCCCTGCGCATCGACAAGGCCTGCCTGCGCGAAATCATCGACCAGTACACCCACGAATCGGGCGTCCGCGGCCTGGAGAAGCAGATTGCCAAGATCGCCCGCGTGACCGCAAAGAAAATCGCGCTGGGAGAAGAGGCGCCCGCCGTCATCAAGAAGGAAATGCTCAAGGAATACCTGGGACTGCCCACCGCCTTCCACGACCTGCAGAAGGGCAACGAGGGCCCCGGCGTGGTGACCGGACTCGCCTGGACGTCGATGGGCGGAGAAATCCTCTTCGTGGAGAGCTCCATCAGCGGCGGCAAGGGCGTGATGACGATGACCGGAAACTTGGGCGACGTGATGAAGGAATCCGCCACCATCGCCTACCAGTACATCAAGGCCCATCCCGAGATGGCGAACCTGACCTCCAAGCAGTTCAGCCAGAAGGACATCCACGTACACGTTCCGGAAGGCGCCACGCCCAAGGACGGCCCGTCGGCGGGCATCACGATGGTGACCTCGATGGTGAGCGCCCTTCGCGGGAAAGGCATCCGGAAAGGCATTGCGATGACCGGTGAGATGACCCTGCGCGGCCGCGTCCTGCCCGTGGGCGGCATCAAGGAGAAGATTCTGGCCGCCAAGCGCGCCGGGGTGAAGACCATCGTCATCAGCGAGGAAAACCGCAAGGATGTGGAAGACATCAAGCCCGTCTACATCGAGGGTCTGACCTTCCATTACGTAAAGACCATCCAGGACGTCATCGATTTCGTATTTTGAACGTACAGATAGAAAACAGCTGGAAGGAAGTCCTCCAGGGAGAATTCGACAAGCCGTACTTTGAGCGGCTTGTCGCTTTCCTTCACGCCGAGAAAGCCGCCGGGAAGGTGATTTACCCGCCGGGCGGCCGCATTTTCAAGGCCTTCGAGCTGACCCCCTTCGAGGCCGTCAAGGTCGTCATCCTGGGACAGGACCCCTATCACAATCCCGGACAGGCGATGGGCCTTTCCTTCAGCGTGCCGGACGGCGTCCCCGCGCCCCCATCGCTCAAAAACATTTTCAAGGAGATTGAAAACGACCTGGGGGTCCGGATGTCCGGACGCCCGAACCTCGAGCCCTGGGCCCGGCAGGGCGTGCTGATGCTCAACGCGGTCCTCACCGTCCAGGCGGGCATCGCCGCATCGCACGGCCGCATCGGCTGGCAGGAATTCACGGACGCCGTCATCCGCAGCCTGTCTGAACGGCGCGACGGCCTGGTCTTCCTGCTCTGGGGCAACTTCGCCCGGTCCAAGCGTGCGCTGATCGATACCTCCCGTCATTTTGTACTGGAAGCCGCCCACCCTTCTCCGCTCGCCGGAGGGGCCTTTTTCGGCTGCCGGCATTTCTCCAAAACCAACGAAATCCTTCTCCGTGAAGGCAAAACTCCGATAGAATGGAAACTGTAGCCCTTTTCCCCGGATCCTTCGATCCCTTTACCGCCGGGCACCTCAATATCCTCAAGCGCGCCCTGACGATGTTCGACCGCATCGTCATCGCCATCGGCGTCAACCAGGACAAGCGCGGGTACTTTTCGACGGAACAGAAAATAGAAATCATCCGCCAGGTGGTGGCCGGCCTGAACGGCGTCGAGGTCATCAATTACGACGGACTGACAGTGGATATCTGCCGCGAGATGGGCATCCGGCACATTGTCCGCGGCGTGCGGAACATGCTCGATTTCGAAGCGGAACGCAGCATCGCCGACGCCAACCGGCGGCTCGCCCCCGAAATCGAGACCATCATCATTCCGACGGCGCAGGAATTCGCGCACATTTCCTCCTCGGCGGTACGCGACCTGCTCAAGCACCGCGGCGACACCTCTCTCTTTATGCCCGAAGGGGTGGTGCTGCCCGAACCGGAAGCGGCCTGATGCGCACAGCGCGCAAACGCCTGCTGACGGTCCTCGCCGCCTTGGCGCTGGGCCTGAGCGCAATGGCCGGGAATGCGGATTCCCTGCGCTTCGCCGCGCTGGATTCGCTGCTGCTGCGTTATTGCGAGGCGATGCTGCCGCTCGAAAACGCCGACAAAGTCAAGGAATGCGATTTCCTGATTGAAAGCTGTAAGGACAGCGCCACCCGCCAGCACGTCGCACTGACCCTTTTCGACCATTACCGGACTTCGAAACTGATGGGCGAAGAAGAAGTGGCCATCCGCATCTACGACAACTGGATGGCGACGAAACGGGTGGCGATGCGCAGCGAATTCGACCAGCTCGACGCCGACCTTTTCGTGCGCTTCAACCGCAGTTCCCTCATCGGAATGGACGCGCCGTCGCTGCGGCTCCGCAAACCCTGCGGGGGCACGGCAGAGATGCCCGTCAAAGGCAAAACGACCCTGCTGTTTTTCTACGAACCCGGCTGCTCCAAATGCCGGGCGGAGGTCAAACTGCTGCCCCAGGCACTCTCTACGGTAGATTTTCCCCTGGAACTGGCGGCCATCTACACCGGGACGGACCGCAAGGCCTGGCGGCGCTTCCGGCGGGAAATCCAAAGTGGCAACCCGCGGGTAAA
This sequence comes from uncultured Bacteroidia bacterium, assembly GCA_902774145.1. Taxonomy (GTDB): domain Bacteria; phylum Bacteroidota; class Bacteroidia; order Bacteroidales; family UBA932; genus Cryptobacteroides. The sequence goes on from CACYHC010000034.1 coordinate 47,348, forward strand.
GGTCCGGCATTTCTGGGATCCGGAGATTGCCTCCGACTACCAGATGAAGTATGCCGTCATCGGTACGCCGCGGCTTTTTGCCGTCGAACCCGGCGGCACGATTATCGGCCGCCGCCTCGAACTTGACAGCCTGCCGCAACTCCTTCCTGTCGCAAAAGCATTACAAGAATTGTATATCAAATAATTAGTGCTATCTTTGCGATATGGCACGGAAAAAGAAAAAATATGCCGGCGTAGACCCCGCGTATCTGGACCGGCAGCGCAACGCCCTCAAGCGCAAATACCGCAAGAGCGTATTCTTCAACGAGATGGAAATCTCCGCCATCGACGAATTCTGCAAGCGCTTCAAGGTCACTTCCCGTTCCGCGCTCATCCGCAGCGCCGTGATGGACCGCATCCTTTCAGAGCTGGACAAGAGCCACCCTACGCTTTTCTGATCTGCTTCTTCCATCGGTCGCGGGCGAGCTGCTGCATATCGCGGACGACATCCTGCTCGTCCACGATTTCGTCTCCGAGAATCGTTTCGATGACATCTTCCAGCGTCAGAATGCCCTGGAAGCAGCCGTAATCGTCAATCACCACGCCGATCTGCTCGTCGCGCGTCAGCATCTCGTCCCAGATGGCCGACAGGGGCGTGTCGTACTTGTCCTCCGCCATAAGCTGGAGCGCCTCGATGCGGAGAATATAGCCGGTAATGTATTCGTCGTTGTCCTTGTAGACGGGAATGCGCGAATGGTGGAGGAAGCGTTTGTCCTTGTAAAAACTCTTGATGGTCATCTTCTCCTGCGCGATGGCCGCCACCACGCGGGGGGTCATCACGTCGGAGGCCTTGATCTCATCGATGTTGATGATATTCTGGATGACCTCGTTCTCGTCCTCGTCCAGTTCCCCGGACATCTCGGCCACATCGGCCATCGCGCCCACCTCCTCGCGGGAGACGGAAGTATCCTTCTCCGCCGGGGTAATGAGCTTCTGCAAGCGCTGGACGCAGACCACGATGGGATAGAGGCAGAAAATCAGCAGTAGACCAGCACCATCACCGTCATCAGCGCGGAGGCAAGGCCGAACCACTGGCTGCCGAAGACCTCCGTCACCTGCCGTCCGACACCCGCAGCGCCCACCGTATTCGCAATCGTATTGAGGCTGAGGATGGCCGCGATGGCGCGCGAGGAATCCAACTTGTACTGCTTCATCAGGGAGGCGGGACGATAGCCCTCCTCCTCCCGCATCGTGATATAGGAAAGAGGCGTGGACATCAGCACCGATTCCAGGATCGAGCAGAGGAAAGACACCGCCAGGGCGACGAATAAGTACAAGAATAATTCCGTCATCAGACTACAAAGATAAGGAGTTTTTATCAAATAAATTGAGTATCTTTGCGCCCGCTAATCACAAGCACTTAAAATATGACCAATTTATTCGATCTTACAGGCCGCGTTGCGGTGGTTACCGGTGCCTCCACCGGTTTGGGACTCCAGATGGCAAAAGCCTTCGCCAGCCAGGGCGCAAAGCTCGTGCTACTTGCCAGGAGAATGAATTTACTTGAGGAGAACGCAAAGGCCCTCACCGCCGAATACGGCGTCGAAGTACTGCCTTTTGCCTGTGACATCACCAACACCGAGCGTGTCAAGGAAGCCGTCAAGGCGACGATGGAGCGTTTCGGCCGCGTCGATATCCTCGTCAACAATGCCGGTACCGGCGCCGTCGCTCCCGCGGAGGAGATTACCGACGAGCAGTTCATGCACGAAATGAACATCGACCTCTTCGGCACCTTCATCTGCGCGCGCGAATTCGGCAAGGAGATGATCAAGGCGAAGTTCGGCCGGATCATCAACATCGCGTCGATGTACGGCCTGGTGGGCAACCTGATTGTCGGTAGTTCCCCCTACCATTCCGCCAAGGGCGGCGTCGTGAACATGACCCGCGCACTGGCCGCCGAATGGGGCAAGTACGGCATCACCGTCAACTGCATCTGCCCGGGCTATTTCTACACCGACCTGACGACCGCTACCCTGGATTCCGATTTCTTCCAGTCGATCGCCAAGCAGAACATCCCGCTCGGCCGCTACGGCAAAGAGGGCGAGTTGAACAGTTGCGCCCTCTTCCTTGCCTCCCCTGCCAGCACCTATGTCACCGGCCAGAATATCGCCGTTGACGGTGGCTACACCTGTGTGTAGCAGATAGAGCAGGCTACAAAAATCCCCGCAGCTGCGGGGATTTTTATACTATTTCTCAGCTATAGCTTTATTGTAGCACTCGCGACACAGCGGCTCGTAGATATCCTTTTCACCGAGGACGACCAGGTCGCTGCTCTTGGAGAGCCGGTGCGAGTGGTTCGCGAGGTTGCCGCAGCGCACGCAGATGGCGTGCACCTTCTGCACGTCTTCGGCAATGGCCATCAACTGCGGCATCGGCCCGAAAGGCTTCCCCTGAAAGTCCGTATCCAGCCCGGCGATGATGACGCGCACCCCGCGGTTCGCCAGCTCCTGACAGACCTCCACGAGGTTGTCGCCGAAGAACTGCGCTTCGTCGATGCCGACGACCTCCACCTCCGGCGGAATCTCCAGCATGCTCGCCGCATCCGAGATGGGCGTGGACTTGATGCTGTGCAGATCGTGCGACACGACCTCGACCTCGGAATAGCGCACATCGATGATGGGCTTGAAAATGGCGATTTTCTGGTTGGCAAACTGCGCGCGCTTAAGGCGGCGGATCAGTTCTTCGGTCTTGCCGGAAAACATCGAGCCGCAGATGACCTCGACGCAGCCGGATTTTCGGTAATTTTCAGAGAACATTTCGCGTATAGGATAAAAATTCGTTTCTTGTCTGGGCATCGGTGCGGAAAATGCCCGTCAGGTAGGTGGAGACCATCGCCCCTTCCTTGCGCACCCCGCGGCTTTCCTTGCACATGTGGCGGCCGCGCATCATCAGCGCCATCCCGAGCGGCGGATATTCGTCGTCGAGCGCTTCGGAAAGCATCTGCACGACATCGTGCACCAGCCGTTCCTGCACCTGCGCCCGCGCCGAGCAGTAGTCCACCACGCGCGCGATTTTCGAAAGGCCGAGGATTTTGCCGCGGCGGTTGGGGATGTAGGCGAACCAGTAGTCGCCGAAGAAAGTGCGGAAATGGTGCTCGCAGACGGAGTAGAAGCTGCCGGTATCGACGACCATATTGTCATAGACGATGCCGTCCGCACCGTTGCGGAAAGTGGTTATCGCGGGCTTCTGCGCGGGGTCGTAGCCCCGGAACATCTCGTCGAACATCCGCAGGATGCGCTCCGGCGTTTCGCGGAGGCCGTCGCGGTCCGGGTCCTCGCCGATGTACTCGAGCAGTTCCCGGATATGCTGTTTTGCCTGTTCCCTGTCAATCATCGTGCAGCTCTTTTGAAAACATAACGCAGGCCGAGCGTGGCGGCGAAGTTGCTGGGCAGGATTTCTCCCCAGTCGTAATAGATGCCCGGCAGCAGGAGCAGCGAACCCTTCAGGAAGGGCACCTGCGCCGTCAGGGACAGGCTGAGCTGGTGCATCGGGATTTCGTGCCCGCCGGTATTCTTCGCATAGGGAGTGCCGTAGGTCCCGTAGCAGCGCGCCCAGGTGAACATCAGGCGGTATGGCGCGTAATGGGCGATGGAACCGCCCAAGCCCACATGGGCCGAGAGCAGCCGGTTGTTCTCCACCCCCAGCACCGTCTTTTTGTGGTCCAGGGTGCCGGCGCGCGTGCCCATGGGGTAGAAGAGCGCGTTGCCCTTGGTACGCCCCCAGGCCGTCCAGCCGGACTTGTATTCCCCGTTGTTCCAGTAATTGTCCCCGCCGCCGAGGATAATCCAGGTGCGGCCCCAGGGGTCCGTGTAGAGGCGCGGGTCCGTGCCGGCGGCGATTTCCTCGTCGGTGGCGAGCCGCTGGTGGTCCCGTCCGGACTGCCACATCGTGTACTGGGCTTCCAGGAGGATGTCGGAGACCCAGCGTTTCTTGTCGTCGAAGGAGAAGCAGAAGGTATTCACCCCGTCCGGGAAATTCTGCCATTTCATGCCGGAACGGTCGTCATAGGGCACTTCGTGCTGGAAGGTGATGCGCCAGCCGTCGCCGCGGTAATCCAGTTTTACGAGCTCCGACCCCAACTGGTTGCCGATGACGTTGATGCGGTCGCTCTCGCTGCTCGCCGAACCCCCGCTGTGGCCGGTCACGACCCGCAGGTAATCCACGAAGGAGGTAGGCATCTGCCCCAGTTCCGGATGCACCCCGGACCATTGCGCCCAGTGGTCGAGGCCGAGCGTCAGGCTGAAGCGGCCGATGTGGCCGATGATGCCGAAGCGGGAAGAGTGGACCAGGTGGTGCTGCACATAACTGTAGGGGTCGATGCAGACATAGTCCCCCCAGGAGCCATAAACCTGCACATGACCTTTGGTATAGGGAATGTTCGCCGGCGCGAGCCGCAAGGTATATCCCGGCATCGAGCGGGTATTGCCGCTCCAGGCCATACGCCCCGCGGTGGCCGAAAGCGAGCCCAGATACTCACTGGCCCCCATAAAATATTGTTCTTCGTGCTTGATGCCCAGGTCCAGCGACAGGTTGCGCCAGCCGCCGCTCAGGTAGGCCTCGTCGGGAATGAAGGTAAAGCCGTCGTGCATTTCCTCCCGCGCGGCGATCGAGACGCCCCAGCACCATTTCCAGTCCTTGCTGTCGTCGAATCGCGTATGGGCGCCCGCCTGGATGAGGCCACCGCTGTACTCGGGCATCAGCCCGTACTGGTTCGCCGTCGCCCAGAAAGGCATTTTGCCGCCGGTGGAAACCGCGCCGAGCAGCATCATCGTTACCACGAAATCGTTCATATCCGGTAAAATTAGCAAAACTTTTGCTAACTTGCGCCCTCGTTTATGAAAATCGCCTGTCTGATTGGATCCCTTACCCTCGGCGGCGCTGAACGGCAGCTCATCGGACTGGCTTCGGCGCTCCTGCGGGAAGGCCATGAGGTAGAGCTGATTACCTATCATCCCGACGCGTTTTACGCTGAGGAAGTGCAGCGCCGCGGCATCCGCCATACGCTGCTGAAAAAGTACACCCGGGGGCAATGGATCTGGTCGCTGGCCCGCCACCTGAAGCGCACCCGCTGCGACCTGCTGATTTCCTTCCTGGTGAGCGCCAACCGCAAGGCCTGCCTCGCGCATATGCTCTATCCGGGCTTCCGGCTCATCGTTTCGGAGCGCGACTTCAGCGGCCGGGTGCACCTGCACGACCGCATCCACTTCACCCTGTACCGGCAGGCCGAGCGTGTGGTCTGCAACAATTATTCGCAGGAAGCGTTCCTGCGCAGCCATTTCCCGAAGCTGTCGGCGCGCCTGGAGACCATTCCGAACTTCGTGGACACCAATCGCTTTCATCCCGCCGATACGCCCCTCTCCCCCGCTCCGCTGGTGCGGGTAGTGACCACGGCACGCGTCTGTCGGCGGAAAAACACCCTCGGGCTGATTGAAGCGGCGGCCTTGCTGCGGGACGCCCCCGTCCGCTTCGACTGGTACGGCCTGGTGCGCGAGAATGGCTATTACTGCCGCTGCCTGCGCCGCATCGCCCAGCTGGGGCTGGAGGACCGCTTCCAGATTCACAACGCCGAGCACGACGTCGCGCCGCTCTACCGGGGCGCCGACCTATTCTGCCTCCCGAGCTTTCACGAAGGCACGTCGAATTCCCTCGCCGAAGCCCTGGCCAGCGGCCTTCCCGCCGCAGTGAGCGCCGTCAGCGACAATCCCCGCTACGTACACGAAGGGGTGAACGGCACGCTCTTCCATCCGGAGCTGAGCGCCTCCATCGCCGAAGCGGTGATGCGCATCGCGTCCCTCCCGGCGGAAGAACGCGCCGCCTATGGCCTGCGCGGCCGGGCATCCGTCTGCACGGCCCTTTCGCTGGCCGCCTTCGAGCGCCGCTGGGCGGAACTGGTGAAGGGGAAGAATTAACGGCCGGAAGGTTGTCGGGGTAGTTGTCGGGGCGGATAGAATGGGCTGATGGCGCCGGAGCCGCAAGGGGCGCACTTTTGCCCGTTTTCCTTGATTTTTTCAAAAAAATGTGCCCCCGAGGGCAGATTTTTCCCCGAAAACCAGTGTTTTTGAGGAAAAATACGCCCCTTCATTGCGATGTTTATCTAACCGTCATAAAAACCGGACGGCGCTCAGTTGTTCGCTGAAGGCGTGAATCCCCGATTCAATCTTGCGGATGGTCTTGTCCGAAGGCTTGCGGTATCCACTGATATAATGCCCCAACTGCTTCTGATTGACGCCGGTAATCCTTTCAAGCCCGGCCAGGCTGAATGCAAAGGCATACTCCTGCAGAAATGAGGGGATGTCGTATTTAAAGATAAATTCGGCTCCCACAAAAGTCTCCCCAGTGCTTTCAACGCACTCCTTCATCTCCTCATACCCGGCCAGAAAGTCAGCCATAGCCGCCTTCACCGTCGCCCCCGTCCCTATGATGCCATACGGATAATTCTTATTCTCGATATAAACGGAATACCGTCCGTCCTCCCCTCGCTCGATAATGGCCACCTGCTTATTGTCTTTTTTCATAATTTTACTCCTGAACGTTTTTCAATATCATTCTTTGTCCCAGGCTTTGCTTCCTCGGCTTCGTGATAACTGGTTTCAAATAGTTGTCCTGTAATCGGACTTTTCCAAATGGGATGACGATTCCCGTTTCTGAAAACATAACATCCGGCTCGTCTCAATTTTCGGTGAATCTCTGAATACTTTGTCATGGCAAAGATAGTAAAAGTTCTAACAATCTCAACGATTCTTTGCCACAAATCTACACTCCTAAAAGAACAACTGAAAGGCGATAGCACTTCCAGGATACAGATTTTTACGTTTTATGGACGTTTTTTACGTTTTATACACAAAGTGACCGCCCCCTTTATGTCGCATCAAAATTATTCACTAACTTTGGGTGCATATGATGAAGTATTTACTTATGGCTCTGTTAAGTCTCTCGCTGGCCGCCGGGGCGCACCGCATCTCCAGCATCGAACAAAAAGGCGGTTGGATTTATCTTTACGACGACTCCGGAAGGAAGTACAAAACCCTGAGCACCAGCACGGTCGGCGATGTCGTAGGCTACAGCTCCACCTTCTTCGTCTCCGGCAAAGGCGGTTGGGTTTACCTTTGGGACGCCGAAGGCAAGAAATACAAGACCCTCAGCGAGAGCACGGTAGGGACGGTCATCGGCGTCGCCGGCGACACCTTCACATCCCGCAAGAACGGCTGGATTTACACCTGGGACCGCAACGGAAAGAAAATCAATACAAGATCGGCGAAATAGCCAGCCCGCCTGCGCCCGCGAACGCGAGGTACAGCGGACTTGACGTTTTTAGGCGTTTTTGGAGAATCCACTGTACCCTAGGTACAGCGAATCCTCCATTTTGCCCCATTTTCTCTCCCTCCGCTGTACCTGCCTACGCCTAAATCAGAGTACTGTTACGAAGCCTATTTCTTATAAAACGAATTAATTGCCTCAATGATGGAGTTCACATACACCTCTCTGCAAATCGTTCGGTTATTGGGGTGATAGACATCAAGTAATAGTTTGCCTTCCCATTTGTAAGACTCACCTGCTTTGGTGTTTTCAAAAGAGATGTCTCCCTTTCCGGCAAGGTCAGGGAGAAGGTCTTTCTTGAAATGTTTAAAAGTGCCGGCAAAGATTATCACATCTGGATTATATACACTAATCTGCTCGAATAAGATTGACTTCCATCTTTCATAACACTCGCTGATGTAACCATCATTTGAGTGGGGCATGTTTGGAATCTTGCTCACATTGATGTAGGCAATTTCTTGCAGGATGTTCGCCATGGATTTATCGTCCCGAATCCAGTCCATATCATCCCATAACTTGCCATACTTCAAACCATACATCGAATATATGATAGGCTGCCAGGATCGATTAGACCAGGCGTCATCTTTAGCAAAACAATCACGCGCAAGGTTCCACCCGCCACCGTAAGGTTTTTCGGCCTCTACTTTATCATAAGGCTCCTTCATTACCCACAATATATGCTTCTCAGAATCAAGATACTTAGCCGCATCGTAAAATCCGTCAGTTATTGGATCCACATCATCATTTACCAACCCGTTTGCCTTAGCGATGTCATAGATTTTTTTCTCAATGGCCTCCTGGGCTGTTTCGAGTTCTTTAGTATTCATAAAATTATTTCTAGGACTGCTTGTATTTGTGTGATCCCCATTGTCTAATTCAGACTTGTCCTACTAGCTGAAAACGCTACATCCGGAGGATTGCAGTGGCCAAAATTAGTCATCAAACACACAGTTCTTGGCTGATTACAATAATTAACTATTTGAGTTTTTTCGGCTGAACGTTTATTCCAAGATTTACGATGACCTAATGATTCAGCTACATGAGGAAGGTAACATCCCATAAGGAACGAACACATCAATGCAACAAACATCCCGTTTTTGAATCTAGAGGAGAAAATGTCTAAATTATTTTTCATCAACTCCAGATCCGCTTTAGCGGTGTGGTATTTTTTTCGTCTAGAAACGAATTCATCAAATGCTTCTGTCCCCGTTCCGCTCTTCCATAGGGCATAACGCAGAGCTAGACTCTGATTCTTGGGAATCTTTCCCCAAGTCAACAATCCAAAAACGACACACCAAAGAATGTAGAGCAACTTAACTTCAGGAGCAAAATCTGTGATCCACCATTGTTTTTTAGGAATAATGTCGCAAACCGCCAAAATGGGTCCGATGTAGATAAGGAGACGGAACACCCAACCTGCAACAGTAGCAATAATTGTCGTCTTCATATCTTCAATGATGAGAAGTTTACAAGGAAGAAGCGCAACAAAAGTCATAATACCACAGCAAGCAGGCGCAAACCAAAATATTCGAGCATCAAGAACCCAGCCCCACAATAAGACATATGCATAAAACAACGCTGTAATCAATTCTACAATAACAGCATTATAGAGCACGAGGGCAGGGACCTCAAAATAACGGGATAATTCTATCAAATCGACATCATCCAACCCCAACGTTGTAGCTTTTTCTCGAATCCAATCAATGATAAACATCTTATTTCCTATTTTGATTAGCTAACCATTTCGCGATAGTGCTGGATATTTCCAGCCCGGTCTGCTGTTCAAGCCATAGCCATTGACCATTAGGATTACACTCCAGAAACACGTATTCCCCTTCAAGTGTGAGTATAAAATCAAAACATCCAAAATTTAGCCCCATTCTTCTTAAAAAAGAAAGGCACCTCAATTTCTGAATATTAGGAAAATCATAAAAGACAGACCATTTCAATTGTCCGCTATCATCTCTCCTCCAATCAGTTTTCGCTGCAATATTGCTATGATTCTGCGAATCTACCATAGCAACAAAACAGCGTTCTCCAACCACGGTCACCCGCAACTCACACGCTTTTGGGATATAAGTTTGAATGAATGATACCGTTTGAGAGAAGGCATCTTCTGGAAAGGATTGCGGTAATGCTGAAGAAACTCTCGAGGTATAAAAAATGTACTGTAAATCCTTCTCGGTATCCACTATACCTTCAGTTCCCATTTGTTTTAGCGCCAAAAATTCTTTTCCTAGGGCGAAGGATAATACCGCGTCTTTTTGGTTTGTGAATAGTGTTTCCGGGATAGTGAATCCAACTTCACGGGCAATTCTGTATTGCAATATTTTACTGGCAGCCGGACGGTCCATTATAATACTCCCAAGTGATGGGACATCTCTAAGCGAGTAGCGAAACCAAGCGAGGAATGTTAAGGCCTCCGCACGATTATGCCTATCTATTTCCGGAGTATTTTCAAAAAATTCCAACGGGGCTTCTGGCCTACGGTCCCAAACGGCAGAAATATTTTTTTTGCGCACTTCTAAACCTGTATCCCTACAGCGAATGATAAAATCTTCTCCGTCTTGGCCGTTATAATATGAAAAAGTATAATCCCGAAGAAGGCATTCAGTATTCAATCGAAAAACAGGACACCCCATCTCTCGCAACTTTTCTATTACAGGAGTTGGGTGACAATCTTCCTTATTGGTAAACAGGAGTATCATCAAACATTTTTCTGGTCATCGATTTCGTTCTTTTTGTCTTGACTAGAGCAACGAGGCCCATGTATTGTTCGCTTGACCGTAGTCGAAACTTTTAAGCTTCGCGTACCTACTACCCGAGCATCTATCACACTTGTTTGCGAATGAGGATTATATAACGTATAAGGTGAGGCGGTTTCTTCATAAATAGGTTCAGCGCTCGTGCAGGCCATCAAAAAAGGCATACTGTGACCACTTTTGGTCATTCTACAACTTGTATTCATAATGGTAATTTAGATTAAACAATCTTGAATATTAATGCATTGAGTGAAATAGTTAAATTCGGTTTTAGAGTAGCAATGAACAATTAAAATTACACTTTTATTGTTATTATAAAGCATATCACAAAGGTAGCCCAACAGAATGCCAAAGCTTGGCAGGATATTAGTTCTTTTTAAATATGCATCCTAAACACTCAAGTTTCAGCCATGTGTTGGAAAAGCACCGATAAACACCTTCAATGTCATTGAAGTTATAATATTCCCATGCTTGAAATTCATTAACTTTAGGTAGGGAATCTTTTATTTTTTTCAAAAGCTGATCTTGTTCAAGAGGAACCCTTTCTTGCGGGCTTCTTCTTTCAAGTTGGCAGTATAGCCTACTGTAATCGATGCCAATGCTGAGGACATACTCAATATCTTGAAACAATAATACTCTATTCACTAATGGAAACCCTTCGGCTTTGCAAATCCCCGGATGATCTTGCTCGCACTGGAATTCCCAATATTTAGTTTTTGCCTCTTCAATAAGAAGATCGATTTTATTGGTAAGCTGCTTCATTTGATTAGCACAAAGAAGCAATTGTTCAAACCTCTCTTTTGAGCCGCAAGGCAAAAGATTGAGCCTGTCTTCAATAATTTTTGTTAACTCCATATCATATAAATAATCACGCTCTCGTTTTCCGCTAAATCCTTCAAGATAATCCTCATATTGAACAAGGCCACTGTATAAAAGTGAGACTGGAGATATCAACTTCTTTAGCCATAGAAGGATATCCTCGCTATACGAAAGGGAGCAATAACGATGTTTAAAGGATTCTTTATAATCACCCCACGATTGAATATCAGGATTACTTGGACACGACGGTAAATAAACAACAAAAATATCTTCTTCACGATATCCCGCTTTTTTCGTATAGTCAATATACCTCTTGATTTGAGCTGATTGATCTTTGGCATTATAAATTTTATTCTCAAGGATTATGGCATAATTCTTATCACAAATCCAAATATCTATGTTAGCCTTTTCTTGCGAGATTATCGGATGCTCTATCTTAATATTTCCAAATTTAGTGTCGGGATGCTCCAGGGCTATATAATCCAAAAATGACTGAAGGACGACGTATTCTCCGGAAAACTGAAACTGGAGCAACTGAGACAAGATTCGGCTGTTTGCTATCTCGTTGATTGGCAGATTGTCAATCAAATTAAAACCCAGTTCACCCGTTAGCTTTTCCTTCTTGTCATTATATGACTTAGAAAAGTCAAATAAATCACGAATCTGTTGTTCTTCTATATTCATCTGCAGATACAGTTCATTAGGCAACAATACGCGTCATTGCATCATAATATATTTTACGCATACAAAGGTTATCATATTTCGACTGAATTCCAAATATATTCATCTTGCGTAGCGAACGCGGCATTGTTGATAACTGCCTCATTTTGATATATCTACCTGATTTTGGCAGTATCGCACTTTATTTTTGCCGTGTCAAAATAATGACACCTGTGGAACAATTAAACTGATGAACGAATGAAAAACAACCCATTTCTTGGTCTGGCTATCGAGGACGCTCCGCATATCTTGATAGCGGGAGGTACGGCGCAGGAGCGAAAAGGCAGGGAGCGACTCCCCCGCCGAAGCTGTTTTATCGATGAATTCGCCGATGCTCCGCTGCAGCCCATCCTCGAACTGGCGGCAAAAGGGCGGGTGGCGCGCATTCACCTGATCGTTGCGACGCAAAGGCTCACGACCGACGTAATTACCGGTCTAGTCAAAGCTCATTTCCCCACGCGAATCGTCTTCAAGACCAACACGAAGGAGGAATCCATCCTTTTGCTCGATTTGCCCGGCGCCGAGAAATTATCCGGTGACGGCGACCTCATCCTGTCCTCCGGCCTGGAAGTGCAACGCATTCCTGGATTACCGACAGAGCGATAAACTGTATTCGCACCAGTGGCGGCAGGGGCATACTTTTGCCCGTTTCCCTTGAT
>CACYHC010000035.1 GCA_902774145.1 uncultured Bacteroidia bacterium
TGCCGCATCGAGGTGGCGCGCATCTACAATGAAATCGGCGCCTATACGCTTTTGGAAGACCCTGTGCTGTACCTGCAGGACATCAATCCGGAAGCCGAGCTGTTGCGCACCAACGGCTTCCGGCAGAAAGAGACCGGGCTTTGTACGCAAAAGACCCCGCTCGCCCACGATATCGGCGCATCAGGGATTGAACCGCATGCGGTTTTTTATGTCTATCCCAACGACAGCCGGGAGAGCGGCGCTGGAACGCCGGCCACTTCGATCGTGCTGGAAGGAACGGTGCGGGGCAAGGCCTGCAGTTACCGCGTCGCCCTGCCGCCCTTTGGCCGCGGCGCGCGCCTCAGCGCCACCCTCACCCTGGAAAAAGACGCCGCCACCGCGGAATTCAATTGAAACGCTAAACGAGCAGGAGATCACCGAAGAAGCGGGGGCAGTGGAAGTCCGGGGCGGGCGTGTCGATGGGGGCCCAGCTGAGGAAATGCGGGCGGGCGGTTTTGTCGCCGCATTTGTAAATATTCCCCTGTAGGACAGGCGGCAGCGCAGACGCGTCCAGCCCGAAGAGGTCGAAGGGAAGGATGAGCGTCATCCGCCAGTCGCAGCGGCCTTCCGAACGCTCCACCGGAGCGGGGACGCCGCCGATGCGTACGATGCGCGCCATCTCCTCCTTCGGAAGAAGCACCCGGTCTGTCCGGCAAGTCCCCTTCCCCACCAGCAGATAGCCGCCGGCATTCACTTCGATATTGAAATAATGCGGCCACGCAGGGTCCTTGAAGAAGAATTCGCAGCAACTATCCTCCCAGATGGGACCGCCGTCTTCCAGATTGCGGACCGTAACGCCGATACCGCTTACCTCCCAGCCGATGAGGAAGGCCTCGTCCGTCCGGGCGATGCGTCCTCGGCAGAGGGGGGTATAGGGGAACTCCTCCTTCCAATTGACATTCGACACTTCAAAGGGTTCGCCAAAACGCCCGAGCGCCTCCGGGACAGCATCCACGGCTACCGCGGACAGGAATGGAATTTTCAATGAATTTTTCACCATATCATATAAATTTAGCCGTACAGGTGCCGGAATGCCGGAGGTCGTCCGGGGTGCCGGCAAAGACGACGGTGCCGCCGCGGTCGCCGGCATCGGGGCCCAGGTCAATCACCCAGTCCGCATTGCGGATCACATCCGGATTGTGCTCCACGACCACCAGCGAATGCCCGTCGGCGAGCAGCATGTCGAAGGAACGCAGCAATTTCTCCACGTCGGAAAAATGCAGGCCGGTCGTCGGCTCGTCGAAGATGAAGAGGATGCGCTCCCGCTTCTTCTGCGAACTGCCCAGCGACAGGAAATACGCCAGTTTCACCCGCTGGCTCTCACCGCCCGACAGCGTACTGCTGCTCTGTCCCAGCTTGATATAGCCCAGTCCCACTTCCCGCAGGGGAAGGAGTTTGCGCGCCACTTCCTTCGCTTCGGATTCGGGAGCCGCGCCGAAAAAGTCGATTGCCTCGTCGACGCTCATGTTCAGGATATCGTCGACATTGCGACCGCGGTAGCGCACCTCCAGCACATCGGGCTTGAAGCGCTTGCCTCCGCACTCCTCGCAGACCATCGTCACGTCCGCCATAAACTGCATCCCGATATGCACGATGCCCTCGCCCTGGCATTCGGGGCATCGCCCGCCGTCGGCGTTGAAGGAAAAATACTGCGGGCCGAATCCGCCGATGACCGCCGCCTGCTGCCGCGACAGGAGTTTGCGGATATCGTCGTAGGCCTTGAGGTAGGTGACGGCATTGGAGCGCGAACTGCGGCCGATGGGGTTCTGGTCCACGTACTCCACACGGTCGATGCGGGAAAGGTCGCCCGAAAGCCCCCGGTGCGCGCCGGGAAGGTCTCCGCTGTCGCTGAGGCGCCGGCAGAGTGCAGGATAGAGGATGCCGCCCACGAGCGTCGATTTGCCGCTGCCGCTCACGCCGGTCACCACCGTCAGGCAGCCCAGCGGGAAGCGCACGTCGATGTCGCGGAGATTGTGCTCCATCGCACCTTCCACCGTAATTTCCCCCTGCGGCGCGCGCCTTTCCCGTTGATAGCGCGGCTTCAGTCCGCGCAAATACTGCAGGGTCAAAGACTTGTCCACCGCTTCGGGAGAAGCCGCGTCCGCATTGCCCTGAAAAACGATTTCCCCGCCGAAGCAGCCGGCGCCGGGGCCGAGGTCCAGCAGCACATCCGCCGCGCGGATGATTTCCTCGTCGTGCTCCACCACGACGACGGTGTTGCCCAGGTCCCGCAGACGCTTCAGTACGGCAATCAGGCGCTGGGTGTCCCGCGGATGCAGGCCGATGCTGGGTTCGTCCAGGATGTACATCGACCCCACGAGCGAGGCCCCGAGCGCCGCCACCAGGTTGATGCGCTGGCTCTCGCCGCCCGAAAGGGTATTGCAGGCACGGTCCATCGTCAAGTAGGCCAGGCCCACGTCGTCCAGGCAGCGCAGGCGCGAAAGGATTTCGTCGAGGGGCTCAGCGCAAAGTTCCCGCTCCTCCTCAGTGAGTTGCAGCCCCCCGAGAAAGGCGAGGAGCTGTTCCACGTTGAGGCGCAGCAATTCGTGGATATTCTTGCCGCCCACCTTCACCCAGAGGGCTTCCTTGCGCAGGCGGCTGCCCTTGCAGTCCGGACAGACCGTCCGGCCGCTGAAGCGGCTCAGCATATACTTGAACTGTATCTTGTAGCGCTGGGTCTCCACCCAGGCGAAGAACTCATGGATGCCCACGAGGGAATTTTCGTCTCCCTCCACGCTGTGCGCGTTCCAGATGAGGTCCTTCACGGCGTCGGACAGGCGGCACCAGGGCTCGAAAATCGGAATCCCGTAGCGTTCCGCCACCGCAATTAGGTGCTCGCGGAACCAGCCCATCTTGTCCCCGCGCCAGCAGGCGATGGCCCCGTCATAAATGCTTTTGGTCTTGTCCGGGATGACCAGGTCCTCGCTCACACCGATGATTTTCCCGAGGCCCCCGCAGGAAGGGCAGGCGCCCAGCGGGCTGTTGAAACTGAAGAGGAAATCGTCGGGCTTGCGGAAGACGATGCCGTCGCATTCGAAATTACTGTTGAAATCCCGGCGATTACTCCCCTGCACCACCGCCATGCGGCCGCCGCCGCGCTGGAACGCATCGGTCACCGAAGCGAGGATGCGCGTACGCTCGTCGGCGTCATATTCCGCCTGCGGACGGATACGGTCGAGCAGCAGGAAGGCTTCCTTCGGGTAGGCTTCCGGGGCCTGCAGTACCGCTTCGATGCGCAGCGGCGCTCCGTCCGCCAGGAGGCGCGAGTAGCCCTGCTCCTTGAGCGAAAGCAGGAGTTCCACCTTGTCGCCCAGGCCCTCCCAGCCGATGGGCGCGATGACGAAGATGGCCTCGCCGTCGTGAATGTCCAGGATATGACGGAAGGCGTCGCGGGGCGAATCGCAGCGCACTTCCCTGCCGCTGACCGGGCTGAAGGTCCGGCCGATGCGGGCGTAAATCAGCCGCAGATAATCGTAGATTTCCGTGGTGGTGGCCACCGTCGAGCGCGGATTCTTGATGTTCACCTTCTGCTCGATGGCCACCGCGGGGGGAATGCCCTCGATGGCATCCACATCGGGTTTGGTCATCCGCCCCAGGAACTGGCGGGCATAGGAGGAAAGGCTCTCGGCAAAGCGGCGCTGCCCCTCGGCGAAGAGGGTGTCGAACGCCAGGGAGGACTTGCCCGAGCCGGAAACGCCCGTCAGCACGACGAGCTTTCCCCGGGGAATGTCCACCGAGACGTCTTTGAGATTATTGACCCGCGCGCCGCGGATGCCGATACTGCCCTTATCCATTGTTTGCAAAGATACAAAATATTCCGGGGGCGGATGTATCTTTGCGTCTATAATCTGAAGTAAACGGTCAAGAAGTTCGTTCTGCATCTTGCAAGAATACGCAAATAATTGTATTTTTGTTTCTTTAATAGTCTCTCTGGAAATGGTCAAGAAAATCCTCCTTCTGACAGGCCTCATCCTTGTATTGAGCGGCTGCGGGCTGATGCAGAACCGAAAGGGATATATCCCCCGGGAAGCCGATTCGCTCTATACCCCGCGGGCCGCGATGAAGGTCTACGGGAAGGATCCGGAGCGCGCGCTGCTCATCATCGATTCCGCCCTCATCGCAGGCAACATCAGTCCTTTCCGGGCCGATTTCCTTCGCGCCCTGATTTATGCCAATTCGGTGGAAGGGCCGCAGTGGGACAAGGCCGTCGCCCTTTGCAAGGACCTTTTGAAGCACGATTCGACGCAGGTGGTGGACAAGCCCACCTTCGACAACCGCAACAACGTGCTGGGCGTAATGCTGGATGCCTGTCGGAAGAAAAGCGACGACGAACGCTGGCTCCGCTACGCCATCGAGCGGGCGGAACTGAGCCGGGCCCACGGGATGGAAACCGAAGCCCTGCGTATGGAAGCCGAAATTGGCGCCGCGATGACCCGGGTAGGCCGCAGGGAAGAAGGATTGATCAAGTTGGAACAAACGATCCACGCCCTGGACCAGGGGGCGCCCAGCGTGGACCGGATGGATGCGTTCATCGTCGCCCGCAAGCGCAGAATCGTCGTCTATGAACGGGATGGGCGCTTTCCGGAAATGATTCCGGACGCCCAGGCCATCATTGCAAAACTGGAAGATTACAGGAGCCGCCCTTCCGCCTATGCCCGCGACAGTTTCCGCCTGCCCGACGAAAGCCGGATGGGGCACTATTGCGATTTCTACACCGCACAGGCCTACGCCTATCTTGCCCGCGCCTATGGACAGATGACCCCGCCGGACATCGCCCGTGCCGAAACCTATGTCAGGTTGTTTGAAGCGTCGGACTACGGGCACTCCTACGGCGGCCGCACGATGATTGCGCCGGCGTGGAAATGCCTGGGCGAATGGGACAAGGTCGCCGCCATCGATGCGGAAGTGGAAAAACGGATAGGCACGGACACGCTGGACGTCCTGTACGCCGCCATCCTGAAAGACCGCGCCGACGAAGCCAAAGCCCGGGGACGCTATGTCCAGGCCCTTTCCTATATGGACCGCTACACCCGCCTCCAAGGACAGTTGAACGAAAAGAAGCACGAAGCGGAGGCGCAGGAGTATGCCGCCCGCTACCACGCTATGGAACAGGAACAGCAGATTCGCGAGACGCAGGCCAGGTCGGCCCGCAAGGATGGCATCATCGCGTTGATTGCGGTGGTTTTGTTCATCATTACCGCGTTTGCCGTCCACAGCGCCCGCCAGCAGCGCGCCATCAGCCAGAAGAACCGTGCGCTGACCAGAATGATCAGCGAACTTTCGGAATTCCGTTCCTCACCGCAGGCAGACGGTCCCAAACCCGACCGGGAACTGTTTGACCGCATAGACGGGACGGTTCGGGAAGAAAAACTTTACACAAATATCAATTTACAGCGGCAGGACATTCTCGACCGCTTCGGCATCAGCCGTCACACCCTGAACGACCTGTTCGCGGCCTACGCCGGCGGCCAGTCCTTCACCGCATACATCAACGGTCTCCGTATGCAGGACGCCATCCGCCTGATGCAGAAAGAACAGGATACGCCCATCAGTTCCATCGCCGAGGCCGTAGGGCTCACGCCCGCCAACTTCCGGGAGCAGTTCAAACGCCAGTTCGGGATGACGCCCACGGAATACCGGCAGAACGTAGGGAAATGAACCTTGAAAAATAATTGAATAAAACCTTATGAAAACAACGAACTCTCAAACGACAAAGCGAGATTCCTTCGGCAGTTCCTTCGGGGTATTGGTGGCCCTGGCCGGATCGGCCGTGGGACTGGGAAACCTCTGGCGCTTCCCCTATCTGGTCGGCGAGAACGGCGGCGCGGCCTTCATCCTCATCTATCTGGGCTTCGTCGTCCTGGCCGGGCTGCCGGTGATGCTGGCCGAATTCATCATCGGCCGAAGGGGACATGCCAGCGCCCGCGGAGCTTTCCAGAAACTGGCCCCAGGCACCCACTGGGGCATAGTGGGGGTCCTGGGCGTCATATGTTGCATCTGCATCCTCTCGTTTTACTCGGTGGTGGGCGGCTGGTGCACGGAATACCTTTTCAAGTCTATCTGTTTCGACTTTACCGAAGGAGATCCTGAGAACTTGAAGACCCTGTTCTCTTCTTTCTCCTCCTCTGTCTGGCTTCCTATCCTCTGCCACACCATCTTCCTGGCCCTTACGGCCGGGGTTGTTGTGGCCGGCATTCAGAATGGCATTGAGAAGTTTTCCAAGGTGATGATGCCGCTGCTTTTCCTCATTATCATCGGCATTGCCATCCGTTCCATGACCCTTCCCGGCAGCGGCTCCGGCCTCCGCTTCCTTTTCGAGCCCAACTGGTCCAAGGTGACGTCGCAAACTTTCCTGGCAGCTTTGGGACAGGCCTTCTTCTCGCTGTCGCTGGGTTCCTGCATGGTGGTTACCTATGCGTCCTATGTAAAGAAGGATGCCAACATCATCTCGCTGAGTACCCAGACGGCTGTGGCGGATACGCTCTTTGCCATCATTGCCGGCTGCGCCATCATGCCGGCCGTGTTTGCCTTCGGCATCAGCCCCGTCGAAGGTCCGGACCTGGTCTTTGTAACGCTGCCGCATATCTTCAGCCAGATGCCGCTGGGCGGTGTCATTGCCATCCTCTTCTTTGTAGCGTTGCTACTGGCCGCCCTCACCTCATCCATTTCCATGCTGGAAGTAATTGTAGCCTTCTGCATCGAACAGTTCAAGATGAAGCGCAAGGCGGCCGTGATTGTGGGCTTCGTCTTTATCTGGATTCTGGGCTGCCTCTGCTCCCTGTCTATGGGTCCGCTTAGCAACTGGAAGATTCTGGGCAAAACCATCTTCGACTTATTCGACTTCATTTCGGCCGACTTCCTAATGCTCATTGGTGGACTGCTGATTGTTCTCTTTGCAGGATGGAAGCTGGGTAAGGCAACCGTATTTGACGAAATCACCAACGGCGGAACTCATCCCGTTCCCGCCTGGCTGCTGAAAACCATCCTCTTCCTCATCCGTTTCGTGGCTCCCGCAGCCCTCCTCGCCATCGCCATTTTCCAGATTCACGAGTAAGGGATAGGCCATTCATAAATGGAACAACCCGGCTCCTTTTGGGATCCGGGTTGTTTGTTGTATATGCAGGTTGTCTGTTATTTGATCGCCACGCAGCGGGTAGGGAAGGCATTGGCGCGGGAAGCGTATGAAGCCGCCTCCACCATCAAGTCCTCCTGCAAACTAATTCTGACATGGAAAACAAATGCATCTACATTTTGCTGATCTGCAGGAACGTCGCTGGACCAAATATTGATTGTGTTACCTCCGTCATATAACTTGCCGTCAATGTAACTATAGAAGCCATTGAACGGATACCAGATGGAAGCGGCGTTACCGAGTGTTCCGGCAAAGTCATAGCCATGGCGTGTTTTGTCCCAATCTGGAATATAGACGGGCCAATTGACCAATGCGTCGAACCAGAGACCCTCGTCCTTTTTAACGAATGCCCTGGGGAGTGTCCATCCTGCCGGGCAGGGATCATAAAGGTCTTTTTTCTCATTCCAACGGGTGTTGTCCGTGGTGTTTTGGACATCCGTGTAATACCAATCCACGTTAGAGGATACGTTCCCGGGGTAAAGGATGGTTGTCGGATGAGCGATAGCGTATTCAATGGTGCCTTTTTCTGCATCCGTCATGACCGGGTCGGGCCATTTCAGGGTGGATACGGCGGGAGTGTGCTCGGTGACACCGTCATTTCCCAGGAATGGGTCCTTGCGTCCCCACTGATAGAGCAGGCCGAAGCTTTTAACGTCGTCGATGCTAGTTGACGTGGCACCCAGGTTGCGGTCCATCACGGCGCCGTAGGTGATAGTGCCATTGCTCTTGTTAAAATATTTCTGGGCCGTTGCGGTGGCATCCCAGCCATTGCATACCCAGATGTGCCAGGACCAGAGGATGTTGTTGGAGGCGTCCTTGGCGGCAATCAAGGCGTTGCCATCCTTCAAGGTAGCCGGGGTCCTGAAGTAAACCTGACCGTCTTTATAGTAGGCCTGGGAAACGATGTTGCCCTTGGACGGTTCTTCGGTGGTACCGAAGGATTCCCAGAGGACCTCTACCGAAGCGATGGCGCCCACGTCCTCATGGGTTTTGCCTTTAGTGGCTTTGAAGGTATAGAAACCGGGGGAGTTCACCATAAAGCAGTTGGCAGGGTCTGCGAAGAGTTTTGCCTGGGATTCCGGCGTGTCTTTCTCGCAGGAAACCGCAGCAACCATTGCAATTGCAAGGGTAAGAAGGAATAAACGTTTCATAAACAATGAGTTGTTTTTTTATTGATATAAAGTATGAAAAGATTCCGTGTTCGACTGTTCCCAAACTCGCTTGGCAAAGTTAAACATTGAGGGCTGTCCGTCCAAAAAATTCGTGCGCGGATTTGGTCCGGGACCAAATGCGCACCACTGAAATGGCGAAAACGGAAACAAAAAGATGCCCCACAGGTATCTGTAAGGCATCCTTAAGCGGCGCCGACGAACAGATGTGGACCCAACTCTTCGCCTTCCCGGAGAAAGTCCCGTACCCCAAATTCAACGACATCGATAT
Organism: uncultured Bacteroidia bacterium; assembly: GCA_902774145.1. Taxonomy (GTDB): domain Bacteria; phylum Bacteroidota; class Bacteroidia; order Bacteroidales; family UBA932; genus Cryptobacteroides. Next base: position 8,612 of record CACYHC010000035.1, read on the forward strand.
CGACGAGCGCATCGCCCAGAGCTGGAACAAGATTATCCAGCGGATCCTCTCCCTTCCGTTCGAAGGAACACCAAAAGTCGTGAAACTCTCCCCGGGATGCAGAAGACCATCTACGACGAACTGCCCCAAAGCTTCGAGACCCGCACCGGCCTCCTGGTGGCGGAACGCTACGGCATGCCCGAGCGCACCTTCAAGCGCTGGCTCTCCACCAGTCTCTTCCGTAAAATCACCCACGGCTATTATGAAAAACGTTACCGGTAATACTCTCTAACCCCCTATGGCACAAGTGGCACTATTGGCACTTTCGGCACATCCAAAATGCCAATAATGCCAGAAATGCCAGGGATAAAAAGAAATGAAATCTTCAGCATCTTGCTGAGACATTGACAAATATGACAAATACCCATTCAATCAATTAATTCGCATAATTTTTGCAGTGCTATGAAGAAAAAATGTTACATTTGCATCGTTCACCGCATCTATAGAGCGGGAATACGAAAGAAAAAGGAGAAACGAATTATGGCAAAACCGATCAAAGAAACGCCCGTCCTCTATGACGAGGATGCCTACCGCTTCGAAATGGCGGCCCAGAATGTCGTTCCTCTGACTGAGGAGGAGCGAGCAGAACGGTTGGAGGCTTACGAAAGACTCAGCAAGAAAGTCTCCTTCGCGCTATGAGTTATACCATCCGCAAGTTTCAGCCGGAAACTGATGTCATAAAACCGTTCGACTGCGGCGTTGCCGACCTGAACGGTTTTTTGTTGGAAACCGACGGCGATACACCCAATGCGACGCTCTATGATAAGGAGTTCCTTGCCGTGACGTATGTCGCTACGGATGACGCAACTCAAAATATCCTTGCTTATTTCAGCATCCTCAACGACAAAATTGACCGTGAGTTTATCAAGTCCAAGGTTTGGAACCGTCTTTCGCGGAAGATTCCCAATGCCAAGAGGAGGTCATCCTATCCGGCGTTGAAGATCGGTCGGTTTGCTGTGGATGGCCAGGAGCAGCGTTCCGGAATCGGAAAAGACATCCTCTTCTTCATCCAGACCTGGTACTACAAGGAGAGGAAGTCCGGTTGCCGTTATATCACTGTCGATGCTCTTCGTGAGGCGGAGCCGTTTTACACCAAGTGTGGATTCACTCGTCTTTCTGACCCCAAGGAAGATGACGAGACCGTGCTGATGTTCTTCGACCTCAAGAGCTGGTCCGAGAGATAGCGGATCCAGACGCACACATATAAGAACTGCCGCCACCTCAACGTGACTGCAGTTAGTACCAAATCACGAAAATTCAGACATAAAAAGTGCCTCCCACATATGTAGAAGGCACTTTTAAGCGGTGCGGAAGGGACTCGAACCCTCGACCTCCGGCGTGACAGGCCGGCATTCTAACCAGCTGAACTACCGCACCAGACTGGTTGCTTTTCTTGGAAAGCGGATGCAAAGATAGCGATAATTTCCGGACTTGCAAAAATTTTTCTATCTTTGTTCCCATTCGCAGAGAAAAAAAGAATCAAACGATAAAATACTATGGTAAAAGTTGACCTGAAAGGTTGCCGCCCCTTTGTAAAAGATGCGGAGTACGCTGAATTTGTTGGCAAAGCCCTCAGCGCCTGGGATGTCCTGGACAGTGAAAAAGGCGCCGGAAACGATTTCCTCGGCTGGAAAACCCTGCCCGTGGACATCGACGAAAAACTGATTGCGGAAATGGAAGCCGTCCGCGATGACTGGAAGGCCCGCGGGGTGGAACTGGTCATCGTCGTGGGCATCGGCGGTTCCTACCTGGGCGCCCGTTGCGCGGTGGAAGCCCTTTCCCACGCGTTCCTGCGTCCGGAAGGTGCGCCGCAGGTCGTATTCGCCGGGAACAACCTTTCGGAAGAGTATGTCGCGGAACTGATGGACCTGGCCGCCGTGCGCAACACCGCCTGCGTGGTGATTTCCAAGTCCGGTACGACGACGGAACCTGCCGTCGCCTTCCGCATTTTCAAAGAAATGCTGGAACAGCGCTACGGAAAGAAGGAAGCGTCGGAGCGGATCGTTGCGATTACCGATGCCGTCCGCGGCGCGCTGAAGACCCTCTCGACGCAGGAAGGCTACCGCACCTTCATTGTGCCGGACAACGTGGGCGGCCGCTTCTCGGTCCTGACCCCGGTCGGTCTGCTGCCCATCGTGCTCGCCGGCTTCGACATCCGCGCCATACTCGCCGGTGCCGCCGCCGAGCGCAAAGCCCTGCTCGAACGCAAGGAAGACAACGCCGCCATCCAGTATGCGGCGATGCGCAACCTCCTGCACGCGCGCTACGGCAAGGCCGTCGAAATCCTCGTCACCTACAACCCCAAATTCACCTACCTCGCGGAATGGTGGAAACAGCTCTACGGCGAATCCGAGGGCAAGGACGGCAAGGGCATCTTCCCCGCCAGCGTCACCAATACCGCCGACCTCCACTCGATGGGACAGTTCATCCAGGAGGGCAGCCGGATCATGTTCGAGACGGTCATCAACATTGAAAACGCCAACCGCAGCGTGGTCATCGGCAGCGATGCGCAGAACCTCGACGGGCTGAATTTCCTCGCCGGGCAGCATATCGAGCATTGCAACGCGATGGCGCGTCTGGGCGTGAAGGTCGCGCACATCGACGGCGGCGTTCCCCAGATGGAAGTGGCGGTCGAGCGCATCGACGAGCGCAACCTCGGCGCGATTTTCTATTTCTTCGAGTTTGCCTGCGGCGTGTCCGCGTATGTACTGGGCGTGAATCCGTTCAACCAGCCCGGCGTGGAAGCGTACAAGAAGAACATGTTCGCGCTCCTGCGCAAGCCCGGCTACGAAGCACAGACGGAAGAACTGCTCAAGCGCGTCGGATAAGCGCGTTGTAGCGGTCCGTCACCTCGTCGACGACGGCATCCCATCCGCGGGCCAGCGACACTGAAGCGGTCTCCCCCACCCGGCGCAGCAGTTCCGGATCGGCGGAGACCGCGCGTATGGCGGCGGCAAAGCTTTCCGGCGTATTCTCGCACAGGAACGCGTCCACCCTGTCTTTTGCGGCCGCAGCGGCCGTAGAGCCCGCCACCATCAGGGACGGCGTACGCAGCGACGCGGCCTCGCGCTTGACAATCCCGTCCGTATCATAGAGCGACGGGAAAAGGAACAGGTCCGCCGCCGCATAATACTTCGTCAGCAGCGTCCGGTCCCAGACGGAGCCCACGAACGTCACTTTATCGCCGAGCCACTTTTCCGCGGCAAGGCGGTGCATTTCGCTTTCCGCATAACCCGCGCCGATGAAAAACATCCTGAAGGGCAGGTCCTTGAGCAGGCCCAGCGCGTCCAGCATCAGCCGCAGGTTTTTCTGCCACACGTGCTGCCCCACATAGAGCATCACGAACTCCCCGGGGGCCAGCCCCAGTTCCTTGCGGGCCTCCGCGAAAAAAGCCTCCGGATACGCGCCCGCCAGGTCCGTTCCGTTCTGCACCACCTCCACGGGACCTTTGTAGCCATACTCCCGGAGCACTTCGACGACGGATTCCGCCGGCACCCAGACCTCGTCGCAACGGTCATAGAAGGCCACCATCCGCTTCATCACGACATCCACGACCGCCTTCACGGGGATTTGCTTCTCAAAATCGTCGCGGAACTTGGAATGGAAGGCACCGACCATCGGAATCCCCTGTCGGCGCACGATTTTCTCGGCGATGGAGGCGGATACGAAAGGCGAATTGACGTGCAGGAGCTTGAAGGGAATCCGGTTCACCAGGCGCCAGAAACCGGCATCAATCCACGGAAGGCCGGCCACATAGGGCTTCCGCCCGGGAATGGGGATCGAGAGATAGTCCAGCACCTTGTATGGATAGGCGTCGTATTGGCCCCCTTTCACGTGGGGCGTCATCACGCAGACCTTCTCTCCCCTGTCCGTCAGGCCCTCGGCATAATGCCGGGTCACCGTCACCACGCCGTCGTTGATGGGCGGATAACTTTCGTTGAGCAAGCCGATATATTGTTGCATAGAGATTACATTTGGCGAGGCAAAGATACGCAATATTTGTTATCTTTGTACGTATATGGATACTGCTGTCATTATCGCCGCTATCGCGGCCCTGGTCATTGTCGCGCTCATTATCGGGTGGGCGCTTTCCTCCATCCGCCTGAAAGCGGAACTGCGCACTTCGGAGACGCTCCGAGAGAGCGAGCGGGCGCTGCACGAAAAGGCGTTGAAGGAGATCCAGACCCAGCAGGAAAAGGCCATCGAGGCCGCTAAAACCGCCCTGGCCCTCGAAAACGAGAAAATACTCAAGGCCCGCGAGGACGCCCTGAAAAAAGAGGCGGCGGAAACGATGAAAAACATCACCGGAGGGCTGGACAAGAACATCCGGGACATGAAAGAGGCTTTCGAAGCGCAGAAAAAATCCCACACCGAGGAAAGCGCCTCCATCAAGACGCAGTTCGCCGAAACGGTCAGGCACCTGCGTGAACAGACGGAATCCATCGGCAACCAGGCGGAAGACCTGGCCAAGGCGCTCAAGGGGCAGAACAAGATGCAGGGCAACTTCGGCGAGACCATCCTGGAGAACATGTTCAAGGATATGGGGCTGCGCGAAGGACACGACTACGAATCCGAATACTGGCTGCGCGACAAGGACGGCAGGCTCCTGCGCAACGAGGAGACCGGCAAGCGGATGCGCCCGGATTTCGTCCTGCACTTCCCCGACGACACGGACATCCTCATCGATTCCAAAATGTCGCTGACCGCCCTGGCGGACTACCATGCCGCCGATTCCGACGAAGCGCGCGAGGCCGCTGCGGAGCGCAACCTGGAATCCGTCAGAAGCCACGTACGGGAACTGACCGGCAAAGAATACCAGAAATACGTGACGGGACGCAAGACGCTGGACTTCGTCATTATGTTCATCCCCAACTACGGGGCCTGGCAGCTGGCACGTCTCAAGGACCGGGACTTGTTCTCCTGGGCCTTTGAGCATAACGTACTGATTACCACGGAAGAAACCCTGCTCCCCTTCCTCCGCCTGATTCGCAGCGCCTGGGTGCAGAAAGAACAGATGGACAACATCGCCGGCATCGTGACCGCCGCGCAGAACATGGTGGACCGCGTGGCGCTCTTCTGTGAAGAAAACGCAAAGGTGGAAAGCACCCTGGAGTCGGCCCTGCGCACTTTTAAGAAAAATTCCGCCCGGCTGACCGAAAGTCCGCAAAGCATCGTCGGCGCCGCCTGGAAAGCCGTGGAACACGGCATCAAACAGCCCAAAGGGCACACTCTTCCGCCGGTGGGGTCGCCCCTTCCGGAGGATACGCCTGACACTGAAAATATTTAACGATTACGCATATGTCTAAGCATGAATTTGAAAAGTACGCCGTAGCCTCGCTGGGCATCCCCTCCACGACGCTTCACCGCTACCGGACGGCCGTAGACGCACACATCAACCCCACGATTATCGAAGAGCGCCCGCTCAATGTCGCGCAGATGGATGTCTTCAGCCGGCTGATGATGGACCGCATCATCTTCCTGGGCGTCCCGATCGACGACGACGTAGCTAACATCATCCAAGCGCAGCTGCTCTTCCTTGCCTCCACCGACCCCAAGGCGGACATTTCCCTATACATCAATTCTCCGGGAGGTCTGGTGTACGCCGGGCTCGGCATTTACGACACGATGCAGCTCATCGAGCCGGACATCGCAACGATCTGCACGGGAATGGCCGCATCTATGGCCTCCGTCATTCTCTGCGCCGGGGCCAAAGGAAAACGTTCCGCCCTGCCGCATTCGCGGGTGATGATTCACCAGCCCCTGGGCGGCGCACAGGGCCAGGCGTCCGACATCCTTATCGAGGCAAAGGAAATCGAAAAAATCCGCACCGAGCTCTACAACATCATTTCGCAGCACTCCGGCCAGCCCTTCGACAAAATCTTCGCCGACGCCGACCGCAACTACTGGATGACCGCCGGCGAAGCGCTCGAATACGGCATGATCGACAAGATTCTGACGAAAAAATAGGGATTGATGCGCCATATTTTCATTCTTATCGCCGGGCTTATCTTCGTTTGCGGCAGCATCGACGCGCAGACGGTGAAGAATGCGGGCTATCAGACCGTCGCCCATATCAAGGCCGACGGGACCATTCAGGATGCGTCGTACCGCACGATTGGGCATATCAAGTCGGATGGGACGGTGCAGGATGCATCGTATAGAACCGTCGGCCGCCTGAAGGAGGACGGAACGGTGCACGATGCGTCGTACAGGACCGTGGGGCGCATCAAGCCGGACGGGACCATACAGGATGCCAATTACAGGACCATCGGCCGCATAAAGGATGACGGTACGGTGCAGGATGCGTCCTACCGTACCATCGGGCACGCAGACGGCATTCCGCTCCAGTGGGCGGCGTTCTATTTCTTTTTCAGTAACTGATTGCCGCGCTACATTTCCAGGTCATCGTCGGATGCCTGTCTTTTCAGTGCTTTGCGGTCATAAACCTTTTTGGATTTGTGGATGGCCTTGCGGAAGGTGACCGGCCGGCCGTGCGCTTCGATTTCCTCCAGCCGTGCGGCCCTGCGGTTCGCCAGGAGGAAATCCTTCTCCGTAATCCGGAGTGTCTTCTGTTTCTTCTTGGGTTTCATCGCTGGGCGAGTTTATGTTTCCTCCTCTTGAAGTTGCTCCGTTTATCGAACACGATCGTTACTTCATAAAAGAAGCCCTACGAATCCGTCGGGAATACGGGTATCACGTGCCTGTCTTCTCCATAGGATTCCGGCTGAAAACCATATTCTTGCGCTTTTGTAAAAAATGAATCCCCGGCAACAAATTTATTTTGACTTTTCGAATCAATCCGTATCATTTGCAATGGATTGAAACGATAATGTCCCAAAAAGTGTGTCCTTCGCCTGTTTATAGAAGCCCAGCAAGCTCTCCGCCATCTCGCGTCATAGCCCAAGATTTATTGCACTTTACTGGGTCGTTTTTGTCGAGTTAGTGCAGTTTGATTGGTCAAAAACCGTCAGTTATTGCACTTTGATGGTCCAAACACGGCATTCTTTTGACATGCAAATGTTCAGAATTTCCATAATCATAAATAGGTTGCGTCCCAAACGAGATAGTTCGGCACAGATGATAAGGTCATCCTTCTGAACACGTTTAAGAAGTTTCCCTAGCTGCCGTTTGTTGTAGCTTTTGGTGCCGCTGATGGTCTCTTCAATCCATCCATCAATGCTCATGGACTCCCTGGTGCAGAAGTTATTGATTTCAAACCTCTGATTCTCGACTGTCTGTTTGTCACTACTGACGCGAATATATCCGTATATCATATCGTTGTGTAATTAAATTGTGATGCCTACGTAAAAAATCGTACCTTTACGTTATGATAGGAAAATACTCTGTAATAACCCTATGCGGTAGCACGCGTTTCAAAGAGCAGTTCATTGAGGCGCAGAAGCGCCTTACCCTTGAAGGCAACATCGTCATCAGCGTCGGTCTCTTCGGGCATTCCGGAGATGACGAAGTCTGGACGGAAGGGACCAAGAAAATGCTGGATGACATGCATAAGCGGAAAATCGACATGGCAGATAGCATCTATGTGATTAACGTGGGCGGTTATATCGGCTCAAGCACTCGTTCTGAAATCGAGTACGCCAAGGCGAATGGAAAAGAAGTCAGATATTTGGAGGAACAACAATGATTGAAGGAAGTAATCACACAAGTTTCCACATAGTAGCACCGGAGGATACCGCAATCGCGCAAGGATCCGGGCAGCTTAAAGTGCTGGCTACACCTCGGCTGGTGGCACTCATGGAAAACGCAGCCATGCTTACGGTGGCCCCGTCGTTGTCTCCGGAAGAGACAACGGTAGGTGGTCAGATTTTCATTACGCATTTGGCACCATCGGCAGTGGGTACAGAGATTGCTGCGACGGCTGTTCTTGAAAAAGTTGAAGGACGGAAGCTCACTTTCTCTGTAGCGGCCAAAGAGGGCGACAAACTCATCGGGGAAGGGACGCACATCCGTTTTATCGTAAACAAGGAGAAGTTTATGGCTAAACTTAAATAGTCCCAATGTTATTCCTTGTTGAGTCAATAATAGCCTGCGTAGTCTTCACGCTTTTCGTATTCCTGATGTCCAGGGACCCGATAAAGATGGTGTACAACTATCCTCCGACAATTGTAGAGCGCTGCAAGTCGCTGGGGCTGGTGGATGAGTCCAATCGGCCCGGAGGCGTGACTTTTTACGTGAAGAAGATTACAGCCATGGCCATCTTCGGCATCATGTTGGGGCTGCTGGTACGCTATGTCAACGGCTGCACGACGTTCTGGAGCGGATGCCTCACGGCATACGCTCTGTGGTGCGTCGTGAACTGGTTCGACGCCTTCGTCCTGGACTGCCTCTGGTTCTGCCACGACAGGCACTACGTCATCCCGGGGACGGAAGATATGGCCAAGGATTATCACGACTACTGGTTCCACATCAAAGGCGGCTTCATCGGCATGCTACTGGCTATTCCTGCCGCGCTGGTCGCTGGACTCATCACAATACTGTAAAGTTATTGAGTGACATATCGTTTGCTGCTAATTCCGGCGTGCGATGTTGCAAAGATTTGCAAACGCCGTGAATTCTCCCGACCTTTACAAAACAGTCCGCAGCACTAGAGCGCGGGACTAAATTTTGGCATTTTTTTCATTTTGTGCCAATATTTAGTTATTTTTGTGCCATGAATGTGATTGAAAACAATATCCTCTCGTTTGTGCAGAGCAACATCAATTGCTCCGCACAAGACATTCTGGCGCACCTGAATAAAGACGAGAATATCCCCAAGACTACTCTCTATTGGTATCTCAACAAACTTACCAAGGAGAATAAGATTTCCAGAGTTTCACGTGGACACTACACCATAGCAGAGAAGAAACCGTTTATACCAGAGGTCAACCAGCGGATGAAGCAGGTTAACGAGATTCTGAGAAAGGCACTTCCATTTGCGACATTTTGCCTCTATCTGGGCTCGGATCTCTCACCATACCTGCACAATATTGCCACGAATAATGTGCTCTACGTAGAAACTGAGAGAGACAGCTGCGAAGCCGCATTTAATCTTCTCAAGGCCCAAGGGTTCACAGTGTATGTCCGTCCGGACAAAGAAATGATTTATCATTATATTGACCTTGCAGGTGATGCAATATTCGTGAAAGCTCTGTCTTCCGAGTCTCCAGTATTTGTGCACGAAGGGGTAACTGTTCCTACCCTTGAAAAAATGCTGGTTGATATACGGGTAGATGAGGATTTCTATTATTTGCATGGAAGTGAAGCCTTTTATGTGCTGCGCAATGCTGCCGAACGCAATGTCATCAATGTGAGCAAAATGATGCGCTATGCCCGGCGCCGTCACATAGATACTGAATTACAAAAAGATCTGAACGAAATAGGATTATGATAAAGCAGTCATCTTTCAGCCAGGAGTGGATTAACACCGTCTCCGAAAAATATCAATACCATGACCGGAACCTCATTGAAAAGGTTATCCGGGCTTATTCCCTGCTGGAAATGCTAGTAAAAAACGGCTGTCCGGCAATTTGGAAGGGCGGTTCTTCACTGATGCTCATCCTGGGAGATTCTGCCTCCAGGCTCTCCGTTGATATAGATATAATCTGTCCGCCCGGGACAGATATCATGCGGTATTTGAACGGGTATGAACAGTTTGGCTTTACAGACTGCACCATGATTGAGCGCAAGCAGCGCTCCAGCGTTCCAAAGAGCCATTCGAAACTTCACTATGAGATGGCCTACAAGAACGAGCATCAGCAAGAAGATGCAATTGTTCTGGATGTCCTGTACGAAGACAGTCAGTACCGCAGAGTTGATAGTCGCCCGATTGTTTCTCCATTCTTTGAAAGTAAAGAACCGGCCATCAGTGTGAGGGTTCCTTCCGTGAATGATATCCTTGGAGACAAGTTGACCGCATTCGCCCCCAACACATGCGGAATTCCATATTTCAAATCGGGGAGAACGCGTTCTCTTGATATTATCAAACAGCTTTTCGATGTGTCCCGCTTGATGGACGCTGCAACAGATTTCTCCGTTGTGCGCGATGTGTTCAATAAAATTGTCCCCATTGAACTTGGATACAGAGAACAGGCTCCGGATGTTGCTCCAGTATATGAGGATATCCGTCAGACAGCACTGTGTATCTCCACGCGGGGCGCAGAAGGTATCGGCCAGTTTGACTTGCTGCAGGATGGCATCAAGAGAATGCAGGCCTTTATGCTCCGCAGACGCTATATGATCGAGGATGCCACCGTGGATGCGGCAAAAGCGGCGCTCCTCGCGACTATGCTGGAAAAGGGCGTTGATTCCTTTACACCATACTCTTCGGACCTGGAAGGCCTGGCTAAATTACGGCTCGCAGATACAGTTCCCGTTCGCCTTTCTCGGCTAAGAAGGAACAATCCTGAAGCCTATTACTATTGGGTCAAGGTCAGCGAACTGCTGAAACGCTGATGACCTAAAAAAAGGCAGGCCTCTGCAGCGGCCTGCCGTACAGATTGCCCAGATTCCGAGCAAAGGAAAGGTTATTATCCACAACCTCAATGAGGTTCTCACCCAGATGTTGCGTTACATAACTATTCCTTTTTCAAAGTTATGGTCATGTGTGTCCGGTAAAAGTTCCGGACGGTTTATATAAAGTTTAACAATCAAATAAAGTCGGTTCGGTAGAACCATCCAGTTCATTGACAATATTGTAG
>CACYHC010000036.1 GCA_902774145.1 uncultured Bacteroidia bacterium
ATCGTGTTAGGTGTTATATCCTCGTAACCTCCAACACTCGGCGATAGCCGCTCGCCAACAGGAAACGATGGTGCCGAGGGGATTTATAGAGGAAAGATAGTCATTTTTTCAATAACTGTGGTGTGCTGTGGTGCGGTTCTCGTTAATTCACGCTATTTTTGCATAAAACACAGGAAACGATGCGGAAAAACCTATACAAATGGGAAGTCCTCCTGCTTCTGTGGATGGCCTATCTCCTGAACCAGGCGGACCGGCAGGTGTTCAACACCGTACTGCCCGCAATCCGGGACGCACTCGATCTTACCGACACGTCCGTCGGACTGATCGCTACAATTTTCAATCTCTTTTACGCCATTATGGTCCCCATTGGCGGCTGGGCGGGCGACCGCTTTTCCCGTAAATGGGTGACGACCCTGAGCATCCTCTTCTGGAGCGTTGCGACGATGTTCACCGGTCTCGCAACGAGTATGTTCTGGCTGATTATCCTGCGCTCCGTGGCGACGGGGGGAGGTGAGGCTTTCTTCGGCCCCGCGAACTATTCCCTGCTCGGCCAGTACCATACCGATACGCGTGCCCGGGCCATGTCCATCCACCAGACCGCCTATTACGTGGGCGTGATTCTGGCCGGCTGGCTCGCCGGACTGATTGCCGACAAAATGGGCTGGCAGTATTCCTTCATTATCTTCGGCGCAGCAGGCATCCTGTGGGGAATACTGATGATTGTGCGGCTGAAGGATTATCCGAAAGAGGAAGCGTCAAGCACCTCAGACGACGCCCCCGGGGCAGAAAAGAAGCCCGGCTTCTTCGACGGGTTCAAGACCGTTTTTACCACGCCGACCGCCCTTATGCTCACCATCGGCTTCAGCGGCCTCATTTTCGTGATTACCGGTTACATGACCTGGGTCCCCGCTTATCTTCAGGAAGAATTCGCCCAGAACCAGGCCACGGCAGGCTTCAATTCCATGTTCTGGACCTATGTAGCGGCCTTCATCGGCGTCCTGCTGGCAGGGTCGCTTTCCGACAAGCTGGCCCTCAGGAGCCGCAAGCTGCGTATGTTCCTTCAGGGCCTCGGCCTTATCGGCGGTGCCGTTTTCCTCTTTTTGATGGGTGGACATCCGGCCCTCTGGGTCTTGTATGTCAGCTTTGCCGGCTGGGGCTTCTTCCGCGCATTCTTCGATGCCAATACCTATGCGGTGTTGTATGATGTGACCCCCGAGCGCCTGCATGCGTCGTGCTCGAGCGCGATGATTATGACGGGCTTCGCCGTCGGCGCCTTCGCTCCGGTGGTGCTCGGCGCCCTCAAGGAGAGCATGGGCTCGCTGTCGCGGACTTTCCCCATCCTCGCGGTCATTTGGGTCGTCTGCGGCGCGTTGATGCTCGTCGTCGCCCAGACCTGCTACCAGAAAGATTATGACAAAAACCTGAATAGCCATGAATAAAGAACTCAAAAGCAGAAAGGCGAAGGCCGGGCTCCTGCTGATTGCCTCGCCCCGTTTCAAGAATCTCTGCGGCCCCAGGCGCGGCACCTATGGGGAACGCAAGGATAAGGCCGTGAAGGAAATCAAGGCCACGATGGACTTTATGGACCTGGTGGACCCGGGCATCGTCTATGAACGGGAGGACGCCCAGCGGGCGATGGACCTCTTCTATAACGAAAAGGTGGATTTTGTCTATGCGGAATTCCTGAGCTGGAGCGAAGACTTTGCGTGGATCCGGTTCCTCCGGGATTGCCCGGAGATACCGATTCTTTTCTGCAATGTAGCCAAGCCCAGGATGAGTTTCGAGACCACCCTGGACGAGGACGATTTCGTGGATTACCTCTGCGCCGGCACGCTGGTGGGGTCGCTGGAAGGTTCCGGCGACGTGGCCCGTACCGGACGCAAGCACGTAAAGACCGTCATGGGCACGCGCGAGGAGATTACCGACAAGGTCAAAATCTTCGCCCAGGCCGCCCGCGTCCGCAGTATCCTGAGGCAATCCAATGTTGGGCTCATGGCCAATATGAACGAGGCCATGTGGAGCACCTACATCGATAACTACGACCTTTTTACCAAGATAGGTCCGGAAATCCATTATCTGCCTTACAGTGACTACGGCACCGAGATTGAGCACCTTACGGAAGAGGAGGTAAAGGCCTATGCCGACGAGCTGACGGCGAAGTACAAGATGATGGACGACGTGGAATACGACAAGTTCATCGGCTGCGTCAAGGCCACCCTCGGGATCAAGAAACTCGCCGAAAAGAACGACGTGGACTGCTATGTCTACAACGACATCGACCAGGCGACTTTCCGCACCGCCGGCTGCCGCGCTGGCTTCTACCCCCAGTGGTTCAATGAAAATGTGAGTGTGCTGGTGCCGGAGGCCGATATCGGCGCGGGATTGATTACCTATATCTTGAAACTCCTCAGCGGCAAGAATGTGAATTTCATCGAGCCCTTCCATATCGAGGATGACTTCGGCACCTTTGCCGGCGGCCATGCCGGTCCCAATGACCACAACGACCCTGCGTGGCAGGACAATGTGGTCATCTCCCGTGACGTCCGCTTTGCAAAGACCAGTTGGAAGTATGCCGGCGCCCCGTTTGCGTGGTATCGTTTCAGTCCGGGGATGAAGACCGTCGCAGGACTTTATGAGCAGGACGGAAAGTATAAGCTCATTACCTTTATGGCCGAAAGCCTCTCCGAGAAAGATACGCCGCAGAGCGCGAAGAAGCACCTGCTGGCCACCTACAGCCATACGATTTTCCGTCCCGTGGTGCCCGCCAAGGAACTTTGGGAGAAGGTATTGAACATCGGCGCCACCCAGCACTATGCCATTGTGGACGGTGACTGGCGCGAACAGCTTCGCGATTTCGCAGAGATGATGGGATTTGAATTCTACGATATCCGGTAATGAGAACTTTGATGACACTTGCCTGTACGGCACTTGCACTCACCATTGCTCCCGACCTGCAAGCCAAAAAGCCTGCACAGGTGCGGGTCGGGAGTTATAACCTCCGCCGGGCAAAACTCGATGCCGACAGTCCCGAAAACAACTGGCAGGTCCGGGAGCCCCGGCTCATCCAGTCTATTTTGGACAATGGATTCGATATCTGCGGTTTGCAGGAGGTGGATGCCGCCGAACAGGAGAGCATTCCGCGCAAACTGTCCGAGCGCGGCGTGCAGTACGGCAGTTATTTCTTCAGCCCGTATGCCGAAGACGGCCACGGCACGAAGGCACACGGGATTATCTGGCGCAAGGACCGCTTCTCCATGGTCGGCAAGCCGCACTATTTCTGGCTCTCGGATCCGCCGGAGAAGAAGCAGGTCAACGACACCGGCAGCAACGGCAAGTCTCAATTCATCCGGGGGGGCTTCTGTGTCATCCTGAAGGACCGCAAGGCCGGCCGGAAGTATTTGATGATGGTAACGCACGCTCCGCTCAACAAGCAGGAGCACGCGGAGAATGCCCATATCATCATCGATATGGAGAAGAAATACAATCCCAAGGGATGGCCCTCCTTCTTCGTGGGAGATATGAATGCGAACGAGCGCCACGATGCTTCAGCCGTGTACCGCACCCACTGGACGGATGCTTATCACGCCTTTGATGCGAGACCGGAACTCCGGACCGGTCCGGAAGTGACGTTCAACGGCTGGAAACTGGACGAAGTCCCGTCCCACTACAGCCGCATCGACTTCATCTACTACCGGGGCAAGAATGTCACCCCGCTGCGATATGTCTGCAACAATGCCCGCTACGGTGGTCTTTTCGCCTCCGATCACTTCCCGGTGTATGCCGATTTCGATATCCGATAGTGTTAAGGTCAGAAAAATTTGTAAAATACACATTCAACACCTATGAGTTTCATGTACAACCCGTTCCCCTTTCACGACCCGAAACCCGTGAACAGGCCGGAACTCAGCAAGAAAACAATCGATTCCATCGTTGGCGGCGGCACCCAGGCTGTTGCCAGGAAGTTCATCGCCGCAATAGCCGGGAAAGTTCGCACCGAGGGCGCCATCGTGGCCTTTGACGGTTATACCACCACCCAGTTCGACCTGATGGTGAGCCTTTTGGCGCGAGAATGCGCCGTGCTGGATTTCAAGACAGCGTTTGTAGACTCCGCCGCCCGCACCTTCAAGAGCGGCGAGGAGATAGACGCCATAATCGACCCGCTCCTTATCTGGGACAAGAAGATAGACCCCACGCTCCTTTACGGAAAGGTCTACCACGGAGGGTACATCGGCCTGATGGACCCGGAAAAGGTGAAGGCCTTCCAAAACGGGATTCCCGCTTTGAAGGCCCCCGGAACGCTGGTCGTAGTCTATGGCTACGGCAGTCTTATCAAAGAATTCAGGCCCCTGTACGATGTAAAATGCTGGTTCGACATCACGCCCATGAATTCGATGCTCCGCATCCGCGCCGGGGAATATGCCAACATCGGCAAAACGCATACGGGCATCATCAACCGGACCATTCGCCGCTGCTATTACTGCGACTTCGAGAACGCCGTGCAACTGAGAAAGGAACTTTTTGCCACCGGAGAGCTTGACTGGTATTTCCTGGACAACGACCGCGCGAAGCTCCAGATGATGCCTTTCGAGACCTTTGCCGATATCTGCGCCCAGTTGGTCAAGTATCCGTTCCGGGCCAAACCTTGTTATCTGGAGGGGGTCTGGGGCGGCAGCTATATGAAACGCCTGCGCAACCTCCCCAAGGAGATGCGTAACTGCGCCTGGGTATTTGACTTTATCCCCATGGAAGTGAGTGTAGTGGTTGAGGCGGGGCTTGAAAAACTGGACATCAATTACTGCTCCTTCGTGCATAAGGAAGGCGTAAATCTTATGGGAGAAAAGGCCGTGGAACACTTCAGCGGCTATTTCCCTATCCGCTTCAACTACGACGACAGTTACCATTCGACCGGCAACATGTCCATCCAGTGTCACTCGGGCGGAGCGTTTAATATAGAGAACTACAACGAGTTCGGCCGTCAGGACGAGAGTTACTATGTCGTTGTGACCGGCCACGAGGCCAAGACCTTCATCGGCTTCCGGGACGATGCCGACATCCCGGCGTTCTTCAAGGAAATAGAGGCCGCCGATACCCGGCACGAGCCCTGCGACTATATGAAGTATGTGAGCTACGAGGAGTCGAAACCCGGCCTGCAGGTAATGCTTCCCGCCGGGACCATCCATTCCAGCGGCCGCAACCAGGTAATCCTGGAGATTGGCTCTCTCACGATTGGCTCCTATACCTATAAAATGTACGACTACCTGCGTTTGGACTTTGACGGAAAGCAGCGGCCCATCCATACGCATCTGGGCGAGCTGAATGTCAACCAGAACCGTCGCACAAGCGTCATCCATGATCCAGACAGTCCGGATTACATCGTGCAAAAGCCGCGTCTGGACGCTTCCGGGGAGGGTTGGGAAGAGTACATCCTGGGAGAGAATCCCCAAATGTACATCTCCCTGCGCCGCCTGGAGTTTGAGAAGCAGTGCGAGCAGGATACAAAGGGCGAGAAGTTCCACGTCCTCACGCTGGTGGACGGGGACAATGTGTTAGTCCGTAGCAAAGCGCATCCGGAGCGTTGCTTCAAGATGGAGTTTATGGACATCGTCTGCGTACCGGCCGATATGGGCAAATATGAGATCGTGAATCTCGGCCACGAGCCCATTCGCATTCATAAAACCACACTGCGCGAAGGTTTCGAGCATGATCCGCGATAAGTTATTACTGGACGTAGGCGGCACCTTTATCAAGTGCTCCGACGGACGCGAGATTCCCGTCGATTCCGCGGGGACGCGCGAACAGATCGCCGGAGCACTGAAGGAAGGAGTGGGCGATGCAGAAGAAGTTGCCGTGGCCATTCCGGGGCCTTTCGATTACAAAAACGGCATCTTCCTGATGCAGCACAAGTTTGCTGCGGTCTATGGCGAGCATTTTGCGGACCTCACGTGCTCCGGGGCCCGGTTCCGGTTCATCCATGATGTCAACGCCATGCTGCTCGGAGAAATGGTTTCCGGCGCCGGAAGTGCGTATAGGCGCGTCGCGCTGGTTACTCTCGGCACCGGTCTGGGCTTCTCGATGAGTATCGACGGGGAAATCCTGAAAAGCGACAGCGGTTCCCCGAAGGTGTCGGTCTGGAACCTGCCCTGGAAAGACGGAATACTGGAGGATTACGCTTCCAAGCGGGGCTTCCTGCGCGGCTTCGAGGGGGTTAGTGTAAAAGACCTCGCCGAACGGGCCCGGAACGGCGATGCGGCGGCGGCAGCGCGTTTCCGCGATGTCGGAAGCACCCTCGCGGCAGCACTCACCCCCATCCTCGCGCAATGGGGCATAGAATGTCTGTTGTTTGGCGGGCAGATATCCCGCTCCTTCGACCTTTTCGGGCCTGCGGTCATCGCCGGCTGTGAAGAGAACACACTGCCCCTGAAACACATCGGACCGGTATCCGATATCTCCAACGCGACCTTTAACGGACTGAAGGCTTTATTGCAGCTTCGATAAAGGCGTCGCGGGCCTTCAGGACGGCTTCGCGCCAGTCGGCGTTGTTGCGGAGGTCCATACGGGTATGCGGCAGCCAGGGGAAGAAGAAAATCTGCTTTGAACGGACGGCATTCGCGTTGTTGTACGCTGCCGCCACGGCCGCAGGGTCGCAGGTCATATCGATGTTACCCGCCTCGATGTGCAAATCCCCTTTGAACAGCGACACGAGGGTCGCTCCGTCGTGATAGGCCAGCACGGAAGGGCCGAGGGGCGTAGGCGCAAATTTCCTGTTCAGCGCCGAGGGCCAGCCGCACTTGCGGCCGTCCAGGCATCCTCCCAGGTCCGTCAGGGCCGGAACGATGGCCACCACGTGCGTAATCCGCGTATCGATGCCGGAAAGCGCGAGGGCCTGTCCCCCACCCTGGCTCGTTCCCCGCACCAAAATCCGCTTCCCGTCCCACTGGGGCAAGGTAACGGCATAATCGAGGGCCCGCACGTCCCGCAGATACATATTGTGGAAATAGTAATCCTGTACGCCGGTGAAATCCCGCGTCGCATACTTGTGCAGTTCCCCCTTGTCCAGCGCGTCATAATACTCCTGCGGCATATCGTCCTCAAATCCGTGGGCGTTGATATCCAGGGCGATACAGCCCATTTTGGCGTAGGACACCGCCCGCTCCGCCGTCGCGCGCTTGTCCGGTTTGTTCACCCCGGCGGAATGGACGAAAAGATAAATGGGGAGACTGCGCACCCCCGCGTTCCGGGGATAAGCCACATAGCCCCGGCACGGACGCCCGGAGGGCATATTGATTTCTATCTTGTAACAGACGAACTCCGTTTCGTCCTGCTCTTCCAGCCCTTCCGCCGGGAAAGTCTCCACGACGGGCTTGAGGCGGCGCATCTTCTTCAATTCCTTATCCCAGTAGCCACGCAGGTCTTTCGGGGTCTCAAAACCGGGCCGGAAAGACGCCGGCTCTACGAGAAAGCCCACGCCCGTCACGTTTTTCGGGTCCGAGGCGGGACCGAGCCGGACGATACAGGAAGTGGGGGCATCAAAGGCGGCGGTATAAAGCAGGGTATCACCCTGCGGATGCGGGAGTTTCTTCTTGCAGGTCACCTGGCCGTAGGTCAGCAGTTGGAAAAGCAGCGTATCCTCCGCTTCCGGGCTCACCGAGGCGGTAATCCGGATAGAATCGCCGCGCGCATACACGCCGTCTGTGCTGTTAATGAACAGCTGCACCGGCGCATAGGCCCCCTGGGCAAACGCCGCCAGCGGCAGCAACAACAGGGCGGAAAGAATACTGCAGCGGAGTCTCATTTCGAAGAACGGTTTTTCAGCCAGAAGAAAATGCAGGCGGAAAGCGCGAAAGTCAACGCGCCGATGAGCGGGGCATAGGCCTGCGGAATGCGGAAACCGATTTTCGCCGTAAGGATGAAGGCTACGCAGACCGCCGTCATAAAGCAGGCCGGCAGGAGAGAAATCAGGTAGTAGGGCTTACCGGGACGGAGATGCACCAGGAAGGCGGTAATGGCCCAGAAGGTAAAGATGGAGAGTGTCTGGTTGGCCCAGCCGAAATAACCCCAGATGACATTGAATCCCTGGGCATCGCTGATGTTATAGACAAGCAGGGCTGCCGTTACGGCGAACAGGATAACACTGATCCCCAGCCGGTTCCGGATGGGTTTCTGGTCCAGGTGCAGGGCATCCGCCACGATCAGGCGGGCGGAACGAAGGGCGGTGTCGCCGCTGGTAATCGGCGCGGCAACCACCCCCAGCATCGCCAGGACGCTGCCCAGGGTGCCCAACCAATAGCGTGACACATTGGTGACGACCGCGGGCGCGGCGACGACACCGGTCGCCCCCATTTCCGCATTGCCGCCGCCATAGAAGAACCAGGAGGAGACCGTCGCCCAAATAAGCGCGATGATACCCTCCGTAATCATCGACCCGTAAAAGATGGGGCGGCCCAGTTTTTCATTGCCGATACAGCGGGCCATCAGCGGCGACTGCGTAGCGTGGAATCCGCTCACGGCGCCACAGGCGATGGTAATGAACAGGCAGGGGAAAATGCGGCCGGCGGACGGATTGCGGTTCTGCAGACCGTCCCAGACCTCGGGAATATGGGCGGGCCACTTCACGAAAAGGCAAATCAGCAGCGCCAGCGCCATAAAGATCAGGGCAAAGGCAAAGAGGGGATAAATCTTTCCGATCAGTTTGTCGATGGGAACCATCGTCGCCACCAGGTAATACAGGATAATGATGCCGACCCAAAGCAAAACGGAATTCTTGGCCCCGCCGCCCGTCAGGTCGCCGAGAATCAGCGCCGGGCTGTAGACGAAGACCGCCGCCACGAGCAGCAGCAACAGGCAGGCAAAGCAGAGCATCACCTTCTGGGTGCCGCTGCCAAGGTACTTCCCGACAAGATCCGGGAGCCCCTTTCCGCCGTTGCGGACGGACAGCATACCGGAAAAATAATCGTGCACTGCGCCGCCGAAAATACAGCCGAAAACAATCCAGAGGTAACAGGAAGGGCCGTACATCGCACCCAGGATGGCACCGAAGATGGGGCCCGTTCCGGCGATGTTCAGGAACTGGATCATAAAGACCTTCCAGGACGGCATAATGACGTAATCCACGCCGTCCGTCATCGTAAGGGCGGGGGTGGGACGCGACGCATCCGCCCCGAACACTTTTTCGACGAATCTTCCGTACAACAGATAGCCGATCACCAATGCGGCTATGCTCAACAACATTGAAACCATATCAATTCATTTATAACAATTCAACCTCCGGGATATAGGCCGGAATGTGAAGGATTTCCGTTTTGAAAAGGTTGCGGCGGTGCATCCCGTCGATTTTGGCGCGCACGGCCTCGTCCTCGCAGACCCCTTCGCGGATGTAGCGGTCCAGGGTATCGTAGGTAAAGCCGAACTTCTCTTCGTCCGGCGCCGAGCAGGGCAGGCCGTCGTCGGGGACTTTGTCCACCCATGCGGCAGGCAGACCCAGCGCGTGCCCGATGGCGCGCACTTCCCGCACACAGAGCCCGCCGAGCGGGGCAAAGGAGCCGGCCGCATCGCCGAAAAGGGTGGCGTAACCGATGTAATCCTCGCTGAGGTTGCAGGTGTTGGCCACCATCCCGTTCACGCTCTGCGCCACCGCATAGAGCAGCGTCATCCGCAGCCGCGGGGGAATGTTCTGCCGCGTCTGGTCCGAAAAGACGCCTTCGGGCATATAGCGGGCGAGCGCCTCCGCTTCGGCGGCCATTCCGGCGATGGGAAGGCACAGGTAGCGGATGCCGATATGGGCGCAAATGG
The DNA here is from genome assembly GCA_902774145.1 of uncultured Bacteroidia bacterium. GTDB lineage: Bacteria > Bacteroidota > Bacteroidia > Bacteroidales > UBA932 > Cryptobacteroides. The sequence goes on from CACYHC010000036.1 coordinate 9,790, forward strand.
CATCGGCGCCGTTCAGGCCCTGGCCTTCGGCGGGCATCGCCACACCGACCACCCGTTCCGGGCCCAGCGCCTCCGCGCAAAGGGCGGCGGCAACGGTGCTGTCCTTGCCCCCGCTCATCCCCAACACCGCGCAGCAGCGCGGTCCGTTCTTTTCAAACCAGCCGCGGATCCACTCCACGCAGCCGTCTTTCAGTTTCAGCGCATCCATATCAGAAACAATAGGCCAATACGGCGTAAAGACGGTTGGCCATACCTTTGGTATAGGTCGTACCGAACATCGGGTAACGGAAGCGCATTCCGAAGTTATACTCGATGCCTATGTAGGCATAATTCGTAATGTTCCAGAAGAAGTTCCCCAGAATGGCGAAAGAATCCTTGTAATCGTCAGCGCTCGTAGCCTGTCCACCGAATCTTTTCTTCAGCAAACTGTTGTACTCCCCTACCAGGGAGACGGAGCATTTGCCGAAATTATACTGCGCGGAGAGCATCCCGGCCGCCAGCGGAATCGGGGCCATATCCGAATAGCCCTCGGCATCGCTGCCCGCCAGATAGAGTTCCAGGTCGGACTCGGCAAGATGCGAGATGTAGTTGCTGATGCCGGCACCACAAACAGCCTGGAAGGACAACTTCAGGTCCTTTACGGGCTTGTAATTGCCGCTCAGGCTCACGCCATAGCCGCAACGGTAACGGTTCACCCACTTTTCCACAGGGTCGTCGGGATCCTTGAAAGAACGGTACACCATATTGCGGAAAAGGCCGCTGACCTGGAGGTGGCCACTGTCCCAGCGGTATTTCACGTGGGCGGAAATGTCCGGTGCGGGCTGGTATTCGCGGTCGACACCGTAATTCTTTCCGGAGTTCACGAAAGAAAAAGCGGAGAGGTCCAGGCCCGGATGCTCCACGGCAAGACCGGCGGACCAGTTCTTCCCGAACAGATGCGTGTAACCGATGAGCGGATGATACTTTTCCACCTGCACCTCCGGGCAGAGGCCGACGGTCATCGCGCCCACCTCCAAATCCATAAAGAAGGACGGGATGATACCGGCGGAAAGCCCGTTGAAGGAGATGTAAGCCTGTTTGAGCCCCACGCTGCCGTCCATCCGGGCACCCATTTGCAGGTAGGCGATGATCTTGTGTTCTCCTATATAGCTGCGCGCCTTGAAATGCACCTCCGTCCCGGAAAGCACCGTCCCGAAGGCGGACGCCATATTGGTGGGAATCTCGATGGTTCCTGTCAGGAAAGTGGCATTCTGGGAGGTTTCTCCGGCGAAGCTGACATAGGGCGTGACGCGTACCGTGCCGCCCACCCCGAATTCGATGTGGGTCTTGTCGTCATAGAACATAAAACGCGGATCGCCGAGGTCCCGGTTCGCCTTCTGGTAAAAACCCAGCTCGTTGTTGTACTCCCGAATGTTGACGTGCATCGTGTCCCTCACCTCCGCCAGGGCCGGAAGCGCCGTGGCAAAGAGCAGAAACGAAAGGAAAATTTTCTTCAACTGCATAACCGATGTGTGCAAATTCCCTGCAAGGTACAAAAACCCGCGTTTTTATCAAAAAGATTCGTAATTTTGTGGTCTGTGAACAAGGATACGGACTTCTCAAGACTGGAATTGCGGCTCGGCGCCTGCCGTGCCAATTACCGTTATTTCCGCTCGCTGCTGGAGCGGGAAACGAAGTTGCTGGTCCTGGTCAAGGCCAATGCCTACGGACACGGGGCCGCCGAGTTCGCCGCGATGATGCAGGAGGAAGGCGCCGACTACCTTGCCGTCGCCCTGCCCGTCGAGGGAATGGAACTGCGGCGTAACGGTATTTCCCTGCCGATTCTGGTGCTGACCGCCGGTACGGACTTTTTCCCGGAAATCGTCGAAAGCCGGCTGGAACCCGGCATCCCGAACCTCTTCACGCTCGAAGCCTTCTGCACCTTCCTCGAACAACGTGGCATCAGCGGCTATCCCATTCACATCAAGCTGGATACCGGTATGCACCGGCTCGGCTTCAGCAACGCCGAGCTGGATGCGCTCCTACCCTTCCTGCAGACGCATCCGCAGGTGCGCGTCGCTTCCGTCTATTCCCATCTCGCCGCCGCAGAAGATTCCGCCGAGGATGCCTTTACCCTCGGACAACTGAAAAGTTTCAAAAGCGGAGCGGACCGCATCACCGCCGCGCTGGGGTATAAGCCGATGTACCACGTGCTCAACTCCGCGGGCATCGAACGCTGGAACGACTGGCAGTTCGACATGGTGCGCCTGGGCATCGGTATTTACGGCATCAGCGCCCTGCCCGGCGTGCGCCTCTCCCCCGTCGCTTCCTTCAAGGTCAAAATCCTGCAAATCAAGCAGCTGGGGCCAGAAGACGGGACCATCGGCTACGGGCGGCGCGGAAAAATTGCCCCGGAGGGCACCGTCATCGCCACCATCCCGGCCGGCTATGCCGACGGCGTGGACCGGCACCTGGGCTGCGGCGCCGCGTCCTTCTCCCTGAACGGGAAACGCGTCCCTACCATCGGAAATATCTGTATGGATATGTGTATGCTGGACATCACCGGCATCGACGCCGCCCCGGGCGACACGGTGACGATTTTCGGCGAAGACCCGACCGTCGAAGAACTCGCCGGCATCCTCGGTACGATTCCCTACGAAATCCTGACTTCCATTCCCCGCCGCATCGAAAGGATTGTCCTCCGCTAGGCACATACTCGTCGCAAATCCCTGCGGGAACACCGGCCTGCTGGTGGCGGGCAGCCTGCGTGCGCAAGGGCTCGAAGTAACGGTAATGGAAGGGCCTAACGCCCGCAAGCACGAAGGGGAATTCCTGAAGAAACTGCGGGCAAAACTCGACGAATGCGGCGCGGGAATGGTCATTCCCACCTTTTTTTCGGAAGTACTCGCCGCGCACCGGGATCGCTTTCCGGACATCTTGATTCCCGTGGACAGCGCCGAAAAACTGCGCCTGCTGGACAACAAAATTTCCTGTTGCGCCCTCGCGGAAGGGCTCGGCATCCCGCAGCCGCGGCGCTTCAGGGGCTTTGAGGACGTAACGGAGTACCCTGTGGTTTTCAAGCGTCCCGGCGGACAGGGCGGCGACAGCGTCTATTTCCCCGGCAACCCCAAAGCCCTGCGCAACATCCTCGCGCCGGCAAAGGATTTCCTGCTGACCGAATACATCGACGGCTATGACCTTTGCGTGGACGCCCTGCGCTGGGACGGCTTTTTCTTCGCTGCTTCCTACCGCGTGCTGGCGCCGTTGCGCAAAGGCGTTTCTACGCTTCGCGAGAGCCTGCGCGCCCCGCAAATCGAGGCCTGGGCCCGCCAGATACTGGATGCGGTGGATTACCACGGCGTCTGCGGACTGGATTTCCGCGTCCGCGCCTCGGACGGACAGGCGTTCTTCCTGGAATGCAACCCGCGCTTCTCGGGCGGACTGGCATCGGCGCTGGAAAGCGGATTCGACATACCCGCCCTCCTTTGGCGTCTGGCCACCGGAGAGCGGGTAGATGCCGCTCAAATCGTATTTCAGGAGGGGGTCATTACGCGCTGAGGCGCGCGGCGAGGAAGCAGTCGACGGTATTTTCCATCAACATCGCGATGGTCATCGGCCCTACGCCACCGGGGACGGGCGTAATCCATCCCGCCACCTGCGCTGCGCTTTCGAAGTCCACGTCGCCGGCCAGGGACCCGTCCGCACGGCGGTTCACCCCCACGTCGATGACAATGGCACCGGGCTTGACCATATCGCCGGTCACCACGTTCTCCTTCCCTACCGCGACGACCAGGATATCGGCCTGCAGCGTGAAGGACTTGAGGTCCCGCGTGCGCGAATGCGCCATAATAACGGTCGCGTTGCGGTCCAGCAGCAGTTTCGCCACCGGCTTTCCGACGATGTTGCTGCGGCCCACCACCACGGCGGTTTTTCCCTCGATAGGGACGCCGGTGCTGTCGATGAGGCGCAGGATACCCTTCGGGGTGCAAGGCACACTGCACGGCCGTCCCACCTGCAGCGACCCGACATTCAGGATATGGAAGCCGTCCACGTCCTTCTCCACGGTAATCGCCTCGATGACCTTCTCCTCGTCGATATGGCGCGGAAGCGGCAGCTGCACCAGCAGGCCGTCCACACTTTCGTCCGCATTCAGCTCCGCAATCAGCGCCAGCAGTTCCGCCTCACCCGTCTGCTCCGGCAATTCGATCAGGCGCGATTCCATGCCCACATACTGCGCGGCGCGCACCTTATTGCGGACATACACCTGACTGGCGGGGTTCTGCCCGACGATAATGACGCACAGGCAGGGCCTGCGGCCATATTTTGCTTCCAGCTCCGGCATCCTTTCCCGGAGCGCATCCTTCACGGTGGCACTCACCGCCTTTCCGTCTAAAATCATAGCGCTTGATAAGCAATATCTTTCCTGTAAAACAAATTCGGACAGTCGATGCGGGCGATTTCCGCATAGATCTTTTCCCGCGCAGCGGCGATATCCTCCCCTTCCGCCACGACCATCAGCACGCGTCCGCCGGCCGTCACGACCTGCCCGTCCCGGACCGCCGTTCCCATATGACAGACCTGCGTCCGCACATGCTCCAGCCCGCCGATAGGAAAGCCCTTTTCGTACTTGCCGGGGTAGCCCTTCGACGCCAGCACCACGCCCATCGTCACGGCATCACGCCAGCGGGGTTGCGGCGCCGCTTCTCCGGAGGCCACCGCCGAAAAGATTTCGTACGCATCACTCTCCAGCAGGGGCAGCACCACTTCCGTCTCCGGATCGCCGAACCGGGCATTGAACTCGATCACCCGGATACCCTGCGGGGTCTTCATCAGACCGCCGTAGAGCACGCCGGAGAGGGGACGCCCCTCGCGGCACATCGCGGAAGCCGCCCGGCAGAGGATCTCCCGATAGGCAAAATCCCGGTCCTCCGGGGTAATGAAAGGGAGGCCGGTATAGGCCCCCATCCCGCCGGTGTTCGGACCCTTGTCGCCGTCAAAGGCACGCTTGTGGTCCTGGGCCAGCGGCATCGGATACACCCGCTCCCCGTCCACAAAACACATAAAGGAGAACTCCGGCCCGGTCAGGTAGTCTTCCACCACCACGCGGCCCTTGCCAAAGGTCTCGTCCAGCAGCATATCCTTCAGGGCGGCGCGGGCTTCGTCCGCATCCTGCGCAATCACGACGCCTTTTCCGGCCGCCAGCCCGTCATACTTGAGTACCGCGGGGAACGGCCGCGCCAGCACGTAGGCCAACGCCTCGTCATAGTCCGAAAAACTGCGGTAATCCGCGGTAGGAATCCCGTAGCGCTGCATCAGGACCTTGGCGAACTCCTTGCTGCTCTCAATGGCCGTAGCCGCCGCCGTATGTCCGAAAATCTTCAGGCCTGCCGCACGGAACGCATCCACGATCCCGGCGGCGAGCGCCGCTTCCGGCCCCACGACCGTCAAGTCCACGCCCTTTCCCAGGGCAAAGGCCCTGAGCCCTGCGACATCGGTGTCTTTCAGGGGAACGCACTCCGCCTCGCCGGCCATTCCCGCATTACCCGGCGCACAGTAAATCTTTCCTACCTGCGGACTGCGGTACAGGGCACTCACAATCGCGTGCTCCCGCCCGCCGCCGCCTACGACCAATACCGTTTTCACCGGACGAAGAATTTATAGATACAGGTCTGCGTGTACAGGTCGCCCGGGCGGAGAATGGTGTCCGGGAACTGCGGATAATGCACCGCATCTGGGAACTTCTGCGCCTCCATAGCCAGCGAGCAGCGGTAACCGATGTTCTTTCCCCACTTGTCCGGATATTCGCCGAAGAAGAAATTTCCGCAATAGAACTGCATGCCGGGCTGGTCCGTCCAGACCTCGATGCCGCGCCCCGACTGCGGGTCATAGAGCGACGCCACTTTTTCCACGCCTTCACCCTCACGGTCCAGCACCCAGTTGTGGTCATAGCCGGGACCGCACTTGATCTGCGCATCGTCCGCATTCACGCGGTCGCCGATGACGGTGGGCGTGCGGAAATCCAGCGGGGAGCCGTCCAGCGGCAGAATCCGCCCGGTGGGAATCAGCAGGCTGTCCACCTCGGTGGCGGCGGAAGACTTGATCCACAGCTCATAGCCGAGAATGGACTGGTCGCTCTGGCCGGAAAGATTGAAGAAGGAATGGTGGGACAGGTTCATCGGCGTCGCCTTGTCGGTCAAGGCCAGATAGGTCACCACAAATTCGTTGTCCGGAGTCAGCGCATATTTCATATGGATTTGGCGGTTGCCCGGGAAGCCGTCCAGCCCGTCCGGCAGCACCAACAGGAAACTGAGACTGGTGTCGGTCTTTTCCGCTACGTCCCAGACCAGCCGGTCCACGCCGAACTCCCCGCCGTGCAGGGTGTTGCCGTTGTTGTTCTGCGGAAGCGTGTACTCCTCCCCGTCCAGGGTGAATTTTCCCGCGGCGATACGGTTCGCCACCGGGCCGACCGCCGCACCCAGGAAACGCTCGCCGGTATTGTTCACGTAACGGTCGATGTTCTCGTAGCCCGTCTCGATATCGGCAAAACGACCCTTGCGGTCCGGGGTCCAGAGCGTCACCACACGGGCGCCGTAATTGGTCACCTGCATCGTGACATCCCCATTCTTAATGGTGTAAAGTCCTACCTCTTTCCCGTCGATGACGGTCTGGAACGCAGATCCGGGAAGCAATTTGACCTTTCCCGCATCGCAGGAAGCGAAGAGCACCAGCCCCATCGCCGCCAAAAGAAAAGAATTCTTACGCATAGCATACAAATATACGCCAAAGAATTATTTTTTCCTACCTTTGCGCCGATGGGAAAGCATATCGCCGTTTATTCCGGGTCCTTCGACCCGCTGCACATCGGCCACAGGGCCATTATGGAACAGTTGACGCCGGCGGGCGGCTTTGACGGATGCTATCTGGTGGTCTCTCCGCAGAATCCCCTGAAATCGCATCTTCCGCAGCACAGCGCCCGCGAACGCTACCACAACGCCATTGCCGCGGTAAGCCGCTGCCCGGGACTGCGCGTCTGGGTGGACGACATCGAATTCGGCATGGAACCCCCTTTCTACACCATCCGCACACTGGATGCGCTCAAAGCGCGTGAACCTGACAACCGCTTCACCCTGGTCATCGGCGCGGACAACCTCTCCGTCCTCCGCCAGTGGCGGGATTACCGGCGCATCCTGCTGGAATACGGCGTGGCCGTCTATCCCCGTACAGGGTTTGACCTGGACGCCCTCCGGGCGGACCTGCTGCAAGAAAACAGCCTCTACGACATCGCTGTCATAGAGGCTCCTCTCGTCGACATTTCCTCTACGCGCATCCGCGAGGGGATGGCCCGCGGCGAGGATATGTCCGCTTATCTGATGTAGGATTACTGCTCGTCGGGGGCATCATTGCCGCCGCCGTAGTCAGGCTGAGGTCCCTGCGGCCCCTGCTGGGCACCGGCACCCGGATTGAATCCGGCACCGCCCTGCGGACCCTGCTGGGCGCCCGCCGCCTTCGCCATATCCTCGGAAGCCGCGTGCCAGGCCGCTTCCAGCGCAGCGTTCGCACTGTCGATGGCCGCGAGATCCTTGGCCTCGACGGCCTTCTTCAGGTCTGCGCAGGCGCTTTCGATGGCGGTCTTCTTCTCGGCGGGAATCTTGTCCCCGTACTCCTTGAGGTTCTTCTCGGTCTGGAAGACCATCGCATCGGCGGTGTTGATCTTGTCCACGCGCTCCTTTTCCGCCTTGTCGGCTTCCTCGTTGGCCTTCGCCTCGTCGCGCATGCGCTGGATTTCAGCTTCGGACAGGCCGCTGGAGGCTTCGATGCGGATGCTCTGCTCCTTGCCGGTCGCCTTGTCCTTCGCGGACACGTTCAGGATGCCGTTGGCGTCGATATCGAAGGACACCTCGATCTGCGGGATGCCGCGCGGTGCGGGAGCGATGCCGTCCAGGTGGAACACGCCGATCTGCTTATTGTCCTTGGCCATCGGGCGCTCGCCCTGCAGGACGCGGATTTCGACGGAAGGCTGGTTGTCGGCCGCCGTGGAGAACACCTGGCTCTTCTTGGCGGGGATGGTGGTATTCGCGTCGATGAGTTTCGTCATCACGCCACCGAGCGTCTCGATACCCAGCGACAGCGGGGTCACGTCGAGCAGCAGGACATCCTTCACGTCACCGGCGAGTACACCGCCCTGAATGGAGGCGCCGATAGCGACGACCTCGTCGGGGTTCACGCTCTTGTTGGGCTCCTTGCCGAAGAACTCCTTCACCAGTTCCTGGATCTTGGGGATACGGGTGGAACCGCCTACGAGCAGGACTTCGTCAATGTCGGAAGCGCTCAGGTGCGCATCCGCAAGGGCCTTGCGGCAAGGTTCGATGCTGCGGCGGAAGAGTTCGTCGCACAGGGCCTCGAACTTGGCGCGGGAAAGCGTACGCACAAGGTGCTTGGGCATCCCGTCCACGGCCGTGATATAAGGCAGGTTCACTTCTGCGCTGGTGGCGTTGGAGAGTTCGATTTTCGCCTTCTCCGCCGCTTCCTTGAGGCGCTGGAGGGCCATCGGGTCCTTCTTGAGGTCCATGCCGCCGTTCTCGGAGGCGAATTCGGAGGCCAGCCAGTCGATGATGACCTGGTCGAAATCGTCGCCGCCCAGGTGGGTGTCACCGTTGGTGGACTTCACCTCGAACACGCCGTCGCCGAGTTCCAGGATGGAGATATCGAAGGTACCGCCGCCCAGGTCGTAGACCGCGACCTTCATGTTCTTGTTCTTCTTGTCCAGACCGTAGGCCAGGGCCGCGGCCGTAGGCTCGTTGATGATACGCTTGACATTGAGGCCCGCGATCTTGCCTGCTTCCTTGGTGGCCTGGCGCTGCGAGTCGGAGAAGTAGGCGGGGACGGTGATGACCGCCTCGGTCACTTCCTGGCGCAGGTAATCCTCCGCGGTTTTCTTCATTTTCTGCAGGATGACTGCGGAAATTTCCTGCGGGGAGTACAGTTTCCCGTCGATGTCTACGCGCGGGGTGTTGTTCTCGCCGCGTACGACCTTATAAGGTACGCGGGCGACTTCCTTGTCCACCTGGTCATAGGTCTCGCCCATGAAGCGCTTGATGGAGAAGATGGTGTTGTGAGGGTTCGTGATGGCCTGACGCTTGGCCGGGTTACCGACCTTGCGCTCGCCGCTGCCGGTGAAGGCGACGACGGACGGCGTGGTGCGCGCACCCTCGTCATTGATGATAACGGTAGGCTGGTTGCCTTCCATGACCGAAACGCACGAATTGGTGGTTCCGAGGTCGATTCCAATAATCTTTCCCATAGTATTACTCCTTTTTTTTGTTTTTGTTTCAAACCTTACAGGCCGCAGCCTGCAACGGCACATTCATCAAAACCTTTGCCACTGACTTTTTGCTGACAAATTGTCAATCTCTCAAGTTTCGCAAATAATAATTTTTTCACTATTCAAATACATTAGTGTCCACTAAAAAATCATAAAAGTTCTTTGAAAATATTGAAAGTTAGGTAATTACAAAGGTTTTTGGAGTCAACCGATTTGAATTTATCTT
>CACYHC010000037.1 GCA_902774145.1 uncultured Bacteroidia bacterium
ACAACGCCACGAACCACTGGCTGACGATGTCCGGTAATACTTTTGGAGAGTAAAAAATGAAACGCAACTTTATATCATTTTCAGCGGAATGGGAGGCTTATGCCTCCCCTTCCTGCCGGATTTCCCCCCTTGTACGGAAGTCCGTGCTCTGTGACAGCAACCTGGCCGGGACTTCTCCCGCCGAGGAAGAGGACTATGATTTCGGCTGGGAATAATCGATGGAGGAACTTCTTATGAAACACAGACTGTTTTTACTGGGCGCTGCCGCCCTTTCACTCCTTTTCTCCTGCAGCCGTGCGGAATTCGAACCCATGGATCCCGCCTCCGGAAACGAAAAGACCGGACGGACCGTTCTGGAAGCCACCGCTGCCGGGGACCTTACTCCGGACAGCAAGACTTCCTTCGGCGACAAGACCGGCAACGCCTATCCCATCCTCTGGTCGGCAGGGGACTGCATCAGCGTGAACGGCGTCGCGAGCGAAGAACTCGCTTCCGGCGGTACGACGACCGCGAAATTCACTTTCGACGGGATTCTGGATGCTCCTTTCCAGGGCGTCTATCCTGCTTCTGCGGTGAATGCCTATTTCAACGGGGAATACTCCGTCAGCGTGCCGTCCGGCCAGACCTATACTCCCGGACAGTTCGATCCGGCGGCGGGCCTGATGCTCGCCAGCGGAAGCAGCAATCTGACCTTCAAGCACGTGATGGCCTACCTGAAAGTGACGGTGGCCGGCAGCGGCAGCGAGAAGATCCAGTTCATCAGCGTGGCGGCCCGCGGGGACGAGAACCTCAGCGGTACCTTCGCTCCCGTCTTCGGTGAAACACCTTCCCTGACGGGCGGTGCGGATGGCAATGACGTCACCTTGGACTGCGGCACGGAAGGCGTGGCGCTCGGCACGGAATTCATCATTCCCATTCCGGCCCGTACCCTGGCCAGCGGTCTTTGTGTGACCGTGCGCACCACGGACAAGAAATACTGTGTAATGGAATCCACCTCCGCGTTTGCACCGGAGGCCGGCAAAATCTACAAGACCTCCTTTACCTTCGTAGAGAAGGGAACCTCCGTGGGTATCTGGACCGAGGAAGACCTTGTTGCTTTCCTGGCGGCCGCGGACGGCGGGGTTACTTGCAGCAACTACTATACGGTGAAAGCTGAGAGTGAGGCAGCGTTCGGTGATATTAGTGCTTTTGTTGATAACGGTAAAGTCAATATCTATTCTGATATCACGCTGACAAGCAAGGTGGACTGGTCTACCTCCACGACGAAGCGATACAATTCCGTGTCCAATTTCAGGGGGCATCTTGACGGTCATGGACATACTATCACTGTCGCTCCCGGTACGCAATGGTTGACGCAGATGTTTACCAATGTATATGGAACCATTGAAAATCTAACCTTTGAGGGCAGTTTTACCGCATCACACTCTCCGCAATTGGGCTCTCCTATCGTGAATGTCCTCCAGGAAGGTGGAGTGTTACGGAATGTCATCAATAAGGCCAGTATAACGTATTCTACCGCGAGTTCTGCGAACTATCTGGCTATCGGTGGGGTAGTTGCTTATCTTGCCGGCGGTCTCATCGAGGACTGTGTGAACAAAGGAGACATCAATTGTGGAGGAACGGCCGGTGGGGCCAATGTTGCTGCTGCGGGCGGCGTCGTCGGTTGGACTTACCAGGCGGGGGGGGCTGGCGTTATCCGCAATTGTACGAATTACGGCTCTATGACCCTTACTACCGTAAAAAACGGGAGTACGCCTTCCCCCATTATGTACTATGGTGGTGTTGTCGGCTATCTTGCTCAAGATAATATGGTCACTTGTTCGGGCTGTATTAATCGGGGTACGCTCGATCCCGGTACCGCCAAGTATTTTGGCGGAGTGATAGGGGCATCCCGCTCCGATTTCTCCCAATGCCATAATTATGGTGAGATTATTCAGTCTTCTGACAATGTAACCACAGAAATTGGCGGTGTCACTGCTTTTATCGGTTACGGTCATACTATGAGTAATTGTAACAATTATGGTACAATTACAGCCGGAGGTTCACCTGCCGTGGGGTGTGTTGTGACCAGAGTCTACGGTGTTGCCAGTGACTGCCATAACTATGGGACCATCATATTTGACGGGAACGATGATACCATTGCAGGCGGCATCTGCCGTCGCGTGGAACGTACATCCAATGGGCTGGGGTCTCTTGAGAACTGCGTGAACCATGGGAATTTTTCCGTCGGGGCGAAGTATTTCGGGGCGATAACTTCTTCTAACCAAGGGGTTATGACGGATTGCGCCAATTACGGAGCCATCACCTTTGCCCGAAATAATAGCAGCACTTCCGGAATCGCTTGTGTAAATGACAGCGAGATGAGCGGCTGCACCAATTATGGCCCCATAACTTGCGATAGGGATTATTGTAATATCGGCGGTGTTGTGGTCGCCAATTCGCGTAATGGTTCCTATACCGTTGGTGAAATGGATGACTGTCACAACGAGGGGGCGATTACGGTAACCGGGCATGGCACCTTAGTTGGTGGCGTGTGTTTCAATCTGCGCGGTGGCACTACTGTGTCCAATTGCACGAATATCGGTGACATCACATTTAATCTTGCTCCTAACACATCGGGTGAAATCTCTTTTGCCGGAGGTATCGTCGGGCTTGTCAGTGAAAAAGATTTCACCAGAATTCCCTCTTATACGATATTTGCGACGGCTTCTGATGGACGTTATGGTCCTGCTTCCACCCATACGGACAATGTGCTTTCTGCGATGGCGACCATCAGCGAATGCACCAATAATGCGTCAATCATCATGACATCCACGCCGGCCGGAGGATTCTTGCGCAATGTGGCCTTGGGCGGAGTGTTGGGCTGGAACTGGGCTGCATCCGATGCGACCAATTACCTCCATGTCTACAAGTGCGTTAACGGAACGGCTGGTACGACGAAAGGCCGCATTGAATTTATACAGAATACGGCATCTGCATACATTGCTCCCCTTATGGGAGGCGTTGTGGGCAGTACGGCTCCGTATAATGCCAATACCAATGGCAGCTGTCTCCCGTATGTTCCCGGTTATGCTCAAAGTCTCAACAATCTTGGCTTCAAATCCGTGATTGAAGAGTGTGAGAACTATGGTAGTATCGTCGATATGAATTCCTGGTCCAACGGAGGTTCTTCAACAACCCATCGTAACCTGAGACCTCACGGGGGCATCGTGGGAGCTGCTTACGGGAACAGTGACGCTGACCTTCACGTCCAGGTCAAGAACTGTGTCAATGCTGCATACATTCTTATCGGCAATACTGCCGCTACCGGTGGTAGCGAACCCGCAAAATGGAAAAATGGAGACTATCAGTCCAGAATGAATGTCGCCGGAGGTATTGTCGGCGTCGGTGCTTTTGTCGATGTCGAAGGTTGTACTTCCGGTTATTCCGCTGCCAGTACTTATGGTGTGGGAAGCGAATCGCGCTATGTTCTTGCGTCCGGCGGCATTATCGGTGCAGCGCTTGAAAAGTTCAGCGTGAAGGATTGTTTCATTCATCCCAAGATGGGATATCTGAACAAACCGGCTTGGACTTATTGGGGACTGGCTGTCGGTGCCGTCAATCTGGGGCAGGCCGGTGCGGCACGTTCCAAAGGCTATGATACGCTGCTTGGTTCCGAAATTTCCGGGAACAAGGTCCTGCCTGTTCAGATAAAGGTGAATGGTACTTACCTGGTGAAGGCTCCGAGTACGAACACGATTAATGAAGACAATTTCACCGATTATCTTATCAGCGCATACGACAAGACCAACAATGAAACCAATCACTGGGTAACCATCTCCGGCAATACCTGGGAGTAGTCCCTGATGCTGCGCCGCGCCCTAATAGCAACCCTGCTGTTCTGCCTCTGCACCTTTGCGGGGGCGGAACAGTCGGGTTACCGTTTCCAGCACTTTAACCGGGCCTCTTCCGGCCTGCCCTGCGACGGCGTCCGTGTGATGCTGCAGGACAGCCGGGGGTACCTCTGGCTGGGAACGTACCGGGGCGTGAGCCGCTATGACGGTACCCGCTTCCTGACCTACGGGTCGGACTATGTCAGTTCCCTTGCGGAAGGCGTGTCCGGGGATGTGTGGATTGGTACGGACGGCGGGGTTGTGGTTTACCATTTCCTCTCCGACCAATTCAAGCATATCGACGGGGAATGCGTGCCCGCGGACCGGGTTTTCGCCATCGCGCGGCGGCCGGACGGCGCGATGCTCTGCAGCGTGCGCTCGAACGGCCTGTTTCTCCTGTCTCCGGACGGGGAGAGCGCCCGGCCTATGCCGGTCCGCACCGCGGAAGGGACGCCGATCCGGAACATCTACCGGCTCTGCAGTGCCGCGGACGGGCGCCTTTTCGCCGCCGATTATTGCAACGACCTCTTCGAACTCTGCGATTCGCTGGCCGTTCCCCTGCAGGGAGATTTCTTTCTGGGGGATGATATCGAGGGGATGTGCACGGATGCCCAGGGCTTGCTCTGGGTGGCTTCCGGGCGTCACGGGCTCTGCCGCGTGAATGTCGTGAGCGGCAGGGCCGAGCCGGTGTGCCCGCTGCCGGAGGGGGCCCGTCCCGTCAGCGTGAACTGTGACGGGCGCTATGTCTGGTTCTGCACCACGGGTGGCCTGCTCCGTTATCATCCGGCCTCCGGCAAGACCATTTGCCTCAGCCACGATGCGGCGGACAAGGTCTCCCTTTCTGAAAATCACGTCAGTTACGCCTTGACGGATGCGGCAGGCAGCCTCTGGGTGGCCACCGCCGACAACGGCGTCAACTGGTCCAATGTGCGCGGTGAGCGTTTCTCCAACCTGGTAAGCACCCGGGAGGGGGAACGGCTGGACGGCGCGCATTTCACCGCGTTCGCCAGCCGGCCGGACGGCAAGGTCTGGGCGGGAACGGCGAATGCCGGCATCCTGCTGCTGGATCCGGCCACGGCCACGCTGAGCCGTCGGGGACTCCCGGCGAACCTCCCGTCCGGGGTTTCCGCCCTGTGTGCGGAGGACGCCGGTCTCTGGGTTGGAACCCAGCGCGGGCTTTACTTCCTGACCCCGCAGGGGCGGGTGCAGGAAGTGTCCGACCTTCGCGTCGTCAGCCTCTTCCGTTCGGCGGAAGGCGTACTCTATGTGGGCTCTGCCATCGGCGTTTTCACCTATGACTGTGCTTCCGGAAGCCTGGAAGTCCTGCCCGGACTGGAAGGCGTGACGGTGGAAGAAATGACGCAGGCCGCCGGCGGTACGCTGTGGATGGCCTCCTATTCGATGGGGGCGTTCAGTTACGATCCCCGCAGCGGAGAAGTGAAACGCTTCTGCACGCAGTGCGGGAACGCGCCGGTCAGTGCGATGACGACCTCCGTCTGCCAGGATGCCCGCGGCGTGCTCTGGGTGACGGGCTTTTCTTCTGAAATCTATTGTTTCCGGGAGGGCGCATTCCGGCTTCTTGAGTCCAACGGGCCGGGTCGGTTGCCCCAGGGACTTTTCTTTACCGCCCTGCCCGACGATGCCGGCCATCTTTGGATCAGCACGGACGGCGGGCTGGTCGAGTATGACGACAAGACCTCCTGCGTACACGTCTTTACGACGCAGGACGGCCTTTACTGCAACCGCTTTCTCAAAGGCGGTATCAAACTGCCGGATGCCCGTCTGGTTTTCGGCTTCCGCGACGGACTGGTCCTCTTTGACCCCGCCCGCGTCAAATCCGGCGTTTCTGCCCCGCAGGTAGCCGTTACAGGCCTGCGTATCGGCGGGAAGCGCCCCCACAATCCGGATGCGGGACATCCGGATCTGCTCACGGAAATCAAGCTCCGCGCCGGGGAACGCAACCTGGGGATGGATTTTTCCATCCCGGGAGACCCGGACCGGGCCCTGCATAACATCTACTGCCGGCTCGCCGGCTATGACGAAGGCTGGCGCAGCGTCGGTGTGCGGCGCAGCGTCGAGTACTTCAATCTGCCCCACGGCCGCTACGACCTGATCATCGGCGTGATGACGGACGACGGCCGCGTGCGTCAGGCCCACAAGTCCATCCGGATCGTGGTGCTGCCGCGTTTCTTCCAGTCCGTGCCGGGCATTCTGCTGATCGTGCTGGTTGCGGTTGCGCTCGTGGCCGGTCTGCTGACCTTCTTCTATCGGAAGGCCATCTCTTCCCAGTCCGACCGCCACAAGGCCGACGAGCGGAAACTCCAGGACAGCCTCTATCACGAGAAGATGGATTTCTTCGCCAACGTGATTCACGAAATCAAGACCCCGCTGACGCTGATCCGCACTCCGCTCCAGAACCTGATGATGGACGACGAACTCCCGGCGGACCGCAAGGATGACCTGGAACTCATCAGTACGTCCACGGATTATCTCCAGAAACTGGTCAAGGAGTTGCTGGAATTCATCAGCGTGGAGGAGCACGGCTATGTGCTGGAACTCTCCGAGGTGAATGTTACGGACCGGATGGGTTTTGTCTGTTCCACTTACGCCGAAGCCGTGCGCGGGCGCAACCTGCGCCTCAATTTCCAGCATAGTGAGGAGGAGATATCCTGTGCGGTGGACACCAAGGCCTTCTCCAAGATTGTCAACAACCTGCTGGGCAACGCCCTCAAGTACGCCGACTCCTTCATTGAACTGGAGTTGCGGCAGGAAAGGGAGAGTGTCTGCCTGTATTTCCGCAACGACGGACCCGATATCCCCGAAGACCGCAGGGAGGATATCTTTGTCCCCTTCGTGCATTTTGCCCCGGGAGGAGAGAGCCAGAGTTTCGGCATCGGACTGCCCCTGGCGCGCCGTCTGGCGGAACTGCACGGCGGCAGCCTGGTACTTTCGGAGCGGCAGGACCTGACGGAATTCGTCCTGACGCTGCCCCTGCGGCATACGGCCGGAAGTGTGGACCCGGCAGAGGCGGAGACCTCGCCGGAAGATCCGGACGATATCGGCGCACCGGTGGCGAATATGCCGCTGCTGCTCATCGTCGAAGACAACCCCGACCTGCTGGGCTACCTGAAGCGCAAGCTTTCCCCCGAGTACAAGGTGATTGCGGTGAATTCCGCGGAAAAGGCGCTCGAAAAACTTTCCGCCTACCAGGTGGACCTCCTGCTTACGGACCTCGGGCTGCATTCGATGAGCGGAATCGAACTTTGCGCGAAAGTGAATTCGACGCCTTCGCTGGCGCACATCCCGATCATCGTGCTGTCTGCGGTCTCGTCCGTGCGCACGAAAATCAAATGTATGGAGAACGGCGCGTCGATGTACATCGAGAAGCCTTTCAGCCTCGACTACCTGATGACCTGCATCACGTCCGTGCTGCAGAAGCGGAAAGCGGCGAAGAACGTGTACCGCGGGGGTTCGGAGAAGGTCAGTATCGACCTGCCGGACCGCGACGAAGAGTTTATGCGCCGCATCGACAAGTTCATCCAAGACAACATCCAGGATCCGGCCCTGAGCAACAAACGCATCGAGGAGGCGCTCTTCGTGAGCCACTCGTCGCTCAACCGCCGGATGAAGGAAATCTACAATACTACGCCCAACGAATACATCCGTTCGTTGCGCCTGAAACTGGCCGCCGGGATGCTCCTTCGCGGCGGAAACCTCATCAGCGAGGTCTGTTACGCCGTCGGTTTCAACAGCCCTTCGTACTTTGCCAAGTGTTTCCGGGAGAAATATGGCGTGCTGCCGGCGGAATACGCGGCGTACGTGAAATCACAGGAAAATAATACAAATCAATCTCAATAACTTTATGAAAAGAATCTTTCTTGTAGCTTTTTGCGCGGCCTTTTTCCTTTGGCAGGCCGCTGCCCAGAACGGCCCCGTGAAAATGTGGGAGGGGACGATCGATCTGCCGACCTACCGGGTGGCCGCGCCGGAGAAAGCCCCGCTTTTTGCGCGGGATTTCGCCTACCAGCGGGCCAAGCGCTGGGTCTATCCCTATGCGATGAACGACAATCCCACTCGCGAGAAGGTGGATTCCACGCACCGCGCGCTCTATCTGGAGAACGATTACGTCAAGGTCTGCGTGCTGCCCGATATCGGCGGCCGCCTGTTCTACGCGACGGACAAGACCAACGGTTATGAGATTTTCTACCGCCAGACTGTCATCAAACCCGCGAACGTAGGTATGCTCGGCGCCTGGATTTCCGGCGGCGTGGAGTGGAACGTGTTCCACCACCACCGGGCCACCAGCCAGTATCCCATCGACTGGAAGCTCGTGGACAACGGCGACGGCTCCAAGACCATCTGGGTGGGCGAGGTTGAGAACCGCCACCGGATGAGCTGGGCCATCGGTCTGACCCTGCATCCGGAAACCAGCTATATCGAGGTGACCGGCCGCTTCTTCAATGACAGTCCGGACCGCAACTCGATGCTGCACTGGAACAACGTGGCTACCCACGCCAACGAGAACTACCAGATTATCTTCCCGGAATGCACGAAGTTCGGTATGTTCCACCACAAGCTCAGCCACATCCACTGGCCCGTGGCGAACGAGCCCTACAAGGGGAATCCCGATTTTATCGGCGTGGACGTGAGCTACTGGCGCAACCTGCCTTCGCTGACCGGCGACTCCGTGTTCATCCAGGACCTGCAGGACGACTATGTGGGCGGCTATGACTACGGCAAGGACGCCGGAACGATGCTCGCCGGCAACCACAACATCAACAAGGGCGGCAAGTTCTGGACCTGGGGCCACAAGGCCTACGGTCACGCCTGGGACTGCGAGACCCTGACCGACAGCGACGGCGCCTATGTGGAGCTGATGACCTCCGCCTACTCCGACAACCAGCCCGACTACTGCTGGCTCAATCCCTATGAAACCAAGGAGTTCACCGCCTACTGGTACGGTATCCGCAACCTGCGCCACGTGAACCGCGGCAACGAGAAGGCCACCGTCAATATGGACATCGATCCCTCCGGCGCCATCCATGTGGCCGCCAACGTGACGCGCATCCGCAAGGGCGCCCGCATCGAAGTGACCCACGACGGCAAGCTGCTCTACAGCAAGACCGCCCTCATCGCGCCCGACAAGCCTTTTGCCGACGATTTCACCGTCCCCGCCGAAGAGGTGACCGACCCCACGCAGTTGCTTATGAGCCTCTACAGCGCCGAGGGTGAACTGCTTATCAACTATCATCCGTTCAACCACGACATCAATTCCCCGCTGCCGGAGGACCTGCAGCCCGTGAATCCGGATCCGAAGAGCATCAAGAACACCGAGGAGTGCTACTATGTAGGTATGCGCAACCTCCAGTTCCACCAGGCGCACGTCGACCCCAACGACTATTTCTATGAAGTGCTGCGCCGCGATCCCGGCGATGTTCGCGCGAACACCCAGCTGGGTATCTTCTTCCGCAAGAACGGTGACGTCGAGACCGCGAAGAAATACCTGCGCACCGCCCTGGCGCGCCAGTGCGCGAACTATACCCGCGTCGCCGACGGCGAGGCGATGTACAACCTCGGCCTCTGCCTCAAGAGCGAGGGCCTGTGGCGCGACGCCATCGACACCCTCTACCGTGCGGCCTGGGATTATGAGTATGCATCGGCGGCCTACTATCAGTTGGCGCAGATTTCCTCGCTGAACGGCAATGCCGTGCAGGCGCTGCAGGAGTCCGGTATGGCCGTGAATTACAACGGAATGAACATTGATGCGAAGAACCTCCGCACCACGCTCCTCCGCAAGGCCGGCAAGAAAGCCGAGGCGGTTGCGCTGGCGCGCGACGTGCAGACCTTCGATCCGCTGAACTACTATGCCACCCGCGAACTGGTGGAACTGGGTGCTACCCCCAAGGCTGAATTCGTGAAGCTGCTGCGCGGCATTCCCGAGAGCTACCTCGAGCTGGCGCTCTACTATTTCAACAACGGTTTTGCCGAGGACGGCGAGGCGGTGCTCCGGGAGAGCGAGGCGTTGAAGGCCTATCCGACCACCGAGTATTATCTGGGTTACCTTGCGGACGTGAAGGGAGATGCGGCGACCGCGAAGGCCTGGTACGACAAAGCCGAGGCGGGCAGCATCGACTATGTCTATCCTTTCCGCCTGGAGACCGTGCGCGTCCTGACCCGTGCGCTCCAGTACAATCCCGATGCCGCCAATACCTGGTATTACCTGGGCAACCTCTGGTACCAGAAGCAGCCTGAAAAGGCCCTGGCCGCCTGGGAGAAGGCCGTGGAGTGCCGTCCCGACTTTGCGATGGCGCTGCGTAACCTCGGTTGGTACTGGCGTTTCAAGGACGAGTACCATACCAAGGATGCCGCCGATTATGACAAGGCGGTCGAGTACTACCAGAAGGCGATTGCCGCCGATCCTTCTTCCGCGGTGTTCCTCACCGAGTGCGATGAGATCCTTGAGCACATCAACGCTCCGCTGGCGCAGCGCTATGCGCTCTTTGCCGGCAAGAAGGATGTCTATGAGCAGCGCTATGACAGCGAGGTGCGCGCCCTGCGCCAGATGGTACTCGCCGGGGAGTATGCGCCCGTGTTCGAGTCCCTGACCACCCGCGAGTACAGCCGCCGCGAGCACATCGACGACCTGCATGACGCGTATGTCGACCTCTGTCAGCTGATGGCCCTGGAGGCCTGGAAGGAGGGTGACAACCAGCAGGCGCTGGCTTGTCAGCTGGCTTCCAACGAGTATCCCGTCCATATGGGGTATGCCCACCTGGAGTACTATGCCCGCGATGCGCAGGTGTACTACAATATCGGTCTGGCCTATGAGAAGCTGGGCGATAACGATGCAGCCAAGGAGTGGTTTGAGAAGGCCGCGCAGGTGGAGGTGAAGGACAAGGATGCGAAGTACCTCTACGAGAAGGGTCTCGCGCTGGAGAAGCTCGGCCGCAAGTCGGAGGCGCGTCCGCTTTACAAGCACATCGTCGAATGTGGGAAGGCGCAGTACACGGCGTATTACAACCGCTTCTTCGAGAGCTTTGACCGCGGGCCTTTCGAGCAGGATCTCAATACCGATGCGTATTATACGCAGGCGATCGGGTACAAGGCGCTCGGGCGCAAGTGCAAGGCGCGGAAGATGTTCCGCAAGGCCCTTGCCGAGCGCAACGACAACCTCTGGGCAATCTATTATTTGAATAACTAAATTGGTTCTCCCCCGCGCGTATGAAACGGTTGGCTTCAGTTTTGCTGTGCGTTGCGCTGGCAATCGCCTTTTCGGATTTCGGCTATGCGGCGGGGAAGAAGGGGCGGGCGGCCCTTGCGGACGAGTTTGATGTGTATCTGCTGATTGGCGAGGCCAATATGGCGGGACGCGGATATCTGGAGCCGCGGGACAAGTATGCGCTCGACGGGGTGTTCCTCCTCAATGACCTGGGGGAGATTGTTCCGGCGACGCAGCCGCTGAACCGTTTTTCGTCGGTGCGTTGTCTGTTGAAATGGCAGGCGACTTGCCTGGGCGGGGCTTTTGCCGAGGATGTGCACCGGGCGACCGGCCGTAAGATTCTGCTGGTGGTGAATGCCCGCGGCGAGACTTCCGCCCGCAACTGGATGCCTGGGGCCGAGCGGATTGTCGCCAAGTCTTCTTCCGACGACCTGTTCCGCGATGGGGAGAAAGTCCCCGTGCTCTATGACGAGGCTGTGCGCCGTACCCGCGAGGCGCTGCGTTACGGAAAGCTCAAGGCAATCCTCTGGCACCAGGGCGAGAAGGATGCATACGAGAATTATGCCCCGCTCTGGCGGGCGAAGGTGGATGAGATTGCCTCGTCCCTGCGTGCGGACCTCAAGTGCGGCCCCGTTCCCTTTATCGTGGGCGAGACCAATGAGGCTTTTGAGCGCAGTGTCTTCATCAATCCGGAAATCCAGGATATCGCCCGGAGTGTTTCCCGCAGTGATTATGTGAGTTCGGCGGGTTGTCTGGTGAACAAGAACAAGAAGAGTTTCAGCCGTCAGGGTGTGACGTTGTTGGGGCATCGTTATGCCGCCAAGGTGTTGCAGATGGTCTATGGCTGGGCGCCCGAAAAGGCGGATGTCTTCTGCCTTCCGGGCGGCGGGCAGCCTTATGTGGCTTCGCCCCTGGACAAGGACGGGCTCTATACGCTTTGTGATTTTGATACGCGCTGCTGTGCCGTCGGCGAGGCGAATACGCATTTTTCGGTGGTGGCCAACCCGGCGCCGGATGCGGTGAACCCGTCGCCGCTGGTGGGGTGTATCGAGGTGCAGGGCGGTCTCTGGGACTGCATTTCGCTGAACCCTTCCTCGCCGCTGGAATTCGGGGGCGGGAAGGCGGAAATCCGTTTCAAGGTGCTGCCTCCGGAGGCCGGCGCGCCGCTGAGCGTCAAACTGATGCCCTTCCGCAGTACTTGCTGTGAACCCGTGAAGATTGAAATCCCTACCAATTCCTCCGGGAAATGGCAGGAAGTCGTCGTGGACCTGACACCTTACCGCGATTGTTCCAATTATTTCCAGAAATTCTACCTGATGCCGGACGGCGGGCAGCGCACGCACAATCTCTGGTACTTCGACGATGTGCTGATTCCGGACAACGACCTTTCGGCCCTGAGCCTGTTCAAGCGGGCGGCTCCGCCCATCCGGCCGGACAAGTCCCGGTCCTGGATGAGCAATTCCATCGCCAACCCGGGCGTGCTGAGGCCGGACCAGACCCTGGACGGACGCTGGTGGCTGATGGTGCGCGGCGGCGACGGCGAACGTGGCCACAACGGCTACTTTACCCAGGATGTGGCGGACTTCAATCCGCTGGGCGGCTGGAAGAACCACGATGCCAATCCGACGATGCCTGCCGGCTGGTGGGGTGACGAGGATGCGCATACCGCCATCGATCCCTGCGGCTTTACCGTGGACGGTACCTTCTATTATTATTATAAAGGGATCGCAAGGGACGGCGCCAATACCGTGCTGGTGGCCAAAACCACGGACGGCATCCATTTTACCAAGGTGCTCCCGGTCTGGAAGTCCGACTGCGGCGTGGCGGAAGTAGGCAAGTGGAACGGCCGTTACTGGCTCTATGTGGCGCGGCGCATCTATTTCTACGACAACCCCGAATCTTCCGAGGGTGCAGAGTGCTGCGAAGTGCTCGAAAAGGGGGGCGCGCCGGACAACTGCGACTGGTATTCCATCAATGGCGGGAAGCTGCTGTTTATGGACGGAAAGTGGTTCCTCTTCTATCAGGCGGGGGTGTGCAACCCGGATTTCCCGGGGCGCATCCACGTGGCGTATTCGGAGGATTTGCAGCACTTTACCAAGGTGCAGAATCCGCAGCCGCTCTTTACCCGCGGGCCCCACGGGGCCTGGGACCAGGGGGCTGTCTGGGCGCCGAGCGTCTTTGAATGGCAGGGGATGCTGTATATGTATTATGAAGGCTGGGGTGTGGAAGGTGCCGTCACTAACCGCGACCGCCAGTATTTCCGGGACCGGGACGGCGGCCATTCCGAAATCGGTATCGCCACCTGCTCCAAGGAAGACTTCCTGAAGTGGTGCGGCCTATGAGAAGCCGTTTCGCCTTCCTGCTGATTTGCCTTCTCGCGCTGGCCTGTTCCCGGCAGAGCGGGGAGGACTCCTTGCGCTTTACCGTGCAGATGAGCGCCGATGCGGCGGCTCGGGTGCATATGGGCGCCAAGGAAGGGGAGGCGTATCCGCTGCTCTGGTCGCCCGGCGACCGCATTTGTATCAACGGAAAAATGTCGTCGGCGCTGGATCCTGCGCAGGCAGGCGGCCGGGTGGCGACCTTTACCCTCGCCGCTGCAGTATCGGCGCCTTATACCCTTGTGCATCCGGAAAGTGCGTACCTGAGCGCGTCTCGGGTGCGTTTCCCGTCGGCGCAGACCCACAAGGCGGGCTCCTGCCCTTACGGCAGCACCCTGCTGGCCTGCCGCACGCAGCAGACGGACGATGTGCATCTTTGCGCGTTGAGTGCTTATCTGCGCCTCCGTATCGACAAGGGAAGTTACGGCGGCAGCCTGAAAATACTTACCCTGCGCGCCAATGGCGGGGAAGCCCTGGCCGGCGATTTCGACCTGTCCTTCGACGCTTCCGGTGCGCCGGTCCTGGGGGCTTGTGTCGGACCCGTCGACGAAGTGGTGCTGAGCAGCCTGTCGGCATCCGGCGAGTATATCGTCGCGCTGCCGCCGGTGACGCTTTCGCAGGGCTTTACCCTGACGGTCTATGGCAGCCGGTCGGATTTTATGCGCGTGCGTACGACGGACCCCGTGCAGCTTCGCTCCGGCGTGCTCATGAATGCCCCAGCGCTGACCTACGCGGCGAACGGCACACTTATCGAGGGCGATACGCCGGACGGGCTGGCCCCGGTGAATACGGACCTGTATCTGCTGACGGATTTCGAGACGCGCTATGCCGAGCGGGTCGCCGGAACCATTGAATTCGGGACTTGCGTCAATCCCGCGAAGAGCGAAACAAATCCGTCGGATTCCTGCCTGCGCATCGCCTCTGCGGGAGGAACCTACGATTGCATCGCCGTATATCCTTCCTTCTGCCTGGATTATGCGCTGCGGACCGCCGAAGTGCGCCTGAAGGTGCTGCCGCCGCGCGCAAACGCCCCCTTTGCGATCAAACTTTCGCCGGTCAATACCGCGACCTGTCCCGAGACCCTCCTGTCCTGTACCCTGGGACCGGCCGGCGTGTGGCAGGAGGTGAGTTTCGACCTTTCACCGTACACGCAGTACTCGAATTTCTACCGCCGGATTTATCTTTTCCCGGACTATGGCGTCAAAAAGTCGTCCGTCTGGTATGTCGATGACATTTATGTACCGGACGACGACATTTCAGCCTTCTCGCTTTTCCAGCGCGCGGCGCCGCCGATGCTGCCGGACCCGGCAAAGCCCTGGATGAGCAATTCCATTGCCAATCCGCACGTCCTGCCGCCGGAAAAGACCCTGGACGGAAAGTGGTGGCTGCTCGTGCGCGGCGGGGACAAGTACAAGAGCCGCCTGGGTTATTATACGCAGAAAGCGGCGTCTTTCAATCCGATAGGGCCCTGGCAGTATCACGCCGGCAATCCCGTTGTCGATGTGAATATCCACGGCTACGAGGTGGATTCTTTCCAGGCCATCGACCCCTGCGGCCTGAAGGTGAACGGAACCTTTTATCTGTATTACAAGGGGAACGGCTGGAAGGACGGGGAGATGACCAGCAGCGTCCTGCTGGCCACGACGACGGACGGAGAGACGTTTACACCCGTGATGACTCCCTGGAAAGTGGGCATCGGCGTGGCGGATGTGGTGGAATGGAACGGAAAATACTGGCTTTATGTAGCGCGGCGCATCTATTCGTTTACCAATTTGCTGAGCGGCGGAAAGGCCGTGGAGCATCCCGACATCCTGCTTCCCGGCGACGGGCCGGACAATTGCGACTGGTATTCCATCAACGGTGGAAAATTGTTCTATATGGACGGGAAATGGTTCCTCTTCTACCAGGCGGGGACGCGTAATCCCGATTTCCCCGGGCGTTTCCACGTGGCGTATTCGGACGACCTGTTGCACTGGACCAAAGTGCAAAATGCACAGCCGCTCTTTACCCGCGGACCGCGCGGGACCTGGGACCAAGGCGCCATTTGGGCGCCGAGCGTCTTCGAATGGGAAGGGATGCTGTATATGTATTATGAAGGCTGGGGCGTGGAGGGCGAAGTGCCCAACCGCGACGAGCAGTATTTCCTGGACAAGGTCGGCGGGCATTCGCAGGTTGGGATTGCCGTTTGTCCCAAGGAAGACTTTTTAAAATGGTGCGGCCTATGAAAAAGCATCTGATTGCCTTGTTGTTGTGCGTTTCGGCGGGTCTTGCTGCCCGTCCGCAATGGAGCGCGCAGGAGTCCCAGTCCTGGTGGGACGAGACGGAATGGGTCATCGGCCTGACGCTGGACCTCCCGCAGGGGAACGCCCTCCCGGCGGATTTTGCCGACGGGCTGCAGATGTGCAGGGACCTGGGGGGCAATGCGGTGCAGTTGCGGGTGGATTGCACGACGCCCGCCTCCGCCCGCCTGAAACTGGCCCTTGCGGCCGTGGATGCCTGTGGACTGAAGGCCGTCGTCGCGACGGCGGGAACGCTGGACCCCGTGCCGCTCTGTGCGGCGTTTGCACAGGACAAGCGCATCCTGGCCTGGAACCTCTTGCCGGAGCCGGAAAAGGCGCTGGAGGGCGTGCAGGAGGTGATTCCCGTCATTACCGGAATTTTTGAAGCCGTCCGGGCAAAGCATGTCCGGCAGCCGCTCTGCGCCGCCCTGGATATTCCTTATCCTTATAGCGACAGGCCTTTCGGCCGTATGGATATTTTCTCGGCCATCTCGCTGCAGGGCGATATCGTCGCCTTCCGCTGCAAGGGACCGGTCAAGGAACTGGAGAATGCCGTTCGGCGGCTCTCCGTCTTCCGCAGGCCCCTGCTTTGCGTGGATTTTCTGGACCGGGAAGGGGAGTCTACCCTGGACCGCTGCCTGCCGCTGCTCAAGAAAGAAAAAGTAGGCGTATTCTGTCCGCTGACGGCCCTCTGGCCGGACGGGAAGACGCCTTGCAGCGTCACGGAACCCGAAGTGCTCCGCCGCCAGGCGATGAAGAAGGGCGAGGCGGGCAAAAAACCGTCCTTCCGCGAGACCGGCTGGGGCATCAGCGCCCCCGATCCCGCCCGCGTGAAGCAGTGGAGCGCCGCGCAGGCCCGCGCCTGGTGGGCGAAGCAGGAATGGCCCGTGGGTTGTATGATGACCCCCTGCGGTACCCGTAACCAATACGATGTCTGGCAGGCGGAAACCTTTGACCCCGCTTCCCTGACACGGGAATTCAATCTTTGCAAAAACCTGGGGTTCAATCTGGTACGGCTGTACCTGCACGAGGATATGTGGCTGCAGGATGCGGCGGGTTTCAAAGCCCGCATCGACGAGGTGCTCTCCATCGCGGCGGAGCGGGGCATCCGGGTCACCTTTACCTTCTGCACCAACGGCGGCTCCAGCCGCCCCTTCCCGGACGGGAAGCAGCCCGCCGGTGCGGGCTGGGTGCAGAGCCC
The DNA here is from genome assembly GCA_902774145.1 of uncultured Bacteroidia bacterium. Taxonomy (GTDB): domain Bacteria; phylum Bacteroidota; class Bacteroidia; order Bacteroidales; family UBA932; genus Cryptobacteroides. The sequence goes on from CACYHC010000037.1 coordinate 16,950, forward strand.
CAAAGACGACATCTTCTTTGACGAGTCCCGCTGGCCGCAGTTCAAGGCTTATATGCAGGACATCCTGCGTACCTACGGCCACGACGAGCGCATCCTCTACTGGCTGCTCTGGAATGAGCCGGAGAACCTGCGCAGTGCGCAGCGCCGCCGCGACGTGATGAAAATCATGGCGCAGATGTACGAGTGGGCCTGGGAAGTGCGTCCGGACCAGCCGCTTTCCTCGTCGCCCTGGTTCCCCTTCAATCCGGACGGGAGCCTCCGGTCCCGCTATGACGTGGAGGCCTTTGCGCACGTCTATTCAGATATCTGCGTCTTCCACTGCTACCGTCCGCCCCTGCAATTGGAGAAGTTTATCAAAACGCTGTCGCAGATGCGCCGGCCGATGGTCTGCGAAGAATATATGTCGCGCGAACTGGGTTCGTATTTCGATTTTTACCTGCCCGTCCTCAAGCGGGAGAAGATTGCGGCCATCAACTGGGGGCTGGTGCATTCCCTTTCGCCCGGCGAAAAGCCGGAGGCCATCTGGACCCACGGTATTTTCTACAACGATGCCAAAACGCCCTACATTCCCGCCGAGGTGGACTTTATCCGCAGCATCTGCGCCGACAAGTCCACGGCAGGGCAGGGCGCACTTTATCCTCTGGAATAACCACTACCCGATATGAAAAAGATTTTGATGCTTGTAGCCATCGCCGGGCTCTGCCTGAGTGCCGAAGCGGCGAAGAAAAAGAAAGCGGCCCCGGAGCCGGTGCAGCCGGTCTGTACGCAGTGGACCCCCGAACAGGCGCGTGCCTGGTGGGCGGACAAGGAGTGGCCCGTGGGGTGCTGCTTTGTGCCTTCCTATGCCGTGAACCAGTTCGAGATGTGGCAGGACGAGACCTTCAACCTGCCCGTGCTGGACAAGGAGTTCGGCCTGTGCGAGGAACTGGGTTTCAACCTGGTGCGCATCTACCTGCACGAGAAACTCTGGTGGGCGGATGCCGAGGGCTTCAAGAAGAAGATCGACAAGGTGCTGGAGTGCTGCGCGTCGCACGGCCTGAAGGTGACCTTTACCTTCTGTACCAATGGCGGCAGCGAGCAGGAGCTCGGCCCCCAGCCCGGACCCAAGCCGGGGATTCACGGCGGCGGGCGCTGGTGCTGCAGCCCTTCGACGGAGATGATGAACAATCCCGAGCTCTGGCCGCAGTTCAAGGCGTACCTGCAGGATATACTGCGCACCTACGGCAACGACGACCGCATCCTCTACTGGTGCCTGCAGAACGAGCCGGAGAACATCAAGAAGGGCCGCGACCCGCTGGAGTGGATGAAGGCGCTCTATCAGTGGGCCTGGGAAGTGCGCCCCTCGCAGCCGCTTTCCTCGCCGGTCTGGCAGCGTCCCGGCTACAACGGGGCGACGACCAAACTCGACGAAATCCTCGTCGCGCTCGGCTGGTCGGACATCATTACCTTCCATTGCTATTACGGTCCGGCCGAGTTGGAGACTTTTATCAAGATGCTTTCCCGCTTCCACCGGCCGATGGTCTGCCAGGAGTATATGGGACGCACGCTGGGCAGTACCTTCGAGTTCTGTATGCCGATTCTCAAGCGTGAGAAGGTCGGCGCCCTGAACTGGGGGCTCGTGGAGGGCAAGTGCAAGTATCGTTATCCCTGGGGTCACAAGCCGGAGCAGGGGGAGCCGGAAATCTGGTTCCACAGTATTTTCTGGGAGGATTATACGCCCTGGAGGGAGTCGGAAATCGTGTTTATCAAGGCGGAGACGGCCGACAAAACCGTCGCCGGCAAAAAAGCCAAATATCCCATTGACAAATAATCTTTGCTATGCGTATTGCATCAGGTTGCTATCTGCAAATTAGCGCGCATAGCACATTTAATTTTTAATTACAGATAATTATGATAACAAGAAAACAGTTTATGTTATTTGTTATTCTGTTGGTTACTGCCGTTTTGACAACTGGTTGTGAGAAGCAAGCTATACAGGAGGGAACGGTGATCCGGGCGACG
>CACYHC010000038.1 GCA_902774145.1 uncultured Bacteroidia bacterium
TGAGGCTAAAAGGAAAGAGCCCGGTGCAATACCGAGCTCTGTTCCAATCGAAGGCTTCCTAAATAATGTTAAACCGTCCAACTTTTGGGGGTCACATCAATCTGACCTTCTTTTTGTAAATTGCAGTCGGGATGATCCGACTCGAACGGACGACCCCCACGTCCCGAACGTGGTACGCTAGCCAACTGCGCTACATCCCGGAACTGTCCGTCTAGAGCTTGTTGATGTAAACCTGGAGGCCGCTCTTGAGGTTCGACGCCTTGTTCTTGTGAATTACGCCGATCTTGGCCAGTTTGTCTATCATCGCGAAAACCTTCGGAGCATTCTCCTCAGCGGTTTTCTTGTCCTTAGTGTTGCGGATGTCGCGAATCGCGTTCCGCGTGGTCTTTGCATAATACCTGTTATGCAACCTCTGCCGCTCGCCCTGGCGATTGGCTTTTTCTGCCGAAGCGTTGTTTGCCATTGCTTTATTTTTTTAATATCTGGTAGTGGGTAGGAGAATCGAACTCCTATTGCAAGAATGAAAATCTTGAGTACTAGCCGTTATACGAACCCACCGACTCCCCAAAATGCTTACGCGCAAAATTGGGACTGCAAAGGTATAAAGAAAAATTCAGTTTTCCAAAAGTTATTCATTCTTTTTCCATTCCCAGGAGTAAAGCAGCGATTCTACCTGCCTCAGATACTGCCTTTTGTCGTATTTCGGCGAATAGACAAAGGCTTCCGCGACGATAATGAATTTTCCGTCCGGGGAATAGAAGGAATGCGATACGAAGGGACCGCCCATATAATCGTTTTCCACCTCCCAGTAGCCCCGCGTCTGGACGAACTTGCGGCCGCGGTAACTGAGATAACTGACGGTGACGGGGAAACTTTCCGAGGTCGTCATCCAGGTGTTGTCGTACATCCCGGGGACATTGGCGCGCGCCATTTCGTTGCGGTGACGCAGGATGGCCTCCTTGTCGAAGTCGCTTTCCCCCGAAGATGGATAACGGTAAATCAGCACGTCCTGCATCGTGTGCTGCTTGTCGTCGGCGATCCAGGCGAAGTCGTCGGTCAGTTTCCGGAGTTTGTAGCCGGAAGGGAAGTGCGGCGATCCGCCGAACACCGGGGCGACGGCGGCGTAGATGGACGCTTCCTCGTAGAGCAGGGTATTGCGGATGACGCGGTCGCGCTCCGCCTGCTCGATGGCGCCGAGGATGTTCTCCCCCGCTTCGGACAGCAGCGCCAGGGCGGCGTCCCCGTCCGGAGCGTTGAGCTGCACCACGCACTGCGGTTGCGCCCACATATCCTTGCGGTAGTACACGCAGGTGGAATCCACGGCGGGGGAAAGGTTGAACAACACAATGTTCCGGTGCACCTTGAAGAGGTCCCCGAAGGCGCCCGGCGCAATATTGACAAGTGTGTAGAGCGGCTCCGAGATGGCCAGGTACGGGCATTCGGTGGCCAGCAGTTCGCGGGTGGCGGCCCCCAGGGCATCGTCCCACTGTGCCTTCTCCATCACGACGAGCACTTCGCCCGCCTTTCCGCTGACACTGGGAAGCAGCGGAGCGCCGCCTTTGCAAGCCGCGAGCAGGCACATCGCCGCGAGGAAGGGGAGAAATCGTTTCATAGTCATTCGTTATAAGAGTCTTCCGATATCGTTGCCGAACGCGAGCAGCATCAGCAGGATCAGCAGTCCCATCCCAATCATCTGCGCCAAGGCGAGGAACCTGTCGGACGGTTTGCGGCCCGTCAGCATTTCATACAGGGTGAACAGGATGTGTCCGCCGTCCAGCGCCGGAATCGGCAACAGGTTCATGACGCCGAGCATAATGGAAAGCAGCGCAAGCAGATACATAAACTGATACCAGTCCCAGCGGTCCGGGAACACCTGTCCGATCGCAATGAAACTGCCCACGGACTTGTAGGCCCCCGTCGACGGGGTGGCCACCAGCTTCATGTCCTGCAGATAGCCGCGCACGGTCTCGCCGGTCAGGGCAATGCCGGCGCCAATCGCTTCTAAAAAGCCGAATTCTTGCCTTCGGACCGCCGGCGGCTGCATAAATACGCCGATGCGGCCCGCGCTGTCCACCTGTACGGGGAGGACGAGCGTATCGGCGCCGCGGATGAGGGTGGCCTCCACGCAGTTTCCGCTATAGGCCTCCAGCAGCGGCCGCGCATCCTGGAGGAAGGCCACTTCGCTGCCGCCTACGGCAATCAGGCGGTCTCCCCGCTCCAACCCCGCGCCGGCATTGGGGCCGGACGCATCGACGGAATCCACCGCGAAAGGAATGGCAAGCGCGAACATATCCCCTTCCTGCAGCATCCGTCCCGTCAGCGCGTGGTCGATGTAGAGGTCGACGGTGTCGGCGCCGCGCAGGACCTTCACAGTGCTTACGTCCCGGCGGACGAGTTCCGCCTGCAGCGTGCCGAAATTCTCCGGCTCGTAGTCGTCCATCGAAAGGATGTGGTCGCCGCTGCGGAAGCCCATTTCCTTGGCCAGCGCGCTGGGATAAATCTGCGCGCCTTCGTTGGGGATGAACGCGCGTCCCCAGATGCCCATGATCAGGCAGAAAATCACCACTGCGCCGATAAAATTGAACAGCACGCCGCCGCTCATCACCAGCAGGCGCTGCCAGGCGGGGTGTGCGCGGAATTCCCAGGGCTGGGGCTCGTTTTTCAGGGCGTCCAGGTCCATCGATTCATCGATCATCCCCGCAATCTTGCAGTAGCCGCCCAGCGGGAGCCAGCCGATGCCGTATTCCGTCTCGGCGCTTGCCGCGCGCGGGAAAATCTTTGTAAACCAGGAACTTTTGCTACTGAAGAGTTTCTTTCCCCCGACATCGAAGAAGAGGAAAAACTTCTCCACGCGGATGCCGAAGAGTTTGGCGAAGGTAAAATGTCCCAGCTCGTGCAGCACGATGAGAATCGACAGCGCGAGAATCAGTTGGACAATCTTGATCAGTACGGTCATTTAACGGATTTTTTCTGCGGCGAGCGCGCGGGCCTTCCTGTCGGTCGCGAAAATCTCGTCCAGCGACGGCTCTGCTGCAAAATCCACACCAGAGAAGACGCCTTCGCAAAGGCGCGGGATGTCATAAAATCCGATGCGCCCTTCCAGGAAGGCTTTCACGGCGACCTCGTTGGCGGCATTCAGCGCGCAGGGGATGTTCCCGCCCCGCCGGATGGCCTCGTAGGCGAGCGCCAGGCAGGGGAAGCGGTCCAGGTCCGGTTCTTCGAAGTGCAGGGTGCCGAGCGCGGCGAAGTCCAGCCGCTTTCCGTCGAAGGGCAGCCGCTCCGGGAAGCCGAGTGCAAAGCCGATGGGCTGCCGCATATCCGGGCAGCTGAGCTGCGCGAGGACGGCGCCGTCGCTCATCTCCACCATCGAATGGACAATGGAATCCGGATGCACCACGACGTGGATTTTCTCCGGCGGCAGGTCAAAGAGCCATTTCGCTTCGATGACCTCGAATCCCTTGTTCATCATCGTCGAGGAATCAATCGTCACCTTGGCGCCCATTTCCCAGTTCGGATGCTTGAGGGCCTGCGCGGCGGTCGCGGCGGCGATGCGCTCCTTCGGCCAGCTGCGGAAAGGGCCGCCGGAAGCCGTCAGGTGGATTTTTTCGACCTTGTTCCCCGCGGCGGCCATCAGGCATTGGAAAATCGCCGAGTGCTCCGAATCCACCGGCAGGATGGGGGCGTTGTGCGCGGCGGCGCATTTCGTCACGATCGCTCCGGCCGCCACCAGCGTCTCCTTGTTGGCCAGCGCGACAATCTTTCCCGCTTCCAGCGCGGCGAGCGTAGGGCGGAGTCCGCTGAACCCCACCATCGCGCCTACGACGATGTCCACTCCCTCCGCGGCGACCAGCGCGCAAAGGCTTTCCGCGCCCGCAAAGACCTTGCTGTCACTGCCTTCGAGCGCCTGCGAAAGCGCTTCGTAGCGGCTTTCATCGCAGATGACGACGTGATTGGCGTCGAATTCCCGCGCCTGGGCGGCGAGCAGGTCCACATTGCGGTTGGCGGCGAGCAACTCTACCTCGAAGCGCTCCGGATACCGCCGGATAATGTCCAGCGCCTGGGTGCCGATCGACCCGGTCGAGCCCAGGATGGCGATGTGCCGTTTCCCTTCGTTCATTTCGTATTCTCCTCTTCCTCCGGGGCGGGCGGCGTGACGAGCAGCAGGCTGTCTCCGGTAAATCCTTCCTCGCCGGAAAGCACCTTCTTGAGGTTTTCCGTGTAGAGCTCCCAGCGCGTAATCACGTTCTCCAGGGAATCGATCTTGATGGCGTTGCGGACCGCGTCGCGCCGGGCATTGCCATTGGGATTCCAGAACGAGAACAGGCACCACGACAGCGCAAAAGTCACCAGCGCCACGATGATGTTTTGTATAACGGACTTTTTCATTAACTTTGTAGGATTATGGACCGGATTGTAGGCATCGATTACGGAAGCGCCAGGGTGGGGGTCGCCGTCAGCGACCCGCTGGGCATTTTCGCATCTCCGCTTGAAACGGTACCGTCTGCAAAGATAATAGAATATCTCCAAACTTACGCCCGCGGCGAGCAGATTACGCGTTTCGTATTGGGATATCCCCTAAATCTGGACGGTTCCCCCGCACAGGCGGCGCCGGACGTGGACCGGTTCCTCAAGCAGTTGACCCGGCATTTTCCGGAGATTCCCGTAAGCCTGGAAGACGAGCGCTTCACCTCCGTATTGGCGCACCGCGCGATGATCGACGGGGGAATGAAAAAGAGCGACCGCCGCAACAAAGCGTCGGTGGACCGCATCAGCGCCGCCCTCATCCTCCAGGGATACCTGGACAAAATAAACAGAAAAGTATGATTCAACCGATTTATTTATACGGCTCCGAGGTGCTCCGCAAGGAAGCGGAGGAGATGCCGCTTTCCCCGAAGGAAGCCGTGGCCGCCCTGGTGGCCGACCTCAAGGATACGCTCAAGGCTTCCGAGGGCTGCGGCCTGGCCGCCCCGCAGATCGGCGTCAGCCGCAGGGTGGTGATTGTGGACGGCGGGGAAGTGGCGGACCAGTACCCCTACCTCAAGGATTTCCGCCGTACGCTCATTAACCCCAAAGTGCTCTGGGAGAGCGACAACCGTGTCGAATTCTCCGAGGGCTGCCTCAGCATCCCCGGCGTTTATTGCGATATTCGCCGTCCTGCCGCCATCCGCGTGGCGTACTACAATGAAGAACTGGAAAAGGTGGAGGAGGAATTTGACGGCTTCGCCTGCCGGATGGTCCAGCACGAACTGAGCCACCTGGACGGCGGCCTGTTCACGGACCTCGCCGCCCCCATCCGCCGCAAGATGATGGCCGGAAAACTCAAGGCCATCGCCCGCGGCGGTGTTACCACCCGCTATAACTCTAAAATCAAGTAACGACTATGGGCGCATTTCACGCTTATGACATCCGCGGCATCTATAACGTGGATTTCGACAAAGAGACCGCTTACAAGGTAGGCTATTTCCTGCCGCAACTCCTTTCCGCCGACAAGGTCCTCGTGGGCCGGGACTGCCGGGTTTCCTCGCAGGAAATCCATGACGCTCTCTTGGCGGGCATCACCGATGCCGGCGCCGATGTGGACGACATCGGCCTGAGCAGCACGCCGCTGGTCTATTTCGGGACGGCGAACTATGGCTACAAGGCCTCCGTGCAGATTACCGCGTCGCACAATGCGCCGGAGTACAACGGGATGAAGGTTTCCCGCGAGAACGCCCTCCCCGTGGGCCTGGACACCGGTCTGGGACAAATCAAGGCCTGGATTGAGGAAGGCCGCCCCACGCCGCCCGCCGCAAAGAAGGGCAGCGTAAAGGAAATCGACATCAAACCGGATTACATCGCCTTCCTGAAACGCTTCAAGGGCGATTACGCCAACCTGAAGCTGGCTTTCGACCTCTCGAACGGAATGGCCAACCTCTTTGCCAAGGCCCTCTACGGCGATGAAAACGCCTCCTGGCTTTTCGATACCATCGACGGGCGCTTCCCCGGCCACGACCCCAACCCGCTGGTGGCTAAGAACGTGCAGCCGCTGCGCGAACTGGTGGCGGCGGAGGGCGCCGACATCGGCGTCATCTATGACGGGGACGCGGACCGCGTGATGTTCGTGGACGACAAAGCCCGCTTCGTGGCGCCGGACCTGATGATTGCGCTGATGGCGAAGTACTTCTGCGACGAGCGCGGCGAGCGCAATCCCCGCGTCCTGCAGGAAATCCGTTCGTCCAAGGCGGTAGGGGAGTATCTGGCGCGCTATGGCGTGGAAATGCATACCTGGCGGGTGGGCCGTGCCTTCGCCGCCCCGAAGCTCCGGGAAATCGACGGCCTCTGGGGCGGAGAACTCGCCGGACACTACTATTTCAAGGATTTCTTCTATTCGGACAGCGGAATGCTCGCGAGCCTGATCGTGCTGCGCATCGTTTCCGCGCTCAAGCGTGAGGGGAAGACCCTTTCCGCCTGGATCGACTCTGTTTCCACCTACCGCAATTCCGGAGAAATCAATTTCCGCGTGGAGGACAAGAAGGGGGCGATGGACGCCGTCCGCGACCTCTTCGCCGCCGAGGAGCAGCCTACCGCGTCGATGGACTTCGACGGCTATCGCCTGGAATTCCCTTCCTGGTGGTTCAACATCCGTCCTTCGAATACGGAGCCTTACCTGCGTTTCATCTGCGAAGCGGCTTCCGACGAACTGCTCGCCCGCCGTATCGCGCAGGTGCAGCAGCTGCTCGAGTCGCGCTTCGGCGCCGTCCGCGCATGAGGCGGGCCCTGCTTCTGCTTTTCCTGTTACCGCTGGCGCAAAAGCTTGCGGCCCAGGCGCTGGACACCCTCGACACGCGTGACGCCGCGGTCAAGATCGTGCTCTTCGCCGACCACAGCTGGCGCTATATCAGCGACCCTTCCGTGCACGCTTCCGACGATATCTTCTCCGAATACTGGGATACCGTCTCCGTGCATTCGTACCGGGCCCTTCCGGACAGTGTCCTGCATTTGCCGGTGACCCTGACCCTCGTGGATTCGGCCAGTATTTTCGTGATGCCCTGCGATGCCCCGCTGGGTTCGCAGTACGGCCCGCGGAGGCGCCGGATGCACGCCGGCGTCGATATGCCCTTTCCCACCGGCACGCCGGTGCGGGCCGCCTTCGACGGACAGGTCCGCTATGCCTCCTACAATTCCGGCGGCTATGGCTTCCTGGTGGTCGTGCGGCATCTGAACGGCCTGGAGACCTATTACGGGCACCTTTCCCGCTTCAATTGCAGCGTGGGGGACTGGGTGCGTGCCGGTGACGTGATTGCCTACGGCGGCAGCACGGGGCGCTCGTCGGGGCCGCATCTCCACTTCGAGACGCGTTACCTGAGTCAGCCCTTCGACCCCTGCTGGATCATCGATTTCGAGAAAAAGGAACTGCGCGCCGAGGAATTCTGCCTGGAAAAGGCGCACCTCGGCCGCGGCGCATCGTACCGGCAGTACGCCAAGACCGGAAAGATTGTGGGGCCCTCGCCGGCCCCGTCGCAGGAGGTCGCCGTCGTCTTCCATACGGTCCGCAGCGGCGACACCCTGTCCGGGATTGCCAAGAAATACCACACCAGCGTCTCCTCCATCTGCCGTCTGAACGGCATCCGGGCAACTACGGTGTTACAAGTAGGAAAACGATTGAAAGTTAAATAATAATATGTCACCCAACGCAATACTGCTTATCAGCTGCCCGGACCGCCAGGGCATCATCACGGACGTCACCCGCTTCATTACCGAGAACCGGGGCAACATCGTCTATATCGACCAATATGTGGACAACGCCGCCGGCGTGTTCTTTATGCGTCTCGAGTGGGAACTGGACGGTTTTCTGATCCCCCGCGAGAAGATTTCAGACTACTTCAAGACGATGTTCGGGACGCGCTACGAGATGACTTTCAAGCTGTTTTTCAGCGACATCAAACCCCGGATGGCCATCTTTGTGAGCAAACAGAGCCATTGCCTCTATGACCTGCTGGCGCGCTGGAAGGCAGGGGAGTGGAATGTGGAGATTCCCTGCATCGTGAGCAATCACGAAGACCTGCGTGACGTGGCCCAGCAGTTCGGCATTCCTTATTATGTATGGGCGGTGGCGCCGGACCATTCCAACAAGGCGCAGGTGGAAAAAGAGGAAATGGAACTCTTGCAGCGCGAGAAGGTCAGTTTTGTCGTGCTGGCGCGCTATATGCAGATCCTGAGCGACGACCTGATTGCCGCCTATCCGCACAACATCATCAACATCCACCATTCTTTCCTGCCGGCGTTCGTGGGGGCCAAACCCTATCACCAGGCCTACGAGCGGGGGGTGAAAATCATCGGCGCGACGAGCCACTATGTAACGGCGGAACTGGACGCCGGCCCGATCATCGAGCAGGACGTGGTGCGCATCTCCCACAAGGATACGCCCGAGAGCCTGGTACTGAAGGGCCGCGACCTGGAAAAAATCGTCCTGAGCCGCGCCGTGACCAAGCACATCGAGCGCAAAATCCTCACCTACCGCAACAAGACCGTCATCTTCGGCTAGGCCGCCGGATTCCTCGTGGGACGTATAGCCCGAAGGGCTGGGGAGTTTGAGGGGCATGCCCCTCAATGTCGGAGACTAAGGGGACTACCAGAAAGGCCCGCCGGACGGCGAGCCTTTCTGGTAGTCCCACGAGGAATCGAACCTCGATTTAAAGTTTAGGAAACTTCCGTTCTATCCGTTGAACTATGGGACCGTCAGCGGCTGATTACTCAGCCTCGTTCTTCACGAATACCTGACGTCCGCGATAGTAGCCGCACTCGGGGCATACACGGTGATACATAACGGTGGCGCCGCAGTTCGGGCAGGTCGCCAGCGTGGGCACGGGAGCAAAGTCGTGGGTACGGCGTTTGTCCCTGCGCTGCTTGGAAAGCTTGTGTTTAGGATGTGCCATTTTTGGTTATCTTTTAAAAAATTACTTGCACAAATACTTTATTGCCTCCTCGTTGCACTCTCCGTCCGGGTGGACGCGCTGCATCGGCAGGGACGTCCAGACATAGTCATAGACGAACTGCGCCAGGTCCAGTTCCGCCTCCCCGTAGGGCAGCATCACGATTTCCCGGTCGTCCGCCTCCGTACGCTCTTCGTGCGGCCCGAACTTCACGCTCAGCGCGAACTCCGTTTCCACATTCAGCGGTAGCGGGTCCAGGCAACGGTCACAGGGGACCGTCACGCTGCCTTCCACCGTACACGTCACGCCGATGAAATTCCCTGCCCGGGACACCTCGGCGTGCACGCGCAGCGCCGCGCAGAGCACCTCGGCATTGCCGAAAGAGTCAAAGAACTCGGAACCCGCCGTCCAATCCAGCACCTGGTTGGCGGCGCCCGGTCCGTTCAAAGGTACAATAAAGGGCTGCAAAGGTATTAAAAAAAAATCGATTAAACAACTACTCAGTCCTCCGATTCCGAACTGCGCTTGCGGGCAAGCGGATCCAGCAGGATTTTACGGATGCGCATCGCGTGCGGGGTGACCTCCACCATCTCGTCGTCCTGGATGTATTCCAGGGCTTCTTCCAGCGAGAATTTGATGGCGGGCGGCAGGACGATTTTCTCGTCGGAACCGGATGCGCGCACGTTCGTGAGTTTCTTGGTCTTGCAGATATTGATGTTCAGGTCCCGTTCGCGGGTGTGTTCGCCCACGACCTGACCGGCATAGATGGGCTCGCCCGGCTCCACGAAGAAGCGGCCGCGGTCCAGCAGTTTGTTCATCGAGTAAGCGATGGCCTCGCCGGTCTCCAGCGACACGAGCGAGCCGTTGCCCCGCCGGTCGATTTCACCCTTGAAGGGCTGGTATTCCTTGAACCGGTGCGCGACGACCGCCTCGCCCTGCGTGGCGGTCAGCATATTGCTGCGCAGACCCATCAGTCCGCGGGTAGGAATTTCGAATTCGAGCAGGGTGCGGTCCCCGCGCGGCTCCATATGCACCAGGGCGCCCTTGCGGCGGGTGGAAATTTCAATCGCCGCGCCGACAAAGGCCTCGGGCACCTCGACGGAGAGTTCTTCAATGGGCTCGCAGCGCTGGCCGCCGATGGTTTTGTCCAGCACCTTCGGCTGCCCCACCTGGAGTTCGAAGCCCTCGCGGCGCATCGTCTCGATCAGGACCGAGAGATGCAGCACGCCGCGGCCGTACACGACAAAGGAGTCCGCGCCGACACCGGGTTTCACGCGCAGCGCAAGGTTCTTCTCCAGCTCTTTGTCCAGGCGCTCCTTGAGGTGCCGAGACGTCACGAACTTCCCGTCCTTGCCGAAGAAGGGCGAATTGTTGATCGTAAAGAGCATACTCATCGTCGGTTCGTCGATGGCGATGGGCGGCAGCGCCTCCGGGTTCTCGAAGTCCGCAATCGTATCGCCGATTTCGAATCCGTCGATGCCCACGACCGCACAGATATCGCCGCAGGCAACCTGGTCGACGTTCGCCTTGCCCAGGCCCTCGAAGACCATCAGCTGCTTGATTTTCTGCTTCTGCACCACATCGTAGCGCTTGCATAGGCTCACCTGCTGGCCGGATTTCAGTTCTCCGCGCGTAATGCGGCCGACGGCGATGCGCCCCACATAGGGCGAATATTCGAGCGAGGAAATCAGCATCTGCGGCGTTCCTTCCACCACGGCGGGCGCGGGAATCACCTCGAGAATCGTATCCAGGAGCGGGGTGATGTCGTTTCCGGGCTGTTTCCAGTCCAGGGACATCCAGCCCTGCTTGGCGGAGCCGAAGACGGTGGTGAAATCCAGCTGGTCGTCACTGGCGTCCAGGTTGCACATCAGATCGAAGACTTCTTCCTGCACTTCGTCCGGACGGCAGTTGGGTTTGTCCACCTTGTTGATGACCACCACGGGCTTCTTGCCCATCGAGATGGCTTTCTGCAACACGAAACGCGTCTGGGGCATACAGCCCTCGAAGGCATCCACGAGCAGCAGTACGCCGTCCGCCATATTCAGGACGCGTTCCACCTCGCCGCCGAAGTCGCTGTGGCCCGGGGTGTCGATGATGTTGATTTTGACGCCTTTGTAGATGACCGATACGTTTTTGGCGAGGATGGTAATGCCCCGCTCGCGTTCCAGATCGTTGTTGTCCAGAATCAGTTGTCCGAGGTTCTCGGGCTGGCGGACGAGGTTCGCCTGGTAAATCATCCGGTCCACGAGCGTCGTCTTGCCGTGGTCCACGTGGGCGATAATCGCTATATTCCTTATTTCCATAGTCAATAAAAGTCTGCAAATATAGGGAAAAATCAAAACAGATTCGTAACTTTGTCCGGATATGGCGGACAATTATCTGGAAAAACGTTACGAAGCGGTGTTCGGAAAAGGCGCCGGGACGAAGGCGGCGGCACAGCGGCCGTCGCTGGACCGCCTGCTCTCCTCCAACCGCAGTTACCGGATCTACGATAAAAGCTATAAGGTGGACCTGCGCCAGCTCAAGGCGATGATTGCCGTCAACCCGAAGCTCGGCAGCGCGATGAACCGGCAGGCCCTGCGCTTCCACCCCGTCACCGCCGGTCCGGAAGCGGAAAAAATCCTTTCGCTCATCAAGTTGGGCGCCGCCGTGCCGGAAATGAAGCTGCCCCCGGAGGGCCGGGAGCCCGAAGCCTTCATCGTCGTGTGCAGCACCCTGCCGGAAACGGCAGTCATCGATATCGATCTGGGCATCTCGGCGCAAAGTATGCTGCTGAAAGCGGCGGAAATGGGGCTCGGCGGCATCTTTATCCGGAATTTCAACGCCAAGGCGCTCCGGGAAGCGCTGGGGCTGACGCTCCAGCCGCTGGCAGTGCTCGCCGTGGGAAAACCCGACGAGAAGATTGAACTTGTCCCCGCCGCTCCGGGCGATGACCTCGCTTACTACTTCCGGGACGGCGTTCACTACGTCCCGAAACTCTCCGCGGAAGATTTGACGATTTAGGCAGTGGGCAGAAAGAGGCTGATCTGGAAAATTCCCTGTGTGCTTGCGGCGACCCTCCTGGGAATCGCGCTGTTGCTGTTGGCGGCTGTAACGGTCATCCTAGTCACGCCGGGGGCCCGCAACGCCGTCCTGCGAAAGGGGGTGGCGATAGCGGCGGAGCGGACCGGTATGGAGATAGAACTGGGAACGCTGTACCTTTCTCCCTTCCACCAGGGCCCGGGGCTTCTCTATCGCGCCTACAAGGGCAGGGAAGACCTGCCGCTGCGCGTGGAAATCGACAGTCTTTTTGTGGGGCACCGGGGGCAGGATACCCTGCTTTGCCTGCGGTCCCTCCGCTTGCGGGGCTGTATGCAGCAGGCCGGCGATGACGCGGAGCGCGAGAGCCTGGCCGCCCGCACCTTCGTGGTGGACGAATTGCTGTTGGACCGGGCGACGTTCCATTCCGATTCGCTCATCGCCGCCGTGGGCATCGACGCGATTGTAGGGCTGCTGCAGGCGCAGAGTCCGGCCCTCAATATCGCGAAAGGACAGTATCCGCTGCACGGGTTGAAGCTGGCAGATGCGTTTGTGGGGATTGACCTGCGCAATGCCGACCCCGACCCGCAGCAGGATACAACCACTACCCCGATGGCCTTCGACGTGCCGGACGGGGAGCTGCGGAATGTGCGTTTCGTCCTCTCCCCCCTGGGGCTGGATATCCGTACCGGCGTCCTTTCCACGAATGTGCTGGCGGATGTCGGCGGAAACCGTTACGACGCGCGGCAGCTGGATCTGAGGAACGCTTCCCTTACGCTCGGCAGCCTGTATCTGCCCTTCGATGCCGTCTACGGAGATGCGCTGGTGGACCTCAACGCCAACCTGATTCAATCCGGCGGATTGTCTGCCCGCTCCGACGCGTTTGGGGCAAAGGCGGAACTCTCGACGACGACGCTGGACCTGGAGACGATGCGGGTCGGCCTGAGGGGCGACGCGGATTTCCGGGGCAGCAAGGCGAGCCTGCGGGGTTTCTACGATATCGACGATGAAGCGTATGATTTGCGGGTGTCCGTGGAGAAAGTGGACCTGAGCCCTTTTCTCAGCGAGGAACACCGCGTAGAGGTGGCCGGCGACCTTCACGCGCGGGGAGCGGGCCTGGCGCCCGGCGCCCCGTCGATGAAGTGCAACCTGTCCCTGCAGCTGCCCGATTGCATCTACGATGAAATCAATGTGTCCGGCCTGGCACTCGACGCCTCCGTGGCCGGCAAGACTGCGTCCGGAAACCTGCATCTGCCCGTCAGGATGAACGACGGCGACCTGCGCCTGAGCGCGGAGACGGAGCACCGTTTCCGTCTGTCGAATTTTCTGGCGCCGGAACGGATGAGCGTGGATTACCATGCGCAGATGAAACAGGTGGCGGCGCACGTTGCGGGAGAAGATTTCCAGATTGACGACCTGGCGCTCGACTTTGCTACCGATACCAGCACGGCCTTAACCCTCGCGACCCGGGGACTTGATATCCAGGCGCAAAGTCCGATGCACGTGCTTTCGCTGCTGGATGAAATGCAGCCGCTGTTGGGCGCCGTGACGGATTCCGTGCTTGTCCGGTCCATTACTTCGCTGCAGGATTTGACGAAACTCGATACGATCAGCCGGCTCATCCCGCCTTTGCAGGCGGACGTCCTGCTAACCAAAGGCAGTCCCGTCCAGGCCATTATCGAACGGACCGGACTGGATATCAACAAGGTAGCCCTTTCCCTGAAGGCCGGTTCCGGCCAGTCAGACCTTACGCTGGAGGCTTCCCTCCCGGAAATTTCCCATCCGGAGGACAGCACGGCCCTGCGCCTGCCCGCCTCCCGTCTGGCGCTGCGGGGATGCCTGACGGAAGGGCGGACCACCGCTTCGCTCACTGCGGGTACGCAGATGACCGACGGAATTATGAATGTGCACGGACTTGCCACCGATGCTTCCCTGCGCCTGGACCTGGAACGCAGCGGACGCCTCCTGAACGGGAAAGGGCATCTGGCGCTGGACAGCCTCCTGTACGAGGGCAAGGCGCTCGGAAACCGCACGGCGGATATCCGCATCCTGCCCTCGGAACAGTATCCGGACGCCCTGCGGGCGGATGTACGCCTGGACGATGTCCCGCTTGCGCTGGTGAAGAGCGTGGTGCAACTGGAGGACATCGACCTGGACGGGGTCGTTCGCGTCAAGGCATCGGCGGACGGACTGCCCGCCGAAACGCTGCTCAGCGCCGAGGTGCTGCCCCTGGCGGCCAGCGCTACCTACAAACCCTATGATGTCCGGTTGAGGCTGGGGGAAACGCCCATTGTGATGAGGGATAACAATGTGGACTTCAATGACTTGCGCATCTATAGCGCCGACAGTTCCTTCCTGGCCCTGAACGGCGGGCTGAATCTTGACAAGATGCTGCTGGATGTCCGTCTGGCCGCCGACAACTTCTCCCCGGCGAAGCTCGACCCGGAGGGCCCCATTCCCGTTTACGGCCAGTTGGCGACCGATATCCGGGGACAGGTGACCGGCCCGCTGGACGATTTTCTCGCCGACGTGGACGTTACCGTCCTGCCCACGACGGACCTCACCTATCCGATCGACAAGAAGAACCTGGCACAGGTCAAGCCGCACGGGACGGTCAAGGTGCAATACGGCGCCGACGGGCTCAACCTGGCCGGCACCCTGAATGTAGACGACGGCCTGGTCCGCTATTCGCCCAAGTTCTACCCGATGATGCCCTTCCGCGTGGATTCGGTCAGCCATATCACCTTCAACGGCCCCCTGGGGCAGACGATCCTGAATCTTTCCGCCTCGCAGGAGGTGAAGGGGGACGTGCAATCGGAGGGCGAGGAAACCCGCCGGGTCGTATTCAACACGGGCGTACGCGTGAAGGGGGTGCTCGATTCGCTGGGGCTCGGCGCTATCGGCTTCTTCCTCGAAGCGCCGAATGACGAGACCATTACGCGCGAACTCGCCGCGATGGACGAAGAAACCCGCGAGGGCATCGCCGCGGCCCTGCTGGCGACCGGAATGTATATGGGCGAAAGCAATGTGGCCGCGCAAAAGAATGGTTATGCCTTCTCCAGTATCATCAACAGCCGTATCAACGCGGCGATGGCCAATTCCAAGATGGGGAAATTCATCGATGTCGATTTAAGCAGCAGCGAGACGGAACACGCCGCCGGCAAGAGCAACGATATGAATATCGTCATCAGCAAATCCCTGTTCAAGAACCGGATGCGCATCACCGTCGGCTCCGTCATCACCGACAACCCCGAGGTCAACAAGACCAGCGGCCTGTTCAGCAAATTGTCTGTAGACTATAAACTTACCAAGACAGGGAATGTTTTGTTGCGCGCCTTCTCGCAGCGCGATTACGACAATATCTTCGAAGGGGAACTCACCAAGTCCGGCATCGGCGTGGAGGCCACCAAAAACTGGAAACACCGGGAACGCAGTTTCAACTTTACGACGGATGCGGATATCGCCTATCGTTCCAACAGCAGCATCGGCCCCAACCTTACCCTCACGCAATCCATCCGCGACCTGATGGGCCATGGCGAGACCTTCACGGTCAAGGGGCTGGGGGCATATTACTGGTCGCTGCGTAACCGGCAGCCGGGAGACCCCAAGAAGACCGACACCTACAAATTCGGCATCGATGCCGCCCTCGTCTTCCCCTACCTGCACTGGGGCGGGGATAACACCCCCGACGGCGATACCCGCTACCGGCTGGGATACAAGTACGAGAACATCGCCGGGGGATACGGCGTGCACAAGTTTTCCGGCGGATTCTCGTATTTCATCCGCACGTCACCCTATGTCACGCACACATTTACGCCTTTCTCTCTTTCCGTGGTCCGGGTGAATATCGCGTCGCAGGATGTCGTCGATTACGCCACCAAGCACCTTGAATTGCTGAAACTGCTTGCCGGTAACGAGTTCGTCCCCTCCATCGGCTACGGAGTTACCTACAACGACTATCGCGCCAAACGGCGGGTCAACACGATGGTCGACTTTGATATCAAGGAGGCGGGCAACCTGACCAACGCGATTTATTGCGCCTTCGGCCGTGGCTGGAATGAATTGGACAAACCGATTTTCCGTACGCCTTTCAACCAGTATGTCCGGATGACGGCCGAACTGTGGAACAAGTTCAACCTGACGGACCGGATCTGCACAGCGACGCGTCTGTTCGCAGGCGCCAATATTCCGTTGGGAAACTCCAATTATGCGCCGCTGTCGGAATCCTTCTATGCCGGCGGGCCCAACAGCCTGCGGGCAGCCGAGTCCTACGCTTACGGAGCGGGTAATTTCCACAGTCTCAAACTCAACCAGAACTTCTTCCACGCCGGCGATGTCAAACTCGAAGCCAACGTCGAGTTGCGCTTCCCCATCGTCTGGAAAATCAACGGCGCCGTTTTCGTTGATGCCGGCAACGTATGGAGCTGGCGCAACACCTCCGAACTCCTCAGCCCCGAGGACTACGCGCGCTTGGTCGAGATATTCGGGCTCACGGAGCCCCTGCTGGACGGTGTGGTCAACAATCCGGATTTTGCCAAGCAGATTGCCCTGGGAACCGGCGCTGGACTCCGCCTCGACCTCGACGGGCTCGTCATCCGTCTGGACCTGGGCGTAGGGCTGCACGCACCTTACCAGACCTACAAGTACACCAAGGAGGGCACGCCGGACCTGACGCAGCCCATCAACACCTATTACAACATGCCTTCCGCCCTGGACGGCCTGCGCCTCAACTTCGGCATCGGCTATCCGTTCTAGACCGGCTTAAAAAGTTCGATTCCAGGCGACTACGGAGCCTGCTTTTTTTGTTCGCCTCCGGCGTACAAGATGGCCCCGGCACGGGGCAGTGTTTGCCGACAATGTCGGACAAACACCCATCTTGCACTTTGCCCTAAAACACTTTACTACATGTTGGCATGACAAGCTCCTCTATCATCTGATTATGCACTATCCTCCAACTTGACAACAATCCAATCTCCCGCCGCGTTGGCAATCATGTATTTCTCGAAAATAATGCGTGTTTTGTCAGAAGCTGTTCATCGCTAAATGATACAATCTATACCACATATGATACGATGTAACATTCGATGCAGGGATTGAAATATTTGTTTCGTCCCACCAAGGGGGGCTATCAATAACTTTGTCAGCGGAAAACCACTCCCACGGCACGAAACTGTTTATAACCAATTTATATTATATGCATCGAATCAAATCTGTTCTGATTGCGGCCTTACTGCTGGCAGGCTTCACGGCCTTTGCCCAGCAGGTGGAAGTTACCGGCGTGGTAACATCCAAGGCCGACGGCTACGGCGTCATTGGCGCCGCAGTCATGGAAAAGGGTACCACCAACGGTACGACGACGGACTTCGACGGCAACTTCACCCTCACGGTGAAAGAAGGTGCCGTCCTGGTCTTCTCTTCTATCGGTTATACCACCCTGGAACTCCCCGCACAGGCCCAAATGGCCGTAGTGATGGAGGAAGACTCCCAGCTTCTGAATGAAGTGGTGGTCACCGGTTATACCGTTCAGCGCAAGGCCGACCTCACCGGCGCCATCTCCACCGTAAATACGGAAGACCTGGCCAAGCAGAATGAGAACAACCCCGTGAAAGCCCTCCAGGGACGTGTCCCGGGCATGAACATCACGGCTGACGGT
>CACYHC010000039.1 GCA_902774145.1 uncultured Bacteroidia bacterium
TCGTGTTAGGTGTTATATCCTCGTAACCTCCAACACTCGGCGATAGCCGCTCGCCAACAGGAAACGATGGTGCCGAGGGGATTTATAGAGGAAAGATAAGAAAATTCCTTATCTTTGCAAACTATGTCTATTCAACAGGATAAAGCTATACGGCTGGAGGAGCGGAGAGCCACGGCCCTGAAGGGGGGCGGCGAGAAGCGCATCGAGGCACAGCACGCAAAAGGAAAGATGACGGCCCGGGAGCGGCTGGCACTGCTGCTGGACGAAGGTTCCTTCGAAGAATTCGACACCTTCGTACAACACCGCTGCACGCATTTCGGAATGGAAGCTTCGCATCCGGACGGCGACGGCGTCGTGACCGGCACCGGCACCATCGGCGGCAGGCCCGTCGCGGTTTTCGCGCAGGATTTCACCGTCAACGGCGGGTCGCTGAGCAAGACGATGTCGGAAAAAATCTGCAAGGTGATGGACCAGGCGATGAAGACCGGCATCCCCGTCATCGGACTCAACGATTCCGGCGGCGCACGCATCCAGGAAGGCATTGACGCCCTGGCCGGCTACGCCGAGATTTTTGAACGGAACATCCTCGCGTCCGGCGTCATTCCGCAAATCAGCGGCATCTTCGGCCCCTGTGCCGGCGGCGCCGTATACTCCCCCGCCCTGACGGATTTCACCCTGATGGTCCGCGGGACTTCCCATATGTTCCTGACCGGCCCGGCGGTGGTCAAAAGCGTCACCGGCGAAGAAGTCGACCAGGAGACGCTTGGGGGCGCCGACGTACACGCCACCCGCAGCGGGGTCGCCCATTTTGCCGCGGAAAACGAGCAGGAAGGCATCGGGACGCTGCGGCAGCTGCTTTCTTTCCTGCCGCAGAACAACCGTTCGGAAGCCCCTGCAAGGCCGTCGGAAGATCCGGCGGGACGCGCCTGTCCGGAACTGGACGGCCTGATTCCCGACGCCGCCAACCAGGCCTACGATATGTACAGCGTCATCGGCAGCATCGTCGATGAAGGCGAATTCTTCGAAGTACACCGCGATTTCGCGCCGAACATCATCGTCGGCTTCGCCCACCTGGGCGGCCGGAGCGTGGGCATCGTCGCCAACCAGCCGGCCAAGATGGCCGGGGTGCTGGACATCAACGCTTCGCGCAAGGCGGCCCGGTTCGTGCGCTTCTGCGACGCGTTCAACATTCCACTCGTAACGCTCGTCGACGTACCCGGCTTCCTCTGCGGCACGCAGCAGGAATACGGCGCCATCATCAGCAACGGTGCCAAGCTGCTCTACGCTTACGGCGAGGCGACGGTACCCAAGGTGACCGTCACGCTGCGCAAGAGTTACGGCGGCGCGCATATCGTAATGAGCTGTAAGCAATTAAGGGGCGACATCAACTACGCCTGGCCGTCGGCGGAAATCGCCGTAATGGGCGCAAAGGGGGCCGTAGGCATCCTCAAGGGCGTGGAAGAGAAAGATTACGAGGACCTGTTCTGCAACCCCTACCAGGCGGCGCAGCAAGGGTACATCGAGGACGTCATCCTGCCCCGCGATACCCGCTGGCGCGTCATCCGCGCCCTGGCTTACCTGGACGGAAAACGCCTGGACCTGCCGCCCAAGAAACACGATAACCTGCCCCTGTAATGCACGACGGACTGATTCTCGCCTTCGTCAGTATCGGCGTCGTCTTTGCGGCGTTGCTTATCCTCTATCTCTTTTACGGTTTGATGGGAGAAATCTTCATGCGCGGTTCGTCGAAGCCCGCGCCGGAGCATCCCGCTCCGGCGGCGGACGATGAAGAGGGCGCGCGGAAGGCGGCGGCCATCGCCGTGGCGCTGGAACTGCAAAACCGCCGCACGCTGACCCTTCAGCCTGGAAATTCCAGTTGGAAATCCCCTGAATACAGTTTCCGGAAAAAACCTTGATATGTATAAAATTACCATAGACGGAAAACAATATGCGGTGAATGTCAAAGGGATTACCGGAGACAACGCGGAAGTGGAAGTGAACGGAAAGGCGTACAGCGTGGCGATCGAATCGGCGCAGCATGCTTTCCGGCCGCAGCCGCTACGGCCGGCGGCACCCGCTGCGGCAAGTGCGCAAACTCTGCAACCGCAGGCACAGACACCGGTGAAGGGCAAGGCGGTCACCGCGCCGCTGCCCGGCGTCATCATCCAATTGCCCGTCGTCCCCGGACAGGCGGTACGAAGGGGTGAAAAAATCGCCGTACTGGAAGCGATGAAAATGGAAAACAATCTGCTCGCCCCCGTGGACGGCACGGTTGCCAAGATCGCGGTACACCAGGGCGACTCCGTCCTGGAAGGCGCACTGATCGCCACCATTGAATAAGCAACTATGGGCAACATCTTCGACGCATTACAGCAGTTCTGGTCCTTTACGGGCTTTGCGAACATGACCTGGCAGCACCTGGCGATGATCGCCATCGGCATCGTGTTCATCGTTCTGGGCATCGTGAAAAAGTGGGAACCACTGCTGCTGGTGCCTATCGGCTTCGGGATGATTGTGGGAAACATTCCCTTCGCCGCGGGACTGAATATCGGCATCTACGAAGAAGGCTCGGTGCTGAATATCCTCTATCAGGGCGTCCGGCAGGGCTGGTATCCCCCGCTGATTTTCCTGGGCATCGGCGCGATGACGGATTTTTCGGCGCTCATTTCCCAGCCGCGGCTGATTTTCATCGGCGCGGCGGCCCAAATCGGCATTTTCGGTGCGTTTCTGCTGGCACTGTGGATGGGTTTCCTCCCGCAGGAAGCGGGTGCTATCGGCATCATCGGCGGGGCGGACGGGCCTACGGCCATTTTCCTGTCGTCGAAACTGGCGCCCGAACTGATGGGTGCGATTGCCGTATCGGCGTATTCCTATATGGCGCTGGTGCCGGTCATTCAGAAGCCCATTATGCTGCTGCTGACCTCCAAAAAAGAACGGCTCATCCGTATGGCGCGGCCGCGGACGGTCAGCAAGCGGGAAAAAATCATCTTCCCCGTCGCCGGGTTCATCGTGACGGCGCTCATCGTTCCCTCGGGACTTCCGCTGCTGGGCATGCTGTTCTTCGGCAACCTGCTCAAGGAATCCGGCGTCACCAAACGCCTGGCACAGACGGCGAGCGGCCCGATGATCGACGTGGTGACCACGCTCATCGGCCTGACCGTAGGCGCATCCACGCAGGCCAATGTCTTTATTTCCGGCCGTTCGCTGAAGATTTTCCTGCTGGGTCTGCTTTCCTTTGTCATCGCCACCTTCTGCGGCGTACTCTTCGTGAAGTTCATGAACCTGTTCTGCCGGGAGGGGCACAAGATCAACCCGCTCATCGGCAATGCCGGCGTCTCCGCCGTACCCGACAGCGCACGCGTTTCCGAGAGCGTCGGTCTGGAAGCCGACCCGGAAAACCACCTGCTGATGCACGCAATGGGGCCGAATGTCGCGGGCGTCATCGGCTCGTCCGTCGCAGCGGGTATTTTGCTCAGTTTCTTAGGCTAAGCGTTCGTCGATAAACTTGACGGGCTTGCGGGATTTCGGCGGGAAATTGATAGCCCGCCTCAAGCCCTCACCGGGCCGGCGTAGAGATGGAGGTAGCGGTCGCGGAGTTCATCGAGGGCTTCGTAAGGCACGCGCCCGGACGCACACAGCGCATCCAGCCGGTTCATACTGTCCAGAAAAGCCCGTTGCTCCGCCGCAGTGTAAAACGCAGCATACGCCGAGCCGCCGGAAAGCAGGTCCGCAGCGATGTAATTGTTCGGGAACAGCCGGTAGGCGCTGCGGATGCGCCGGTCGATGAGCGCCGCCACCTTCCGGCAGAAAACGGAAGCGGAAAGACCGCGAAACGCCTCCAGGTCCGCAGGGGTCAAGGGCGCACAGAACGCCATATGAATCCGGCCCTTGGGCTGCGTGATCCCGGTCAGGATACTGTTCAGGTCCTCCCCCGGATTCTTCACATAGACAGAACGCGAAGAGGCATACAACTCCAGCACCTTCAGCACGTCGCAGGGCTCCCACTCATAGGAGATCGCCATCGGAGCCAAATGCAACTCACATAAAGCATCCACCGGATCCAAAGAAGAACTCATCAGGAACATCTTCAGCACGGCAGGATCCGTCACGTCCACCCCGTCCTTGGTCCGTCCCCCGCGTTGCGCAATCCAGACGGACTGGCGCTTCTCGCAGATTGCATAACGGATATAGTCGGAGAGATGCCGGAGCGCCTCCCAGAGTTTCCGCGGAGAAACCCCGCCCACACCGGGACGCTCCGTACGGAACATCTTGTTGGCGCGGCCGATATCCGTCACCAACCCCGGCGACATCAGGTTGGCCCCGAAGGTGATCTCCGCCGTCTCAAAGCCTTTATTGACAAAGAGATACTGCTGAATCGCCGCGTCCATCATAATGTCCCGGTGATTGGATACGAACAAATACCGCTCAGAGCGCGACAGGTCCGAGAGCCCGCTCCACTTGAATCCCGTACAACTTTTGTCCAGGATGGCCTGCACGACATCCCGCATCACGCGCGCCTGAAACTCGTTCGCGCAGCGGGATGACAGCATCAGCGCCCGCAACACCTCCGGATCCCTTCCCGGGAACAGCCAGGCGGCTATCGAAGGAAAGAGCGGATCGGAAACGATGCGCTGCATCGCTCCGGGAAACTCCGCCTCATTAAAGGGCCGTATGTCGTCAAAACGACTATCGGGCATTGCGTTCGTCGATAAATTTAACGGGTTTACGGGACTTGGGGGGATGATTGATGGCGGCAATCTCCGCCACGGGACAAATCTCCACCTGCGGCGCCACGCGGATACGGGCACGGAAGCGGTCCTTGAGGTCCTTGACCGGGTCGAAGGGCGGCTGGAATTTGAGGCCGCAGCGCACCAGCACATCGTCCGTCCCGGCTTCGCTGTCCCGGACAATCACCACATAATTCTCCACATAATCCGTATTGTCCAGCACATCGTTGATGGCCGGCGGATAGAGCGAGGTACCTTTGAACTTGATCATATTGTTCTTGCGTCCGAGCAGCGGCGTAATGCGCGGGCTCCAGCGTCCGCAGCGGCACTGATCGCTCACGCGGGCAGCGATATCGCCGGTACGGAAACGCAGCAGCGGCATGCCTTCAACGCCGAGGGTCGTGACGACCACCTCGCCGGGGACCCCGTCGGGAACCGGCTGGCCGTCTTCGCCGATGATTTCGAGAATCAGCAGTTCGGGGTGCAGGTGCCCGCCGCAACCGTATTCGCATTCAGAGAAGGTCGCGGACATTTCCGTCGAGGAGTACGTGGCGAACAACTGCACTTCGGGCCATTTTTCGCTGATTTTGCGTCCCAGCAGGTTCAGGCTGAAATCCTGGGCGCGAAGGCCCTCGCCGATCCCGATGATGCGTCGGACGCTGGATGCGCGGTAATCGATGCCATGCTCCACCGCGTACTGCACAAGGCGCAGGATAAAGGACGGGACGCACATAATTGTATCCGGACGGAGCCGCTGGATGGTATCCCACTGAAGTTCGGGAATGCCGTTGCCCACACGCACGACCCCGGCGCCCAGCGCACGCAGGCCCAGGAAATAGGCCAGACCCGCCATAAAACGCTTGTCCAGGGTCGTCATCAACTGGACGACATCCCCGGGACACACACCGGCACAGGCGAAACTTTTCTGCTCATTGAGGGCCAGACGCTGCAGGTCCTTTTCCGTCAGGCAGAAGGTCACCGGGTCCCCGGTGGTGCCGGAGGTCGTCACATAGTCGATAACCTGCTCCCGGGGGACACACAAGAAATCCATATTGCAGGCGTGCAGGTCATCCTTGGAAGTAAAAGGCAGGCGCTGCAGGTCCTCCAGGGTCCGGATGGACGAGGGATCGACGCCCTTCCCGGCGAACATTTTCCGGTAATACGGGGAATGTGCCGCCAGGTAGGCCATCTGCGCGCGCAGGCGCTCTTCCTGAAAAGCCTTGATTTCTGCAGGTGTGGAAAATTCTATGTCTTTCATAACGCGTTCAACCATTCCAAAAAACGAGTTTGCCAGTGGCGGGTTTCCTCATTTTGCTTCGATGCCGTAGCACCGAAGCCGTGCCCGCCGGTCTTGTATTTAATATAGGTATGCGGCACACCGGACACGGTCAGGGCCGAATCCAGCAATGCGCTGTTATGCCAATCCACGACGGGGTCGTCCCCGCAATTGAGCAGAAATACGGGCGGACAGTCCGCCGGAATGTGCCGCTCCAGCGAAAGCGAATCACACAAAGCCGGATTGCGCGCACCGCGGTCGCCGAGCAGGGCCCGGCGGGAGCGTTTGTGCACATATCGCCCGTCGGAAAAGGTCACTACGGGATAGACGGGCGCCACGAAATCCGGCCGCAGTGCGGCGTCCGCGCCGGAAAAGAGCGCGCCGCTCATCACCAGGTGTCCCCCGGCGGAAAAGCCCATCAGGCCCAGCCGTTCCAGACCGGGACGGGACGCACGCACCGCCCGCATCGCCGCCTGCAGATCCTGAAGACTGCCGGGGTAGGTCTGATACGCACAGTGGTGAAAAAAGGCAAACCAGCCTGAAGTCCGGTAACGCAGCACATACGCGGCGATACCCTGGGACGCCAGCCACTGCGCCACATCCACCCCTTCCGTCTTTTCATCCAGCCAGAAATAACTGCCGCCCGGACAGACGATGACGGCCGTACCATTGCCGCCGCCTTCCGGAAGGAACGCTTCCAGCGTCGCCCTGCCGTCGCGCCCGGGAAGGGAGTTCCCTTTCGCAAAAAGCACAACGGACAGCAAAACTGCCCCAAGCAGCACCCACAGTTTTCTCATAAGACCACCTCCCTGTCGGCCGGAGCGGGCTGTTCCCCCTCCTTGAGCCAGACATATTCCAAATTGGACGGCAGCGCCGTCAAGTGAGCCGCCGTCAGGAACTTTTCTTCCTCCCGTTCATAGGCGACGACCTTCAGATGCCGGTGCGACAGTGCCAACAACAGGGCAAAGGCGCCATAGCCGCCGTTCATCACCCGCACGGAAGAGACGCCCGTCCACTCCGCGGAAGCACAGCGCCCGAGCGATGAACGGAGTACCGCGCGACATTCCGCCATCGGCGCGGAGCCCTTGTACAAATAACGGTACTTCACGAATGGAGCGACATATTCGGGCGTTTCGCACACATCGCGCAGGACTTCGTAGCGCTCGACATATTGTTTGCGCAGGGCCGAAGCGAAGGCTTTGTCCGTCTCCGGGAAGGCTTCGGGCGCAATACGCGCCCCGATTTCAAGGGTCAGCGACGCACGCCGGAGCACGGTCGCCTTCTTGGGCAGCAGGTCGTGGAAGCCGTGGATACAGACCGGCAGCACATCGATGTCCAGGGCGCGTGCCAGGGCGGAAAAACCGCGGTGGAAGCGCTGGACGGAGCCGTCGGCGCTGCGGGTGCCTTCCGGAAAGACGAGCACGCTGTACCCCTGTGCGACCATCGGCCGCAGACGCTCGATATTCGCTTCTAGCCCTTCGGAGACCGGCAGGAAGTTCCCGCGGTGGATGACCGGGGCATAGAGCGGATTGCGGCGCACCCAGTCGTTGGTGAGCACCACCAGGCGCGGCGTCAGGGCAAGCAGCGCCAGCACATCGATGTGCGAGTGGTGATTGCAGACAACGATGGCAGGCCGCGAAAAATCTTCGCCGCCGGGGTTCAGCACGCGCAGGCGCGTATCGGGAATCATCTTGAACGACAAGCGCGCACAGCCCTGCACGAAACGGTGATAGCGCAGTTTCCACTTTTCCGTACGCGGGAAGAGCGCCCAGGCAAAACTGACGGCTGCAATCACGAGCAGCGACAGCAGGAAATTCAGCATCATCACCGCCGTCGCGCCGATGCGACGGAAGGTCAGGGGCACTTCGCACAGCGTCCCGCCTTTCCGCGTCAGGAAACGGAACAGCAGGGGCGGCAGGTAACAGGCCATCGCCACCACCGTCACCATTCCGACCATCGTCACCGTCGCGAGCGAACGCATTGCCGGATGCTTGGCGAAAATCAGCGCGCCGATGCCGATGAACATCAGCAGCGCCGACAGGACCACGCAATTCTTGTAGGAATGCAGGATTTTGCGCCCGGTCGCATACTCGTACATCAGGCCTTCGGTGATGAAAATCGTATAATCGTCGCCCTGGCCGAAGATGAAGGTCGCCAGAATGATGTTGACGATATTGAAATACAGGCCGCTCAGCTGCATAATCCCCAGAATCCAGACCCAGCCCACGGCGAGGGGAAGGAAGGACAGCAGACTGAGTTCCAGCCGGCCCAGCGAAAGGGTCAGGAACAAAAAGACGATGAGGCTGCAAATCCAGCCGATTTTGTCGAAATCCGCCGAGAGCAGGCCGACCAGACGGTTCGAAAGGTCCGACGCATCAAAACAGAAAGCGCCCTGAGGCAGCGCTGCACGCAGCGTTTCCTTCAGTTCCGGGTCAAGCGCGGGGGCATTCACGACATAAACGCCCTCCTCCCCCGCAAGGAAGCGGGGAGCCCCCGCCGTCGCCGTAAAGGGCGCAAAGAAGTCCGCCCCCTGCGCGCGGAAATCCGCCGTCCAGAGCGCGTGGAAAGGAGAAAAGGCGGTTTTCGAGAAACCGAGGGCCTCGGCCTGTGCATCGAGCGCCGCCGGCAACTGCGGATGCGCCGCTTTGAAGTTTTCCCAGCGCGCGAGGCGGCTGCGCTGCTCCCGCATCGACGGGACAAAATCCGAAATGCCCGCGTACTGCGGCTGCCGTTCCCGGATAAGTGCGGCGATGCACTCGCTGCCCTCGAGGGCCTGCTGGACATCGGCGGAAGCGGAAACGGCATACAGCGGCTGCCGGTTGGCGCCAAGGCGTTCGAGCAGCGCGAATCCGTCCGCCTGTTCGCGGGTCATATAGTTGATGTTGTGCGTGTCGGCATCGAATACGACTCCGCCGCTGCGCGTATAGAAAAAGCCCGTCAGCAGCAGGAAAAGCACGAAAATGAAGGCGGATGTGGAGCGGGAAAGGTGAAGGTGGCGGTCCAGGTCCAGCCGGAGCGTACGGCGGGGCTTCCCCGCAGGCGGCACGAAGACCGGCAGGAAGAACAGCACGAACAGGATGGTGCCCAGCAGCATCGCCGCGCCGATAAAGCCGAAATCGCGCAGCGCACCGGCGCTCAGCAGCATCAGGGACAGGAAGGCGCCCACCGTGGTGATATTGCCGACGAGCAGGGGTTCCACCTGGTCGGAAAGGGCCTGGCGTTTGTCGGGGCGGTACTTGAGGTGGTCCACGTAATGCAGCGGATAATTGACCGCGATGCCGATGATCATCGACCCGATACCCAGGATGATAATGGAAACCGAAGGACGGAACAGCGCAATCAGGCCCAGCGAGAAAAGCGTGCCGCAGGCAAGGGAAATCACGATCCACAGCACGTCGGCCAGGCGGCGGAAGGAAAGGAAGAGCAGAAGACAAATCAGCACCAGGGCAATCCCCAGGGCCAGAAAACTGTCTTTGCGGATGCGGGCGGCATTTTCCACCGCTACTTCCGGGGCGCCGGTGGAAGCAATGGAAATGGCCGGGAACTGCCGCTGCACGGCGTTTGCCGCAGACTTTACCGCAGAGACGAACGCGGCATTGCCGCCGCTTTCACTGCTGCCGTAAGGAGAACGCACAAAGGCGATCCCGGTGCTGCCGTCTTCGGTAAAAAGGAATCCGTCCCGCAGCGAGGCCCCCTCGCCGGCGGGATTGAAAACGGAGAGCCGCTGCCAGACGGGGGTAAAAAGACCCAGCGGGTCGCTGCGGTAGGCTTCGCGCACAAGGGCGCCGAAGGGAGAATAGAGGGCCTCGCGCACTTCGGCGAGGCGCTGCGGCAAATAGAGAGGCTGCGCCAACAGGGAATCCGCCCTGGCGTAATCGCTTTCGCGCAGGAAATAGGGCGCATTCGACGCGATAAAGCGCTGCAACTCGGCGGTGGAAGCCTCGTCGGTACAGATTTGCACCGGATAGTCCCCGAGGGCCGACAGGCTGTCGCCGAAGGCTGTCATGGCATCCTGGAGGTCGGGCAGGGCGCAATCGCTTCCCTCGCAGGCGCTGAAAAAGAGCGCGATGCGGTCCGCGGCGCCCATCCGTTCATAGACGCTGCGGTACTGCTCCGTCTGCGGGTCCGAAGGCAGGAAGGCCGTGATGTCCTCGTCGTAATGGAGGCGCAGGGCGGAAAGGGCGCTGAGTGCCAGCACCGCAAGCAGCAGCAGGAGAGCCAGTTTTCTCCGGCGGATGAAGAAATCATAGACGCGCAGCACCCACTGTTTCATCGGCAGAAGGCTTTACGCAACAGGGTCCGCGGCCAGCCATAGACGAGCGAGGCGGCGAACAGGATGCAGTTGAGGATGAAGATGCGCGTAAAATCCGCGAAGGGCCGGAAATGGCTGACGCGCTCCCCCTTCGGCGGGTAATAGACGCGGACCGGAACCGGTATGAGGGGGACGCCCCGCCAGGCGCAAAGGTCCAGCAGGGCCAGTTCCGCTTCGTAGCGCGAAGGAATCAGCCACAGCGGCGGGAGGTTCTCCAGCGGCCAGGCCCGCAGGCCGGTCTGCGTATCGGGCAGCCGGACACCGGTATTGACCGCAAACTGGAAATTCGAAAAACGGTTGGCAAAGGTATTGCCCGAAGGCATATTCTCCGCGTCGAGCCGGCGGGAACCGACGGCCAGCGCGCCGGGACGGGCCGCAACGGCATCCAGCAGCAGCGGAATATCCTCCGGAAAGTGCTGTCCGTCCGCATCGACGGTAACAGCGTACGCATATCCGAGCGCCCGCGCGCACGAAAAACCCTCGCAGAGCGCGGCGCCCTTGCCCCGGTTTTTGGGGTAGGCAATGACATGGACGGGAAGCCCCGCGTCGGCGATGCGCTCCGGCGTCCCGTCCGTGCAGCCGTCACAGACGACCACCACGTCCTGCGTGAGTGCAAGGATCCGTTTCAGGACCTCCACTATCGTGCCCGCGTTGTTGTACACGGGGACCAGGACGCAATATGAGGGGCAGGCGTTCACAGCAGTTCAAGCAGGGTATAGCCCCCGTCGGGACTGTTCAGACGCACTTTTTGCACTTTGTCCGCGCGTCCCGCCGTACGCAGTTCCACGCTGCCGACCACCCGGGAAAGATCCCGGCGCAGCGGGGTCAGGACCAGGAGGAAATTGGGGCCCTCGTCGTAACATTCGATACGGAACACTTTCTCGTCGAACAGGCGCTGCGGAACAGGGAAACGGGCACTGGCCGCATCCAGGATGGTTTCCCGGGCGACCGGCGCCTTCTGGTGCAGGTAAATGACCCCGGCGGCGGGGATTTCCATCGTCCCGCTGCTGTGCATGTCCTGCTCCAGCAAATCAGAATGCCGTCTCAAGCGATATTCTGCCGTCTGCGGAGGCAGGAGGGCCGCTTCTATGCGCGCGCAGAGCGCCTGCGCTTCCTCCTTCGGGAGCGCATCCAGCGCATTGAGCGGACCGGAGAGCGCCAGCAGCAGGAATATGGGCAGGAAGCGTTTCATTTGACAATCAGGGCGCAACCCGCCATAATGAGCAGCACGCCGAGCCACTGGAGCCAGGAGACCTGCTCGCCGAACACCAGCAACGCCGCCACCATTCCGAAGATGTAACTGATGCAGGAAAGTGGATAGGCGATGCTGAAGGGATAATGTTTCAAAAGATAGAACCACAGCACCCCGGCGACGGTAAAGGAAACGCCGCAGGCGGGAAACCACCAGTTGGTGAGCTGGGAACGGAAGAACGCCGCCGACCAGCTGAACGGGCCGGACTTGACGAGTCCGAGTTTCAGGAGCACCTGTCCCCCGCAGAGGAAAAGGCTCTGTAAGATGCTCAGGGAGATCAATTTCCACATAGGCGAATCCAGGATTGGGAGCGGTCGGAACCGGGATTATGCAAAGTCAGGGGCGCAGGGCAAGGCAGGGCGTCCGCAAGCGCGCAGGCCATATCGACGGCTGCGCTGTCCGGAGATTTTGCGCGCTGCAACTGCACGTCTTCGAGCCGGGCCAGCGCTCCCTCGGGGGATGCGCTGAGGACAAAAGCGGCGGCTGTATCGGCGTGCGCACCGAAAAGTTCGCCGAAGAGCGGCGGCATTTCTTCGTAGGCGCCCACCAGGGCATTGTCGACGGCACCCGCACCAATCTGCAGGAAGGCGTCAAGCAGGGCACTTTCAAAAGAAACCGCCGAATGGGAATAGGTGGCGTTATAGCCGTGGCAGCCCAGGCGGATGGCGAGCATCGACGCAAGGGTGTTGTGCGTGGACTGCATGAAATGCGTGGGGCTCGGCGCACGTCCGTCCAGGCCGTGCAGGGCCTTGAAGAATTGCTCGGTATTGACGAGGCAGCCCCATTGCGTGCCACAGAGAATGGCGTCGGGACAGGCGATCCCGGCCGCTTCCAGGGCACTGGTCGCCGTCCAGACGGCCCGCTTCATCAGCGGCGTCATCCGGCGCGCCTCCATCATCGGGATCAGCGGCCGGTAATCGGGTTCCGGCGCCCCGCTTTTCAGGGCACAAGCCGACCGTATGAACACCTTCCGCATCATATTTTCTTCAGGATGAACGAGGAATCATTGCCGCCGAAGCCAAAGGCGTTGCAGAGGGCAATATCCACCGTTTTGTTTTCGCCCAAGGCCGTATAGGGAACGATGCAGTCCGGATCGGCCTCTTGCCAACCGGCACTGGCGGGAAGAAAACCGTGCTGCATCGCCAGCAGGCAGAAAGCGGCCTCAATCGAGCCCGACGCGCTGGTCGTATGGCCGGTAAAACCCTTGGTAGAACTGACCGGCGGGATTATCTTGCCAAACACGCGGCGCAGGGCCGCGCTTTCGCTCCGGTCGTTGTTGGGCGTCCCCGTACCGTGGGCATTGATATAGTCCACGTCGGCGGGCTGCAAGCCGGCCATTTTCAGGGCACCCTGCATCGCCAGGAACGCCCCCTCGCCGTCGGGAGAAGAGGCAGTCTGGTGAAAGGCGTCGCAGGCATTGGCATACCCCGCGAGTTCGGCAACGGGCTTCACGCCACGCTTGGCCGCGGAGGCTTCGCTTTCCAGGATAAGGAAGGCAGCCCCCTCGCCGAGGTTCAGGCCTGCCCGCGTTTTGTCGAAGGGACGGCAGAATTCCCCGTCCAGGATCATCAGGGCGTTGAAGCCGTTCAAGTGGTAATCCGAAAGGCACTCACTGCCGCCTGCGGCAACGATTTCCGCTTTCCCCGCACGAATCATGTTGGCGCCGAGCATCAGGGCGTTGGCGGCCGAAGAGCAGGCGGTGGAAAGGGTCGTCGCCATCGAAAAACCGCCGAGCGCATCGGCGATATCTTCCGTCGACGCGCCGCAGTCGTGCCGCCCTGCATAGGTGGGAAAGGCCGCCTCCGTGAGGTCCATCCCCCCTACCGTCGTTCCGGAAATCAGGGCGGCTTTTTGAAGGTCTCCGGTACTGAGATTGGCCTGTAAGACGGCTTCCCGCAGTGCCATTTCGCCCAGCAGGGCCGTGCGCGGCACGCCGGGACGGTTCTCCACCGGGACCTCCCCTACCGGCAGGCGCAGCGAAGTCTTCAGATAACGGGGCAGGGCCAACGCACGGCGGCCCTCCCGCAACGACTGCAGGCATTCCTGCTTGTCGCGGCCGATCGAGGATACCACCCCGAAACCCGTTATCAGGATGCGGGAAGGCATCTATTTGGTGCGGGCGGTGCTGACAAACTGCGCGAGGGCGGCCACGCTGGAAAAGACCTTCTTCCCCTCCTGGGGCGACGAAAGCTTGATGCCGTAATTCTTTTCCAGCACGACGATGAGTTCCAGCACATCGATGGAATCCAGGCCCAGACCGTCGCCGAAGAGCGGCGCATTGTCATCGATATCCTCGGGGGTCATTCCCTCGAGGTTCAGCGCTTCAATCATATGAAGCTTCAGTTCCTTAATGAGTTCTTGCATAACTCACAAAGATACCTATTTAATTTGATTGTTCAAATTTTTGAGAACAGCCTGGCCAGTGCGTCCACACTTTCTTCGGGCGTAGCCCAACTGGTGGCAAAGCGCGTCACGCAGCGCCCGTCCGGCAGTCGTTCCCATTGCTCAAACTGCACCTGACCTTTCAAGCTGTCCATCTGCGTCTGCGTCAGGACGGGAAACTGCTGGTTGGTGGGCGAATCGATATACATGGGGATGCCTTTCTGAAGGAAGAGTTCCTTGAGTTCCATCGCCCGCTGCACGGCGTTCCGGCTTATGGCAAAATAGAGTCCGTCCGTAAAGAGCGTCTCGAACTGAATACCCAGCAGCCGCCCCTTGGCCAGGAGTGCACCGTGCCGCTTGACCGTAGTAAAGAAATGGCCCGGCGCCTTTTCCGGAAACACCACCGCCTCTCCGCACAGAGCCCCGACCTTCGTTCCGCCGATGGTGAAGGCATCACACAAACGCGCAAGTTCCTGCAGCGTCAGGTCACAGGCATCGCTGCAAAGGCCATAGCCCAGGCGGGCGCCATCGATAAACAGCGGCAGCCGGTACTTCCGGCACACCGCACGGATGCGCGTCAGCTCTTCTTTGGAATAAAGCGTACCGTATTCCGTCGGAAAGGAGATATACACCATCCCCGGGCAGACCATATGGGGCCAGGCTGCATCGGCGTAAAAGGATTCCAGGTAAGCCTGGAGTTCGGCGGCAACGATTTTTCCTTCGTGCGCAGGCAGCGTCAGCACCTTATGGCCGCTCGCTTCGACGGCCCCCGCTTCATGCACGGCAATATGCCCCGTCTGCGCGGCGATGACGCCTTCATACCCGTGCAGCATTGCATCGATGACCGTCGCATTGGTCTGCGTTCCCCCGACGAGGAAAAACACTTCCGCTTCCGGGAGACCCGCCGCCGCACGGACTTTCTCCCTAGCGCTCTCGGAAAAGGAATCCTCTCCATAACCTGGCTCCTGGGTGAAGTTGGTCTCGGCGAGCCGTTTTAGGATGAGGGGATGGGCTCCCTCGTTGTAATCACAGGTAAAGGAAATCATTGCAAAATTATTTTCATTTCACCTCCGTCAGGGCCCCGGTGACGGAATCGATGACAAAGCCGCGGACCGTAACGTCGGAGGGCATAAGCGGATGGCTTACGATGGCGGCGACGGTCTTGCGGACCGAGGCCTCCGTATCGTGAAAGCCTTCCAGCCACTCCCCTATGCCCTCTTTTTCCCATTCGCTCAGCACGGCGGCGGAAATGCCGCGCTCCAGCATATGGGGCTTGAATTCCGCATAGCCCATATGGCAGGCGCCGCAACCGGAATGATGCACGACCATCACCTCGTTCACGCCCAACTCATAAATCGCCACCAGGAGCGAACGGATGGCGGAATCCCTCTCCGAAAGCATCACTCCGCCCGCATTCTTGATGATTTTTGCATCGCCGTTCTGCAGGCCCAGAGCCTTGGGAAGCAGCTCCGTAAGGCGGGTATCCATACAGGTCAGCACGGCCAGTTTCTTGGCGGGGAACTTGTCCGTCACATAGGGTTCATAGCCCTTTTCCGCCACGAACTTCTTGTTGTACAAAAGGATATCGTCAATCATAGTTTTCATTTCTTCGAGATAACAGGTTTCGAAAATGGACCGGAGATATGCCTCGTCGCGGATGATTTCCCGCAGGCGCTGCAAAGGTTCTTCATTGGGTGAGCCGGGAATCAGCAAATGCAGGTAACCGCCCTCGGCGTATTTCTTGTTCAGATGCGCCAGCGTCCGCTCCCAGTGCCCTTCCTTGTCCAACTCCGGATAGTGCGACAAGCCGAACTGCACGGTCCGTCGGATGATGATTTCGGGAACAATCATCCTGTCCGCCTCGGCGACCAGCGCCCCGTAGATGCTGCGCGGCGGCGCTTTGGCGGAAGCGCGATGATCTTCGGCCGCCTGGGCGATGATTTCCACCTGTTCCGGCGTAAACCACCGGAGCAAGTGCCGGTCCGCACGAATGGCCTTTCCGCTTTCCAGATGATGCGTCTTCCGGTCTACGGCGAGCCCCAGGTCGTGGCAGGCCGCAGCCGTATAGAGCACCTCCTCGTCGATATCATACCGCCGGCCCATTTCCAGCGCACGCGAAATGACACTGCGCGCGTGATCCTCCCTGTGCGCCTTGTCAAAAGCGGCATAGCGAGGAAGGATTTCCGCCTCGATATATGCGACGAGCGATGCTCTCATCGAATTTGTTTACCGAAGGGGAAAATCGTCGCGATAGCGATTCTAAAATGCATCAGCCCGAGAGGGATTCCAATTATCGTAATGCAGAATAGCAGTCCGCAAACCAGATGCGCCAGGGCAATTTCCCACCATCCGAGCAGAATCCACAGGAGATTCAGGGCCACGGAAAGACAGCCCGGCTGTCCGGGACCGTCCACCAGTTCATGCCCGAAAGGCCACAACACATACGCCCCCAGCTTCATCAATTGCACGCCGAACGGAATGCCGATAATCGTAACGCACAAGACTAACCCCGCAACGAAATACAAGAATGCGATGAGGATTCCTCCCAGAATCAGCCACGCGATATTTCCGAAAGTGTTCATACTGCAAATATGTGCATTTTTTTGATTATTTGAGCATCTTGCCCATTAAGGTACAGCGGAGGCCGCGTTTTTAACTGATTTTGAAAGATCTGCTGTACCTGGGGTACAGCGGATT
>CACYHC010000040.1 GCA_902774145.1 uncultured Bacteroidia bacterium
TCGAGTGCCGCGATTTTCGCCTTCGTTTCTTCGAGGTTCAGGCGGCGGGTGTTGTTGGAATTGAATTCGTCGATGGTAACGGCTTTGCGGTTGCCCTCGGTGAAGAATTTGTCGTAGTTGAGGCTGCGGTTGTCGGCGGGAACGCGGTAGAAATCGCCCATATCCTCCGCTTTGGCGCATTCCTCCTTGGTGAGCAGCGTTTCGTACATCTTCTCGCCGTGGCGGATGCCGATGACCTTGATATCCTCCTTGCGGCCGCCGAAGAGTTCGCATACCGCTTCCGCCTGCGTCTGGATGGTGCAGGCGGGGGCTTTCTGCACGAGGATGTCGCCGTTCCGGCCGTTTTCGAAGGCGAAGAGCACGAGATCCACCGCTTCGTCCAGGCTCATGATGAAGCGCGTCATCGAGGGTTCGGTGAGCGTGATGGGCTGCCCGGCGCGAATCTGGTCGATCCAGAGCGGAATGACGCTGCCGCGCGAGCACATCACGTTGCCGTAGCGGGTGCAGCAGATTTTCGTCCGGTTCGTCTGCCGGGACTTCGCCACCGCCACCTTTTCCTCGATGGCCTTGGTGATGCCCATCGCGTTGATGGGGTAGGCCGCCTTGTCGGTGGAGAGGCAGATGACCGCCTCCACGCCCGCTTCGATGGCCGCCGTCAGCACGTTGTCCGTGCCGATGACATTGGTGCGTACCGCCTCCATCGGGAAAAATTCGCAGGAGGGCACCTGCTTGAGCGCCGCCGCGTGGAAAATGTAATCCACGCCGGTCATCGCCGCCCGGCAGCTTTCCAGCGAACGCACGTCGCCGATGTAGAATTTGATTTTCTGCGCCGATGCGGGGTACTTCGCCTGGTACTCGTGACGCATGTCGTCCTGCTTCTTCTCGTCGCGGGAGAAGATGCGGATTTCTGCGATGTCGGTTTCAAGGAACCGCTTCAGGACGGCATTGCCGAAGGAACCGGTACCGCCCGTAATCATCAAGGTTTTGTCTTTGAAGATGGACATATCGTTGAAATTGTTATTGCACGAAATACCCTTTCCGGCTACAGAGTCGTTTTGCTCCCCGGAAAGGGAGGCGGAAAGGGGCTTGTCTATCTG
Source organism: uncultured Bacteroidia bacterium (assembly GCA_902774145.1). Classification (GTDB taxonomy): domain Bacteria; phylum Bacteroidota; class Bacteroidia; order Bacteroidales; family UBA932; genus Cryptobacteroides. The sequence goes on from CACYHC010000040.1 coordinate 1,098, forward strand.
TGCCCCGGAACGCTCCTTTTCCTATCCAGGAAGGTGTGCGTCCGCCCCGTACGATATAATATATCGTACAAAGATAGCAATATTTTTGGATTATTACAGCAAGTGGAAGGTGGCGGTCAGGCCGGCCATCACGATACTCACCATACTCATCAGCTTGATGAGGATGTTCAGCGACGGTCCGGAGGTGTCCTTGAAGGGATCGCCCACGGTATCGCCCACCACCGTAGCGTGGTGGCAGTCAGAGTTTTTCCCACCGAAGTTCCCTTCTTCCACGAACTTCTTGGCATTGTCCCAGGCGCCGCCGGAATTGGACATGAACACCGCCAGGACAAAACCCGCACCCAGGCCGCCGATGAGCAGGCCCAGCACACCGGCTACGCCCAGCACCACGCCCACGATGACGGGAACGGCGATGGCCAGCAGCGACGGTCCGAGCATTTCTTTCTGCGCCGCCCGCGTCGAGATTTCCACGCAGCGCTTGTAATCCGGGGTTCCCTCCCCCGTCAGGATGCCCTTGATTTCGCGGAACTGGCGGCGCACTTCGACCACCATCTTCGCAGCGGCGCGGCCCACCGCATTCATCGTCAGGCCGCAGAAAAGGAAGGCCATCATCGCGCCGATGAACACGCCCGCAAGCACCGTCGGATTCATCAGGGAAACGTGATAGTGATGCAAGATATCCAGAATGGATGCGCCAGCAGCATCTACCTGACCAACAACACCTTGCACGAACTCGCCGGTCCGCGACAGCGCAATCTTGATTTCTTCGATATAGGAGGCCAGCAGAGCGAGAGCCGTCAGGGCGGCGGAGCCGATGGCAAAGCCCTTTCCGGTGGCGGCGGTGGTGTTGCCCAGGGCGTCCAGCACGTCGGTACGCTCGCGCACCTCGGGTTCCAGTTCGGACATCTGCGCATTGCCGCCGGCATTGTCGGCGATAGGACCGTATGCATCCGTCGCCAGGGTAATGCCCAGCGTGGAAAGCATGCCCACCGCGGCGATGGCCACACCGTACAGACCCTTCGACAGACTGGCGGCGGTCATCATATTCTGCACGTCGAAGCCGATGGCGAACAGGTACGCCAGCACAATCGCGCAGACGATGGAAATCACCGGAACGGCGGTAGAAACCATACCCAGGCCGACGCCGTTGATAATCACGGTCGCGGGGCCGGTCTTGGAGGCCTCGGCGAGCTTCTGCGTGGGTTTATAGGAATGCGAAGTGTAGTATTCGGTCGCCTTGCCGATAATCACGCCAGCCAGCAGACCCGCGACGACGGAGCAGCTGAAATGCCACCAGTCCGCGCTTTCGGTACCGAAGACCAGCGCCAGGATGCCGAAGGTCGCCACCCCGCTCAGGATTGCGGCGAGGTTCGTTCCGAAGCTCATGCTCTTCAGCAGTTGCGCCATACCGGCCCCCTCCTTCGTCCGCACGGTGAAAATGCTCAGGACGGAAAGGACGACACCCACGGCGGCGATAAGCATCGGCGCCAGCACCGCTTTTGCCTGCATCGCAGGACCGGCCGCATAGAAGGCGGAAGCGCCGAGCGCCATCGTCGAAAGGATTGAGCCACAATAGCTTTCATACAGGTCCGCGCCCATACCGGCCACGTCGCCCACGTTGTCGCCTACGTTATCGGCGATGGTTGCGGGGTTGCGGGGATCGTCCTCCGGAAGGTCGGATTCCACCTTCCCGACGATGTCAGCGCCCACATCGGCGGCCTTGGTGTAAATACCGCCGCCTACGCGGGCAAAGAGCGCCTGCGTCGATGCGCCCATTCCGAAGGTCAGCATCGTCGTGGTAATCACCACGAGTTTCTGCGCTTCCGTCGCCTCCGCCACGAAGGCATTCAGGATGATGTACCACAGCGCGATGTCCAGCAAACCGAGCCCGACGACGGTCAGGCCCATCACGGCGCCGCTGCGGAAAGCCACCTTCAGGCCGGCGTTGAGGCTGCGGCGGGCTGCATTGGCCGTACGCCCGGAGGCGTAGGTCGCCGTTTTCATTCCCACGAAGCCCGCGAGTCCGCTGAAGAAACCGCCCGTCAGGAAGGCGAAGGGAACCCAGGGGTTCTGCACGCCGAATCCATAGGCCAGGACGGCGAAGAATACGGCGAGAATGGCAAAGACGATGACGACGACTTTGTATTGCTGTTTGAGATAAGCCATGGCGCCCTCGCGCACGTATTGGGCAATCTGCCGCATCGTGGGCGTACCTTCATCTTCCTTCATCATCTGGCGGAAGAAAATCCAGGCAAAGAGCAGGGCAATCAGGGAAGCGGCGGGAACCGCGTAGAACAGTGTGGTCATAAGTTACCTAGTTAGTAGTCTGCAAATATACACAAAATCCCGGGAACGCAGAAAAATTAAAAAAAATTTGGGATTCCCGAAAATGTTCGTACCTTTGCAGTCCCGACAAGCGGAAATAGCTCAGTTGGTAGAGCGCAACCTTGCCAAGGTTGAGGTCGCGGGTCCGAGCCCCGTTTTCCGCTCAAATGACGAATGACAGCCCTCGTGGCTGTCATTTGGCATTTATGGTAATGGCTGTTCCGGAAACCCGCGGCCTCAACCCAACCCCCGAGGGGTCGGCGGCCTGGCCGCCGGGGGGTAACGAAGTAGCAACGGACGCCGTTTGCGGCGTCGCGGGTCCGAGCCCCGTTTTCCGCTCCACTTCAAAACGCAGCCCTTTGGACTGCGTTTTTCGTTTCGCGGAAAACCATATTTTCATACGGGGGCGCTGCTTAGAACCGGAATTCGAGGCCGACGTTGACGACGAAGTTGCGGGCCTTGACCATCTCGCCGTTCACCTCCTTCTCGCGGTGGGTGAGCCGCCAGAAAAAGTCCACGCGAATCAGACGGAAGATATTGCTGATGCCCGCGCCGATTTCCATATAGGGGATGTTCCCCATTTTGTCCATCCCGGCCGGGAACTGGATCGGGGCGTAGCCCGTGCGGCCGTTGTTCTCGTCGCGCAGGGACCCCCAGCCCATCTTGAAGGTAAATTCCTCCCGCAGGTTGAGTTTCTTCACCCAGGGAATCTTCCCCAGGAAGAAGCCGTTGAAGTTGTGGTTCCAGAACAGGGTGGCCCAGGTATCGGAGGCAAATTCAAAGAAATCCATGCAGGAGAAGGCGGTCTTGTCCAGGATAAAGGTGCCGTTCCCTTCGTGCAGGTGCAGCAGCGGATAGGGCACCTGCCCCAGGATGATGCCAGTGCTGAGGTGAATCTTGGACATGCCCACCGGCGGAATGCGGAACTTCCAGTCCAGCGCCAGTTCCGGGCGGAAGAAGCCCACGTCGTCCTTCCGGATGCCGGGAATGCCGCCGGCGAGCATCAGGGTCACCACCGGATATTTGGTGTGGACATAGGTCTTGATGAAGTGCCCGCGGTTCACGGTCTCGTCCTTGGAGTAACGCAGCATCAGGTGCATCTCGTTGGTCGCCAGCGACGGCTGCCAGGTCTGGTCCTGCCGCCACAGCGGCACAAAGGAATTCGCAAAGAAGCGCTTCACATCGATGCCCGCTTCGAAATTCCAGGAAGGATTGAACTCGTGCTCGTACTTGCCGGAAAAATGCATCACCGGCAGCAGCCGCTGCGCATTGCCCTTGCCGAAAATCGACGAGAGGATGTTCTGGTCCGTGTAGGTGCTGGCACCGCGGCCCAGCTGGAGGAGGTCGTATTTCCCCTCGAAGGTGAACTTGCGCGTCGGCTCCTTGCTCAGGAGCAGTTCGTAGGTCAGGCCGCCCTTCACCTCCTTGTCCCGGAAGCCGTAGCCGATCCAGCCGCCGATACGGTGCATCTTGCTGAAATCCTTGCTCGTCCGCACGCCCGCCTGCAGGTGCACGCCCTCCAGGTTGTTGAAACTGATGATTTTGGCATACGGGCCGATCCCGATGGGACCGATTTCCCAATAGCCGTTGATAATCGTATAGATGATGGAATAGAGGTCCTTGTAGAGCGGCACGTTCTTCACCTGCTCCACCATCTTGTAGATGTCTTTCTCCTTGTCCGTCAATTCATAGGGGCGCACGTTGTCCCAATAGGCCTCGTCCTTGTGATTGGCTTCCCGTTCCACCTTGACCGGCCCATCGGTGCCGGCATAGGTCACTTCAGACGTAAAATCCGGATTCGAATAATCCAACTGACGAACGCCGATGAAGGACATCACCTTGGACGAATCGCCCAGGGCGACGGAAAAATCGGCGTACATCTTGTCGTGCTTGTAGAACCATGTGGAATCCTCGAGGCGGGTGTATTCCGCGTCGATGACGATGTCCCGCAGCCAGTTCACGTTCCCGCCCCGCACCATCTTCGCGTGAATGGAGCGCAACGCAAAATCCCCCGCGTCCACGAGCATTTCCCCGTCGAAGGCGGGCGACGAAATGCCCCCCTTGGGGTGATAGCGGATCTTGTAGGTCTTCCGGGCGTCCACCTGCAGGGTGTCGATGATGTAATAATTATAGAAGAGCAGGCCCCCTGCCTGGATGGGCGAGGGAAATTCCACGTCGAAGGAATTGATGAAGGGATTGTAGAAATTGATCTTCAGGTGCATACTGCCGGTGAACTGCGTCAGCAGGTTCGCGTCCGGATTGATGCCGGAAATCCGGTTGGCGACAATCTTCTCCCCGTTCACCTCGGGATTGCTGGAGTGGCTGCGCCGCGTCACCGTCTCGGAAATCATCACCGGCAGGTACGGCACGCCGGAAACCGACGATGTGTCCATATAATCGAACACGAAGCCGAATTCCTTCTGGAAGCGCTTGCCCTTGAGCCGTTCCTTGGCCCGCGTCAAATCCAGTTCTATTTTATTATAGACGTCGCAGGTATAGCGCGGCCGCATCTCCGGATTGTTCCGGTAACGGTTGGCCTCGATGCCCGCCAGCAGGCGCTTGATTTTGCGGTTGTCCGCCTTCACGACAATGCCTTTGATCTGGTTGTCGGCGGGCACCAGGTTGAAATTCACCTCGGTAAAGCCGCCGGCGCGCACCGGCACCTCCTGGCTGACATAGCCCAGCAACTGGCAGCACAACACCCGGGCCGACTTGTCGCGCGTCTCCAGGTTGTATTTTCCGTCGTTGTCGCTCGTCAGGCCGATGGTGGTGTCCTTGAAAAAGACCGCCGCAAAGGGAATCGGCTCCCCCGTCTGCGCATCCTTGACGATGCCGCGCACCTTGGTCGTCTGCGCCGCCGCCGTAAGACCACACAGAACAACCAACAACAATATGGATAACTTACGCCTCAAACAATCCAAATACCGCGGCACCGGAGCCGGACATCGCCGCATACACCGCGCCGCGCGCATACATTTCCTCCTTCAAGGCGGCGATACGGGGGTGCCCCGCGAACACGCTCGCCTCAAAATCATTGAACACACAGTCCCGCCACTGCGCCACCGGCCGGGACAAGGCCTCGCGGAGGGGCAGCGCCCAAGGCCCCGGAACAATCCCGGCATAGGCCTCGCGGGTACTCACCCGCTCACCTTCCGGCATTTCCACCACCAGGCGGTACGCCGACAAATCCAGCGCAAAGGGCGTCAGGATTTCCCCGCGCCCGGTTCCCAGCATCGGCGTATCATAGACGAAAAACGCACAGTCGGACCCGAGCCGGGCCGCGCGCTGCGCCAATTCCGCCTCCGACAATCCCAGCGAAAACAGCGCATTGAGCAGTTTTAGCGCCGATGCCGCGTCGGACGACCCGCCGCCCAGGCCCGCTCCGACGGGGATATGCTTCTCGAGGTAAATCCGGACCGGCGGGATGCCGAACTCGTCGGAAAGCAACCGCCAGGCCTTCACCGTCAAATCCTCCTGTACGGGCCAGTCCGCACCGGGAATCTCCAACTCCAGGGCGGGAGCCTCCCCGATTTCCAATACATCAGAAAAGGCGTCGCAGGGCACAAAGAGCGTTTCCAGTTCGTGGTACCCGTCCCCGCGCCGGAACTTCACGTTCAGGCCGAGGTTGATTTTCGGAGTCGGGAAGGCTTTCATAAGCAGGCCATCACCTCATTCACAAGTGCTTCCGGCAGCCGGTCCAATACCGGAGACAGGAACGATATCTTCTGCAGGCGCTGCGCTTCCTCGCGGGGAATGCCGCGGGACTGCATATAGAACTGCTGCTGCGCGTCCAGGGAACCGACGGTCGCACCGTGCGAACACTCCACGTCGTCGGCATAAATTTCCAGTTGCGGACGGCTCTCGACCAGGGCGTCGGCACTGAGCAGCAGGCTGTGGTTTTCCTGCAGCGCGCTGGTTTTCTGCGCACCGTGTCCCACATACACCCGGCCGTCGAATAGGGCGCGGGACCGTCCGGAGGCCATTCCCTTGAACAACTGCCGTGACCGGCACTCCCCCGCGTCGTGACGCAGGTTCAACTTCAGGGAAAAACGGTCGTCGCCGTCGCAGAGGTACAGCCCGGCGATATCCACTTCGCAGCCCCGACGCGCCAGCAGGATTTCCGTCTCCACGGCGCAGGAAGTGCCCGGCAGCACCACGAAGGTCAGCCGCAGCGGCTCGCCGGGAAGCGCCTCGAAGCGCCCGGGAACCGCATCCTGCCCTATGACAAACAAACTATCCATCCAGTCCCTCGTATCCCTGTTGATCAATGCGTTCCACCAGTTCCGGGCCGGCGGTCTTCACAATCCGGCCGTCCTTGAGCACGTGCACGACATCCGGCACGATATAATCCAGCAGGCGCTTGTAATGGGTAATCACGATGGCCGATTTCTCGGGCGAGCGCAGGGCGTTCACGCCGGCGGCCACAATCTTCAGCGCATCCACGTCCAGGCCGCTGTCCGTCTCGTCCAGGATCGCAAAGACAGGGTCCAGCATCGCCATCTGGAAAATCTCGTTGCGTTTCTTCTCGCCGCCGGAGAAGCCCTCGTTCACACTGCGCGAGGCAAATTCCGGCCGCATCTGCACGAAGGCCATCTTTTCCTTGAGCAGCCGCAGAAACTCCGCAGCCTTCAGTTCCGGCAGGCCCTGTGCCTTGCGGCGGGCGGCAATCGCGGCTTTCATAAAGGCGGTAATCGACACCCCGGGGACTTCCACGGGATACTGAAACGACAGGAAAATCCCCGCCCAGGCCCGCTCTTCGGGCGCCATCGCCAGCAGGTCGCGGCCTTCGTACAGCACGCAGCCCTGCGTAACGGTCAGGTCCGGACGCCCCGTCAGCACGGCACCCAGCGTCGATTTTCCGGCGCCGTTGGGTCCCATCACGGCGTGCACCTCGCCGCGGCGGATGGTCAGGTCCACCCCCTTGAGGATTTCCTTATCGCCCACCGATGCGTGCAGGCCCCGTATTTCAAGCAAATTATCCATTGTTTTTGTATCTTTTCATCCAGGAATAGATCGCCCAGCACCCGTTCACCAGGTACAGGCCGCACACGACGGCCATAAACGGATTGCCGACGCTCAGGTGCAGCGCCATCTGCGACACGTTGACCAGCAGCCACGCCACCCAGCAGTCCCATTTCTTGAGCGCCGACAGGAGCTGCGCCAGCAGAATCAACATCGTCACCACCGCATCCAGGTACGGGTGCGGATCGGAGGGAAACAGGCGGTCCAGCGTCCAGCCCCAGGCAAAGGCCATCACCAGCACGGCCATCGCGGCCAGTCCCCGTTCGCCCCAGGAAAGCATACTGACTTTCAACGCCGATGCATCCTCCGCACTGCGCTCCCCTTCCCGGGGATGCGTCCAGCGGTAATGCCCCAATATATTGATACCCAGCGACACCGGCTGCAACAGCAGGTTCGCGTACAGGTTGCGCTCCCAGAACAGCACAAAAAGCGCCGCCGTGTACAGGTAGCCCACCCAGAAGTTATACTTCGAGTTGCGCCCGGCGAGAAAAACGCAGGTCAGCCCCAGGACGGAGGCCGTCAGGTCGATGATCCAGGGGTTCATCCCACTGCCCCCTCCAGGGACAGGGCGAGCAGTTTCTGCGCCTCCACCGCGAATTCCATCGGCAGGCGCTGGAGCACCTCACGGGCATAGCCTCCGATGATGAGCGCCACCGCATCCTCGGGCGGGATGCCGCGCTGGTTGCAGTAGAAAAGCTGCTGTTCGCTGATTTTCGAGGTCGTCGCCTCGTGCTCCACGGTCGCCGTAGGATTTGCGCTGCGGATGACCGGGAAGGTGTGCGCGCCGCAGTCGGACCCGATGAGCAGGCTGTCGCACTGCGAGTAGTTGCGCGCGCTGTCAGCCCCGGGACCGATGTGCACCAGTCCGCGGTAGCTGTTTTGGCTGTGTCCCGCCGATATGCCCTTGCTGATGATGCGGCTGCGGGTGTTCTTCCCCAGGTGAATCATCTTCGTGCCGGTGTCGGCCTGCTGGAAGTTGCCCGTCATCGCCACCGAATAGAATTCGGAAGAGGAATTGTCCCCTTTCAGGATCGTGGAGGGGTATTTCCAGGTAATGGCGGAGCCGGTTTCCACCTGCGTCCAGCTGAGGTGGCTGCCTTCGCCGCGGCAGATGCCGCGCTTGGTGACGAGGTTCAGGATGCCCCCGCGGCCTTCGGCATCGCCGGGATACCAGTTCTGGACCGTCGAATAGCGCACGTCGGCGCCCGCTTCGACGATGATTTCGACGACGGCGGCGTGGAGCTGGTGTTCGTCGCGCATCGGCGCGGTGCAGCCCTCCATATAACTGAGGCTGGAACCTTCGTCGGCGACGATGAGCGTGCGCTCGAACTGCCCCGTGCCGCTGGCGTTGATGCGGAAATAGCTGGAAAGGTCCATCGGGCATTTGACCCCCTTGGGGATGTAGCAGAAGGACCCGTCGGAAAAGACCGCGGAATTGAGCGCCGCGTAGAAGTTGTCCCCCGCGGGCACAACGCTCGCAAGGTACCTGCGCACCAGGTCGGGATGCTCGCGCACCGCTTCGGAGAAGGAACAGAAGATGATGCCTTTTTCCGAGAGCGTCTTGCGGAAGGTGGTGGCCACGGACACGGAATCGAAGACCGCATCGACGGCGACGTTGGATTTGGGCTTTACGCCGGCAAGCACCTCGCGCTCGTGCAGCGGGATGCCCAGTTTGTCAAAGGTTTCGAGGAGTGCAGGGTCGATTTCCGTGGGACGGTCCTCGTCGCGCTTGGGGGCGGCGTAATAGATAATATCCTGAAAATCAATCTCCGGCAGTTGCAGATGGCCCCAGGTGGGAGGCGTCATCTTCTGCCATCGGCGGAAGGCGTCCAGACGGAAGTCCAGCAGCCACTGCGGCTCGCCTTTGCGCGCGGAAATGGTACGGATGATGTCCTCACTCAGGCCCTTGGGAACGAAGTCCTGCTCGACCTGCGTGACGAAACCTTCCTTGTACTCACCTCCCGCCGCAATTCCGGCAGATATGTCGGTCTTTTTTCCCATTTTTGCGAATGCAAAGATACAAAATATGTTCAAATTCTTATCTTTGCAAGGATACATCAACCCGACCTATGAAAAGAATCTCTGTATTTGCCCTTTCCCTGATTTTCAGCCTTGCAGCGTCAGCCCAGACGGTTAAGCACGCCGTCATCGTCCCCGACATTCCGGGATACGTCACCCTGAAGGGAGACATGCACCTGCATACCGTGTTTTCCGACGGCACGGTATGGCCTTGCACACGCGTCGAGGAGGCGGTACTGGAAGGTCTGGATTTCATCGCCATAACGGACCACGTGGAATTGGGACTGACCAAGAAAATCCGCGACGGGTTTTTCAACTGCGACCGGAACAAATCGTTTGAAATTGCGCGCGATTTTGCCAAAAACTGCGGAGTCATCGTCATCCATGGCGCGGAAATCACGCGCGGCATGCCTCCGGGGCACTTCAATGCCACTTTCATCAACGATAGCGAAGCCCTCAGCGCAGCTTCCGCCTCCACCAAGAATCACGTCGAAGGAATGACGGCGGCGCTCAGGGAAGCCCGCCGGCAGGGCGCTTTTCTGGTCTGGAATCACCCGCACTGGAACCGGCAGGCCCCGAACGAGACTGTCTGGCGTCCCGAGCACAGCGACATCTACGCCGCCGGACTGATGGACGGAATCGAGATTTTCAACCATTGCGACGGATATTCTCCGGAGGCCCATCACTGGGCGGTTGAACGAGGCTTGACGATTGTCAGCGGTACGGATGCGCACAAGATGCTTGCATCCAGGGTGGATTACCTGCACGGCGCCTTCCGTCCGATGAACCTGGTTTTTGCGACTTCCCGCAGCGAAGAAGCCATCCACGAAGCGCTGAAGGCGGGACGCAATGCGGTCTTCGCCGAAGGAAAGGTGTACGGCGATGCAAGTTTGCTCGCTCCGCTGGTGGACGGCATCCTGGAGATCGTATCCGTGACCCGGCATGCGAAGGGCGTCAGCATCAAAATCCACAACGGCTCGTCCATCCCCGTGCAGTTGGAAAAATCCGGCAGTACCGACTATGGCTATATGCGTTCCATCACGTTTCCTCCCGGCGCCGACTTTACGCTGAACGTGACGCCGCTCGACAAAGGGAAAAAGTTGGATGAACCGTTTTCCATCGGCTTCAAGGTGATGAATTTCTTCGTGGATGCGGGTGTCCCTCTCGATTACACGATTCAGGTCAAATGAGTTATTCCATCATAGGAACGGGAGGGATAGGCGGCTATTTCGGCGGCTGCCTCGCCCGTGCGGGAAAGGAGGTCCACTTCCTCCTGCACAAAGATTACAACTTCGTGCGCGAACACGGCCTGCAGGTGAATTCCTGCAGGGGAGACTTTCATCTGGACGGGGTGAACGCCTACGACAACAGCGCCGATATGCCCGCGAGCGACGTGGTGATCGTCGCGTTGAAATCTATCAACAACCCTCTGCTCAAGGACCTGCTGCCGCCGCTCTTGAAGCCCGACACCCTCGTGCTGCTCATCGAGAACGGCATCGGCGTGGAAGCGCAGGTGCAGGCGATGTTCCCGCAGGCGCTGCTGGCCGCCGGACTGGCGTTTATCTGCACCGCAAAAACGGGCCCCGGCGTCATTCATCACCAGGATCTCGGAAAACTCACGATTGCCCCCTATACCCCGGGGGCGGAGCAGCGGACGGCGGAAGTGATCCGCGACTTTACCGAAGCGGGGGTCAAGGCCGTCACGGCGGAATACCTTGAGGCGCGCTGGAAAAAGCAGGTTTGGAACATGCCGTTCAACGGGATGACGGTGGCGCTGAATACCTCGACGGACGCGCTCATGGCGAACCCCTCGACCGCCGCGCTGATCCGGGCGCAGATGCTGGAGGTGATTGCCGCGGCGCGAGCGCTGGGCGTAAAGAATATCGACGAAAACTTTGCGGACCTGATGCTGGAAATGACGGCCGGAATGAAGCCCTATGCCCCCAGTATGAAGCTCGACCACGATTTCGGACGGCCGATGGAAATCGGCGCCATTTATACCGAAGCGCTGCGGCAGGCCCGCGAGGCAGGCTGTCCGATGCCCCGCCTCGAAATGCTCGAAGCGCAGCTGCGGTTCATTGAAGGCCGCTAGTCAAACATCTCGAAAAATTCCGGGAAGGATTTGGCGACGCAGGCGCTGTCGTCAATCCGCACCGGCGCATCGGCGCCCAGTGACGCAATTTTGAGCGCCATCACCATCCGGTGGTCGTGCGAGGAGCTGAAGTCACCCCCTTTGAGCAGGCGGCCGTTGAGGATGCGGGAGACGTAATTTTCCCCACGGATGGTCATCTCGTCACCCTCTACGCTTACGGGAACGCCCATTTTGGAGAGCATCTCCGAAATCGCGTCGGCCCGGTTGCATTCCTTGCCCAGCAGCCGGCGGACGCCCTTCAGGCGGGTCTCCCCTTCACAGAAGGCCGCCAGGACCGCCACGACGGGGAAAAGGTCGGGCGCGTTGTTCAGGTCCGCCGCAAAACCTTCCAGCGGTCCCTTGCAGACACAGATATCGTCCCCCTCTTCGCTGGAAGCCACGCTGGCGCCGGCGTCGAGCAGGATGTCGCAAATGGCCAGGTCGGCCTGCAGGGACCGGGAGCTCAGCCCCTGGACCTGTGCGCTGCCGAAGACGGCCCCTGCCACGAGAAAAGCCGCAGCGGCACTCCAGTCGCCCTCGATATCCAGTTCCGCCGCCCGGTAGCGGCAGCCGCCGGGAATATGGAAGGTGATGCCGCTGCACGCTGACCAGTCGCCCTCTTCGAGCAAGGCCTCGTCGCCTTCCATCTCACTGCTGATTTTCACGCCGAAGGAGGCGAGCACATCGCTGGTGATGAACAGGTAAGGGATACTGCGCGGATCGGTCACGAAGAGCCGGGAGGGTTTTTCGCAGAGCGGCAGCGCCATCAGCAGGCCGGAAATCAACTGCGAACCGCCCCGCCCGGGGATGGTGCCGTTGCCGCCCACCAGCGTTCCGCTCAGGCGCAGCGGCAGGTGGATTTGCCGGCCGGGGTGCGCCTCTTCCGGACGCAGCATGACGCCGAAGGTCGCCATACTGTCGGCAGCCCCCTCCAGGGGGCGCGCCCGCAGTTGCTCTCCTCCGTCGATGCGTATCTCATTCGTATTCAATGCCGAAAGCAGCGGGATGCACAGCCGCGCCAGCAGCCCGGAATTCCCCGTCTGCAGCTGCGCCAGGGACAGGCAGCCCTTTTTCGCGCCGATACCCGTGACGGTCAGCGTACGGCCGCGGCGGACTTTCGCGCCCAGGGCCTTGGCCACCTCAATAGCCGCTTCGGAATCCTCGCAGGGGGTATAGCCCCGCAGATGCGACGTCCCTTCCGAGAGCGCGGCGGCGAGAATGGCGCGCTGGGCGAAACTCTTCGACGCAGGCATTTCCAGGGAATTGCGGAAGAAACTGCGCGCATCGCCGTACACGGCCTTGTGCATTTGGTCGATGCGCCATTGCCCCGGCGCGGTGGCCTCCTCGTCCGAGAGGGCCGCATAGCTGAACGGAGCGCCCCGGCGGAGGCAGTCGATGCGGGTGTTGCGGCCGGCCTCCCCCATGCCGAAGGCGATGAGGCGCCCCCGCCGTCCGGACTTGTCATACAGGGAGAGGATGCGCGCGGCATCCGCTTCGCAAGTGCAGGTCGTGACGATTTTCACGACATCGGCGCCATAGCGCAGGCAGCGCTCGACGTACATTTCGAGGGTATCGGCGTCCGGCGTGCCGTTGAAATCGTGCCAGGAGCGAATCAGCCCCACGCCGTATTCGCGGCAGACCTTGCGGAGACGCTGGCTGCTGCGGACGGCGGCGTCCACTTCCAGGTCGGCGTAGCGCGCTCCCGCCTGAACGGCGATTTCGAGCTTGTGCAGGGCCTCGTCCGCGTCTTTTTCCCCACTGCGGCAGGTGGCGATGAGCGGTTTATCGGCGGAACTGAAGAGTTCTTCGATATCCTCGTCGGAAAGCGGACAAAGATCCAGACGGATTTCCGCCATTTCTACATAGGGATCCTGAAGGATGCTGAAAATCTCCTCCAGGGTCTTGTGCTGCAAACTGGTACAAATCATAGTTTTGCGACCTTGACCTTGCCGATTTTTTCAATGAAGACGAAGTTGATTTTCCCGCCTTCCGCTTTTTTGTCCTTGGCGACGGCTTCCTCAAGTTCCTGCTCCGGGCAGGGGAAATCGACGCTCAGGCCGCAGCGGCGGAAATCGTCGCGCAGTTTGGATTCCAGCCCCGGTGCCGCGTAGCCGCGTTTTTCGGAGAGCGCGGCCGCCTTGACCATTCCGACCGCTACCGCTTCGCCGTGTGTCAGCGGGGCCTCGTCGGCGTGGATATGCTGGTACCATTCGATGGCGTGCCCGTAGGTGTGACCGAGGTTAAGGATGCGCCGCAGGCCGTTTTCCTTTTCGTCCTTCCCCACGATGCGGGCCTTGATGCGGGCGGCCTTTTCGATGAGTTTTCCATAGGCCGCGGGGGCGCGGTTGGCGGCAGAAAGCAAATCCACCGCCTGCTCATAGGCCTCCCGGTCTTCCAGAATGAAGGTCTTGAGGAGTTCCGCACTGCCGGAAAGGAAGTCCTTTTCCGGAAGCGTCTTCAGGAAAGCGGGACAAATCCAGGTGAATTCCGGCTGCTTGATCAGTCCGATCATATTCTTGAAGGAACTGACATTCACCCCGGTCTTTCCGCCGATGCCCGCATCCACCTGCCCGACCAGGCTCGTCGGGACATTGGCATAGCGGATGCCGCGTTTATAGATGCCCGCGACAAAACCGGCGATGTCGGTGGTCACGCCGCCGCCAACGGCAAGGACCAGCGCCTCACGGTCCGCGCCCTGTTCGAGCAGCCATTTGCAGGCTTCATAGGCCGTTTTGATATTCTTGTTTTCCTCCGTCGCGGCGATGGCGTACGCCGGCTTTCCCTGCAGGCCCAGTTTGGGCAGATATTCCTCCACCCGGGCGTCATAGATGACAAAAACCTGCTTATAAGGCCACAAGCGCCTTTTCAGGCTGCCCAATGAGTCGCTGAAGTAGAGTTTGACTTTCTTCTTAAAGCACATACACGCGTAATTTTGGCGTGAAGTTAGGCAAAAATTTGATAAGTTGGAGAAATTTGATACCTTTGTCCCCTCGCAGGCCCGAGTGGCGGAATTGGTAGACGCGCTGGACTCAAAATCCTGTGTCCTCAAAAGACGTGCCGGTTCGAGCCCGGCCCCGGGCACAAGGTCCCTCCTTCCCGGAGGGGCTTTTTCCTTTGCCTGCGTCATTCCGGGCCATTGTATTAGGGAGAAATCGTGGATCATCACAGATGAAACGGACAATGATTGCGGTGTGCCTGCTGGTGGCAGCGGCTTGCGGGGAGAGGGCGGAAACGCTTCGGAGCGGGGACCTTGTCTTCGTCGGCCTTCCCGCCTCCTTTG
>CACYHC010000041.1 GCA_902774145.1 uncultured Bacteroidia bacterium
AAACCTTCTCTTTGATGGAAAAGAAGTTCTCTAATTCGATTTTGAGGAGCATTTTAGTGCGGTTTTTGTAAAATTTTTACAAATATAGGGACTTGATTCTGTTTTTGCAAGCTTTTTCGTAAATAATTACTCGATCAACGATAACTCAATATTCTTCTTACGTTCCAGCATTTCGGCTTTGGCTTTGTCGAAGTATTTGTTCGCGTCGATAACCAGTCCGCCGATGGGCTTGCCGTTGCATATAAGAGCTTGCACCTGGGCGAAGAGGGTGTCTTGAAACTGTACGTATGCGTCCCGTTCGTGACAATACTCCAGCATAAGGATGAAGACCTGACGGAATGTGGTTTCAGGAAGCTGTACATATTTCCTGCGAATCCCAAGTCTATAAGTGAAGGAATGAGAGATGCTCATTCTGCAGTCGCACATATCAGCGCTGTGGCTGATGCTAAGTCTGATGTTTATATGAGGCTGCTCAAGGAAAGCCTGAAGTTCGTAATCTTCAGCGTAGTCTTCCGTATCAATATAGTATTCGCCACCACATGTATCCAGTTGGTCCAACTTATACAGAGTCTGGTTGAAGTACTGCAGGAAGTCAGCTTCCTGGATCCGCTGCACCTTATGGTACTTGCTTGACTTGGGAACTTGAATGGACATCTTATCACCCCTGGCCACATACACGTCTATTGAAGGATTGAAATCGACGGATTCGGATACTTCAATTTCGAAATCTTTGCTTGCTTGATGCACTGCTTTCTGTCATAATGTGCTGTCTTTGAAATTACTGCAAAGATACTAGCTTTCTCGGAAAGGGTACAGAGAAAGCCCTCCGGAGTCTCACGACTGCGGAGGGCTGACAGTTTAGGTTAAGCCGGAAGGACCGGGGAGGGCGGGACTAGGGCTCGCCGCCGGCGTCAGCAGCGGTCCACTTGCATTCTGCCAGCATGGTGCCGGACTTTTCGCCGATGGAGCTGTTGAAGTAGTAGTAGCGGAAGAAGATCTTCGGGGCGGCAGCGCTGGGAGCACCGTTCTTGGCCACGTAGTCGGCACGGATGTCGATGGCGGCATCGGTGGGTTCCTCAACGAGTTTGATGCCGGAGGCCTTGCTGTGGGCGCGGGAGACACCGTTGGACTGGCCTTCAGTGGCCTCGATTACCAGGAAGATGCCGCCGTTGTCGGCGAGGGCCTGGTCGAGCTTGAAGGTGAAGGTGTCACCCTGGCAGACGATGGTGGCGGTGGAAGGGTTCTCCACACCTAGGAGGGTGGGAGGTACGAGAACCGGCTGTCCGCCGCAAGCGACGATCCAGTAGTTCAGGCGGGTGATAGAAGGGCTCCCGGACGATTATGGCCCCTGGGAGCGGTGGGGGACTGACCAGCACGGCTAGTTGGCGGTTGTGGAGCAAGCGCAGCGAGCGTAACAACCGACTGCTGGCCGTGACCTTATTCCCTTATATGCGCGAAGCGCGGCGCGAAACGTCCGCAAGTCTCTGACCGGAGCGCCCGGCGCGGAGGGAAGAGTCTTGCAGTGGAGCTGCCACAAGTGGAGTTCGTAGGGGCGCTCTGTGCCCCGGAGGACGGAACCAAGCCTTCTGAACGGAGCTTTAGCGTAGTGAAGAGGGCTTGACCGCTTTTTGTATTGAAACGGCCGCAGATGGCAGTATACCTACTCTCAGCAGAAGTCATCGAACACATCACCACCTGTCCATTCGCGCCCGAGGGCCAAGGTGAAGTATTTTTCGGCACCGATCTCTTCAAAAAAGGAGTGCTGATTCTCGTGGGTAAAGTAGCCATCCTGATAAGTGATAGTGCAGAGAACATAGCCGCTTCCTCCTTTGACGTGCTCGCTTGTTGTGATTACGGCGAGCGTATTGCCGTCGTCTGAGATATCGGCCTTGAACACTATAGATTCATAGACGTCATTGTGGCAGAACACATCGCCCTCTTTGAGATTGGCCAGATAGTCCTGAAGGGGAGTAGGTGAGTGTTGCGCCGGACACAGCGGGAACTCTGACGGGACCTTCCAATTGAGTTGGAGCGCACCGGGGGTCAGCGATTCTTTAAGACCATATTGCTCTTCGTAGATACGCCGATTCATCTCCTCAATCTCTTCCTTTTGCCTTTGGTAATCGGATTTATATTTGTGTGTATGCCAGTCTTTATCCCAGGGCTCTCCGAAATTATCATCTGATGCTTCTTTGTGAGCACCGAATATCCATTCACCAAGCCCTTCGCCATTTCCTTTGAGCCTCTGCTGTTCTTGCGCTTTATCTTCTTCTGCCCATCTAGAAAGGTTTTTCAGGCACTTTGCCGCCTCTTCTTTTGAGATCGTCCTCATCCACTTTGTATTGGGCTCAGAGGAGGATTCTCTAAGCTTTGAAGGATCCTTAAGGAAGTTCTCTATGCTGCCACAAAGCATTTCAATTCTATGGCGCGTTATGGGGTTGTTTAGGACGTTCTCCAGACGCGTTACCCATCGAAGATTCTCCGGGCGATTGTTGCACCGATTGGTGTCGATGTGGTCAATGACCATATTGGGATCTTCTGGTGCTCCGTGAAAGGCTGTTGCCACGACCTGATGGACACGGACATTTCCCGTGAGAATCATATATCCTGTGCGATAGTCTTTGGTGCCGAAAGTCCAGACATTATCCCACTTGCTGAGACGGGAACCAGGCTTGGGAAGACGAAGAATAGAGCCATTGTCACGGACCAGATACTGACGGTCCTTGTATTCGCACTGCATCTCGCGGTCGAATACCTCGAGCAGATTCTGGTTTTCCATACTACTTTTCCTTCTGCTCGTTGGGGATCAGATCCAAATGCGCGTCCAGGATGACGCAGATCCGGGAGAGGATGTCCACGCCGGTGGAGTATTTGCCCTGCTCGATGCGGGAGAGGTTGGCGGCATCAATGCCGGTGAGGAGTGCCAGATCGCGTGCTTCCATCTTCTTGGCCTCACGGAGTTCCTTGATGCGCTTGCCGATACGGACGCGCTCAGCCTGCCGGTTGCCGGAGTCCATGCCCATCGACGGCACGGCATTGAGAAGGAAATCGCGGCTGATGCGGTTTACCATCTGCTCCTTGTCGTCGGAGAAGTTCCGGTCAAAAATGAATTCAATCAGGTGGAGGACATAGGCCTTGTACTCATCGCTATCGTACTTGACAATATCGGACATGATTTTGAAGAGCTCGCCATCCGGCGTCTGCACCTCGACAAAGTATCTGTCGAGGATCTGGGCCCGAGACCTTGTCTCGGTCGCCATAAACTTTTTGAGATTCTTGTCCATAATTTTCCAAGCGTTTTTAATGTGGTGCACCCCACGGAAAATTAAACTTGGGACAAAAGTAAGAATTGTTTTTCAAATTGGCAAATTTACCAATCGGCAAAAGTGCTTGAATTCATTCGGCTGATGGAATTACGAGAATGATGATTTCACGGAAATGTCGTATCTTCGCATAAAACAATCATATTCTTTATGGCCAGCATCTATGTCGCCTCCAGCTGGAGGAATAAGTACTATCCCGAGGTGGTAAAACGCCTCAAAGCCGAAGGTCACGATGTCTATGATTTCCGGAATCCTACGCACGGAGGTTCCGGGTTCCATTGGACTGACGTGGACGAAAACGCCCCGAATTGGACCTTCGAGCAGTACGCCGAAGGATTGCGCCATCCACTAGCAGAACGTCAGTTTGAGGCGGATCTGTGCGCCCTGGAACACGCGGATACATGCGTGCTGGTGTTGCCTTGCGGCCGAAGTGCCCACACCGAGGCCGGCTGGATGGCAGGTAAAGGAAAACGTGTAATCGTTTATATTCCGGAGATGGTGGAGCCGGAGTTGATGTACAAAATATTTGACGAGGTAGTTGGTAATTTGGATGACCTGATACTGTCCTTTTGCTGTGACGGCATAATCGAGGGTTAGGGACGCCGGCCTGAGTAAGCTTTTCATATTTGCTGGTTTTTTTCTTATATTTGCAACTAGCAAAAGCCCCATACTATGAACATAATAGAAGATATTCGCAAGAATGTCGTTTCTGATTTGTTTGCAACAGCAGCTATTCAGAATTGTTGGCCTATTTGGCTTAACAGAGCAAAAGCAATTATAGGCCCCCAGCCTACAGCGCAATCTGCACTTCGCATTGGCGACCACTTGTCCGAAATATTTCAATTAACTAACCGTGGGGGAAGAAACCAAGGAGCCCTAACTACCGGAGGAACTGCTTGGGAATCCCTTATTACTTGGTATATAAATTTGTGCACAGCACAATCCCGTGTAGTGGCAATCAAGAAAACTTCTTCCTTGCCTTCTCCGGTAAAAGATGCCATTACAGTTAATTACCAGAATTATGCGTGTTCATCTGAATCCGATATCACAGTTATTGTGTTCCCAGATGACCCTCGCTTCACCGATGAGAACATAGACTTATACACCAACAGAGGGAACATTAACAAAGGAGCCCTTGATGAATTGGTCGGGGATACTTTTGCAAGATTTGAGGTGGGAATCATCCAATGCAAGACAAATTGGAATGACAATGCGCAGATTCCAATGCTGTGGGACATGATCTATACAGCAGGGAGATTTCGGGGAAGGCAGATATCTGTCGGAATAAATAATTACAGCATCCAGCATCTAGGGGTGTTTACGTATGCTTTCGCAACAGTACCTACAAACCAATTGGGGCTATATAAGGTTGACAGCTTATGTGTAGGACGCGTAAAGAATCTCTCCGGTGGCAATTACTGGGGATACCCTACACGTAATGGCGTAGCCCGCAATATCAAGGAAATCTTTCAGAATTACGCAGATGGGTACAATAATGGAAATATAAGGCTGACTTTACAGACAGCCTTAGAACAGTTAAACGGAGATTACTCCTATTTTCAATTGTAAGATTTCCCTATCTTAAAAGATCTTCAAGTTCTCATTCTGGGCAAACGGGAATTCCTGCGTTCCCATAAACGAGTATAACCTACTCTGAGGAAAGAGAAGACCTGCAGCTGACTTCTTGATCTTGAAACTCACGGCATCTCCACCCTTCTTCGGATTACCAGTAGCCATATCCACTTTAGGTCGCCCCAATAACAGGTCAACCGTAATCATGCTCTGTTCCAATAGGATGTCAAACTGGGCGACGTTGGGATTACGAGTGTGCTCGATCTTATTGAATCGGAACTGTTCTTGCCCGGCATCACCGCGGCGAGTATCCACCTCAATCCAGAAAGTCTCGTGGTGCTTGGTAAGCAAGCACTGGTGAAGTGTCTGCAGGCGCCAAACCGCTACGTCGGCCACCTTCTTGAACACCTCAGCATCAATCCTACGGTCTTCTTCAATTTCCAGAAGGTTATCGGGATAATTCATGTTGAGGCGCAAGTTCTGGGTGTTGGGTGCCGCACACTGAAGGGTATTCCTGTACGATTTAACACCTCCGCTCATATAGCCATATTTTTCGACAATCTCAGCGCCGCTTTTGAGGAAACTGATGTCCCAGTCCGGGACCTTACAGAAGAGATTCTTCCTGATGCTGGGTCGTTGGCTGCGGAAGCTTTTCAGCTCGATTCCTTTATAGTCTGGTTCACGACTTGCATTCATCTGGATACCAAGCAAGGTTTCAACCTGCCGCCCAATGGCGGTATCGGCCCGTAAGTCGGTGTCCAGCCACAAACCCTTGAATTCCAGTAAACGATACAGCAACTCCTCGGAAACGATGTCCGCATAGTCGGACAATCCTTTTACCAGATCCCGAATTGGATTCTCCACGTCTGTCTCACAAAAACGAGGGATATTGATCTTCGTGAGGTTGATTACATACAACTCATCAGGATTTTGGGCGATAATAGCATGAATATCGTCTACTTCCGTCGTGTCTTTCAAGCCATATATCCATAGACGGGGATCACCTTCCTTAGTAATGGGACGATACATCGATGTGGTAGTCTCAATAACCTTCCCGCCAGTGAGGATGAAAGTCTTCTTGGTAACCTTGTTCTCGGGGCCTTGAGCTTGAAGTTCATAGTCGTGAACATTGTTCTCCTTGAAGTAGGTGCGCATAGGCGTAGTGGCGTCAAGAATGGATTTCTTAAGCCCCGTGGCCGTAATTTGCACCTGCGTGAATTTGACATTGTGATTGACAAGGTACTCCATGTTCGTTTTCTCGAACGGAGTAAACGGACGCATGTGTATCATATTACTTTATGGCTTCAAGAATTGTGTTACCGATTGCCCTTGCCATTAGCGGAGGAACTGCGTTTCCGACGAGGGTGTACTGGGGAATCTCGGACTTACGCTTGTCTCCTCCTGTCTGGCGCTTCCCCTGAAATACGAAGGTGTCATCAAAGGACTGCAGGCGGGCCATCTCGCGGACGGTCATAGCCCTGTACTGGGAGTAGTGGATAAAGTCATCCGGCATCGTAACTACCGTAGGGCTTTGGCCCTTAGGGTCAAGAACTGTGTAGTTTCGTTTCTGTGACTCAAGATTCGCCTTCTTCAATTCTTCCTTGCATGCTTCGTCATAGTCACCATGCTTTGCAATAATTTCCAAACGGCGCTTGACTTCATCGCTCTGAAAGCTTGTCTGGTGGTTGAAGAGTTCGTGCTCTACCTTAGCCAAGTTGTTTTCAAGATCCTCTAGGGACCGAACATAGAACGGTTTGCAATCAAATGTGAACCGGTGCCCCAAACGACCTATGCGGGACCACTCGTAGAAGGTATGCCTCTCTTCATCTGACTCAAGGGCTCCTGTTAAGGCACGGGGCCGGACAAGGCCGTCAAGCTCCTTAATCTTCTTCACCTTGCCATACTCAGTACGCGTCTCACCATTTCCAATGAAATCAAGGTCGGAAATAGCCTCGAATACTGTTACTTTCTCGTCCTTGGATACAGTCGCTGGAATATCAGTGATGAGCTTTTGGTCATTGCGGCATCCAATGAAGAGGACGCGTTCTCTGTTTTGAGGTACGCCATAATTCGAAGAAAGAACTACGATAGGACGATCCACGCGATACAGGCGTGCCTTGTCAAGAATCTTTTTGAACTCCTCTATTGAGCCATCCTTCTCTGCATATCCAGACAAGACCGCAAAGCTTTCGTCAAGCGTCATGGCATATAACTCTATCATGGCCTTGAACAACTTCACGTCATCCTCTTGCTTTTTGAACTCCTTGACGTTGTCCAGGGCAAGGAAAATCTTCTCAATGATAGCATCATCTTCCATTGAACCAATAAAGTCATTCATTCCATGGACAAATGCATCGTTATCGATGTTAGAGGAAGTTTTCTCCTGAATGATGGCGCTTTGGATCTTTTGGCGCTCACGGAAATGTTTCAACAGGCTGAGGCCGTGGCGTATGGTAGAAATATTCGCGTCAGACTTGCTTATACGATAATCAATATTGCGCGTGAGGACCTTGAACTGCTCCTCGACGTGGGCAAAGAATTCTTCCACAAGAGCGTCTGTCTTGGAATCATTCTCGATCTCAATGCGCACCTTGGCCAACAAGCAAGATTTCTCGAAAGGCGTGGCTGTCCTGCCAAGCATCTTCTCAAGATATCCCATCAAAGCAGGAATCTGCTTGGTGTCCATGATGGAACGGATCAAAGACATGATTTCATCCTTGAAGCGGCCCTTATCCTTGGTGAGGATGCCCTTTACATTCTCCATTACGAAATACTTGGGCTTGAACTCCTCGATAACCTTCAGGTAATGCTCAAAGAGGTTGTCGCGTTTATCATACTTACGCCTACGGCCTGACAGGCTGAAAGATTGACAACTAGGGCCTCCAGTCACTACATCGATTGTCTTCTTTCCCACCTTTTTCTTAATGTCGGCAATGAAGGAATCGGACATAATGTCCTCCAGCAAGAAGTCGGTATCAAGTCCTAACTGGTGATTGTACCTAACGCGATGGGTCAATTCGCAGTTGGCATTTATGTCGCTTGCCAGAACGAAGTCATAGTATTTGTCAGGAGTATATGATTGGAGGAAACCTTCACTGATGCCACCGGCACCGGCGAAAAGATCCAAGAATGTAATTGCTTTCTTTCCTTTCAGGAATTCTTGCTTTTGGGCCATATTATAGAACTTAATGCGGTCAAACTTCCATTTGTTTGACAAATTTAACAATATATTGCGAGATACAAATCAATCCGGGTAATTTTTTTTAAAAAAAGTTCATTTCAATGCGACCAAAGCCATATTTCCACCCCGACAAAAATAACGAAAATATGCCATTCTATCGCCATGGATTGAGGTTTTTTCGCTGTTTTGCGTATCTTTGTAAAGTCAAGCATTCTCCGACATGGCCGACATCATGACAAAGGAAGAACGTTCTATCCGAATGTCCAGGATTCACTCCGCTTCAACAAAGCCGGAGCTGAAGCTGCGACACGCCCTCTGGAGCCATGGATTCCGCTATAGGGTGAATGAGAAGAAACTGCCCGGAAAACCAGACATCGTTCTCCCCAAATACCAATCTGTTGTCTTCGTCCACGGTTGCTTCTGGCATGGCCACAAAGGTTGTCCCTCAAGCCACATACCCGAAACCAACACTGACTTCTGGACAGCGAAGATTGCTCGAAACCAGGAACGCGATCAAGAAGTCTGGCGAAAATTAGAGGCAAAAGGCTGGAACGTGATTATTGTTTGGGAGTGTGAATTGAAGAACGATTCTTTCCTCGATACGCTTTCATCGGTTGAATCCCAGTTACAGGCTAACTTAACACGGTACTTACAGGAGAGAGAGGATCGCCGAATTCGCCGTGAAGAATGGGCGGAAGAGATGAGGAAACGAAAAGAGCGATTCAAGGTTATAAATGCTGAATATAAACGATAATTAATGGCACTTGTTCAAAATATGGAAGATTTTGTTCCTCAGAAAAGCGCGACTGAATCAACTATTTTAGATTCAGGATCTATCCTTTTTATCAAGACTCTTCTACTTGGTAAAAAGGTAGATTGTAGACTGCTTCAAGAAGGCGGAACCATACCGAATATAGACGGATCGCTGGAACTATTAGACGATAACGGAGCCATAATTGGACGCATTACTGTCCAGGTCAAGCATTTAACCCATCCTGCAAATAGTGGTGGCGCTTTTTATGATATTCCGAAATCAATTTATGCCTATGCCAGTCAACTGAAAGGCGAAGTTGTAATCTTTATCGCCTGTGATCAAGACAATGGCGTTTTTTATTGGAGATATATTGATAATCAAGCCATTAAAGATTTCGTTAATCACTCGGACCATATACAGTCAACAGTCAGGTACCACTTTAAGCAAGAAGAGTCGTGTACAAAAGATAATGTTATCGATACAGTAGCTGCGTGGAATAAGCTATATGAAGAACGAATGAGGTCTATCAAAGACGAGAAGCAATTAGCTGAATCTTTTGCATCTACCCAAAGAATTGCTTTCAATAGTATACCTACTGAGCTAAATGGCTTGAAGAACTCACATATAAGAAGGCAAGAGCTAGACCTTATGCTTAAATGGGCTTTCACCGATCTTCCATCGGGAAAGAAGAGCTTGTGCCTTCTTGTTGGCGATGCCGGAGTTGGCAAGTCTGTCGTTATTAAAGACCTTATTGATAATCTTGAGAAAGTAAAGGTTAGGTGCCTCTGTTTGAAAGCAGACGCGATTGATGATACCAACAATCCCGTGTCTTTGGAAAAGATTCATGACACCATTTCGTTCTTTGCATCAAACCAGCAAACGACGGTTTTAATAATCGACCAAATAGACGCGTTGTCCCAAAGTCTTTCTAACGATAGAAATCGATTAAATACACTGATGAATGTGTTATCCTCTTTGGAGGATTGGCCAAATGTTCGGGCTGTTGTTTCGTGCAGGAAGTATGATTTGGAGTATGATGCGGTCCTAAATGGCTTAAAGGACAAATCTGAAATCGTCGAATTAGGCCTGTTGTCTGAGAGTGAAGTGAAGGATGCTCTGGAGAAACTGGAGCAAGGGCTTGTGGGTAAAATAAGTCCTACTACGTTTTCCATCCTAAGAAATGTTCAATACCTCAACTCGTTCTGTTATCTATTTCAGAGAAACAAACGAAGATTGAATTTCAACAGTCCAATTGAACTGTATGATGCACTGTGGGATTCTGTTTTGGATGGTCTTCCCGCTCAAATTGTTTATAACGATGCAGAAAAGGTTTTATACGGCATTGCAGAATGCATCAAGAAGTCTGGGACTCTGAAACCGGTCTGGCAGCCAATATCCAATCTGCGTGCTGCTTATACTTATTTGGCAAGCAATGGTATTGTGCTACCTGACGGAAACGCCGTTTCCTTCTTTCACCAGACTTTCTTTGACTATGCGCTTGCCAAATCTTATCTTTCCCAGAATAAGTCATACATATCCGATCTCGAGAATGAATTTCAGGGCCTTGAGATAAGGTCCACCGTAAAGGCTGTTTTAGAATATGTCCGGGGACATAACGATGTAGGATACGCCTCAGAGATTCAGCAACTACTTACTTCTAAGAAGATTCGTCTTCACATTAAACTGCTCGCCATCTCAATCTTTGCAACAGCGAACGATCCTAGACCCGTAGAAAAAAGGATTGTAAAGACGGTCTGTCAGAAAGATGAAAGACTCCTTAGTTACTATTTCCGGGGTGTACAAGGCGAAACTTGGTTTAGTACTGCTTCATTAATGCTTAAAGCTTATCTGCCCGATTCTGATAAGAACAGCATTCTTCTCATACCCATGCTAAGCGTGCTTTCCCGTTATTCATTCAGCCATCCTGACGAGGTGTACTCGCTGATTGATTCAATCATGGATGAAGAGACAAAATTATATGCACGCACCTTCGTATTGCGAGGACATAATGACTATCGTAACAATAAGGTGATTGACGCATTTCGTAGTGTCTGCAATCCCGGAAATGTATTTGCTGTCAATTGGATTCAAGATGCGATGCAAAGCAACGAAGTGTTTGGACTTGAAGAGACAGGTAAACTGCTCCAACAATTCCTGGAATCTGATAACCACTCTTACAATCACGATAGCTATGAGTTGGTCGATGTGCTTTCAAAGAATCTTTCCAATACCCACCCCGGTCAGTTCCTTCCCATTTTGCATTCTTGTTTTGTTCAGTTCATTAGGAAAAATGCTGTTGAGGGTTACAACGGCTTCACAATTACCAAGCACTTTAATGGCTTTTCTTCTGATGAGTATTTGGATAAGCTTCTTGACATCTATGAGCAGCTACTTTTAAGATTCTCATCAAATCTGGCGGTAATTGCCCCTATGGTGGACGAATTATTATCGCTGAATAATGAGACTTCTTTGGCGATAGCGTTTTCTTCGATGGCTGAACACCCGGAATTGCATAGCCATATAATTGAATCGCTGGTGGCCAATTCATCAACGATTGATAAGTATCTGCAGGGGTCGGTAGAGTATTATTTCTTGAAGATGCTGAAATCCTGGTATCTGACGCTTAACAGCATGAAGGCAGAAGAATACCAGAGGAGAGTCCTTTCTTATGTCTCCTCATCAGATTTCCTGGCGAATAAGGAGAAAAAGTACAGCAAAATGCCATTCCCTCATCTATGGCATGAAAAATGGGAGTTGATATGCAACACATTGCCCGATAATGGATTACTTCCAGAGATGAAGAAATGCGCTGGAGAACTGCAACGGCGATTCGGAAGGAAGTTTATCGTTGAAAGAGACCGTCACGGAATAACGTCAGCGGTTTATTGTGGAGGGCTCACTGACGATGCTACATACGCAACTTTCTCTACGGCTGTATGGCTCAGTTCGTTTGTGAAACTTAACGAGACAAAATCCTGGCATATCAACAGGAAGCCGATAGATTTACGAGCCCATGCCGACGCATTTAAGAAGTGTGTCGCAGCAGCTCCTGTCAAGTTCAAAGACTTCGTGTTTGAAATCTCACAAATGAAAGATATTAATTCGGATTACTTAATATCTGGAATTGAAGGGCTGCTTGATGGAGGAGTGGACATTGGCGAAATGTGGCCTTTGGCAAGCAGATTTATCTGTACCGAATATGCTTCTGCAAATTCTTTCTCTTTCGGGCAAATAGCCGGTCATTACTTTAAAACTGACAACAGATACATCGACATGATTTTGCCGGTGGTTGTAGATGTTATGGCTTTACCGCCAGGCGAGCGACTGATTGCCTATAGCGACGATAAAACTGAATCAAAACTCGAGGATATCGTTAATAATATGCTTCCCCGTGCCATCAACTCTGAGCAGGGGAGAGCTTTAGAGCTTTTGATCCAACTGGCGTCGATACCTAAGAGAAGAAAGCAAGCATATGAGATTATAACAAACGCAATCCCTTCTCTTAATCAATGCTTGAGAACGTTGCCCGTACACTACCTATATGTGAAAGATCATTTTGATGAGTCCATGTATTTTCCTCTCTTGAAAGAGTGCCTGTCATATCTTGGGCCAGAAGCACTTGTGCTACGAGGGGATGCGGTCCAATGGTGCTTTTATCACAAGCCAGAAGTGGTATGCGATTATATCGAAAGGATTGAGAAGGATCCTAAGAGCCACGTTATCCTATCGCAGATTTGTTTCTATGGGTTATGTGTGGACAATCAAAGAGACAAGTGCGGCGAGTTGCTGGAGCGAATTCTCTCGCAAAATGACGAGCATGTAATTGCTACAATGGTCAAAGTGTCAATGAAAATGTTCGCTGATCCTGACTATACACCGTATTCGCGAGCATATCTCGAAAGGTTTGTAATAGACGGAAGAGAAGAAGTTGTAGATTCCTATTGTTTATATTGTGATGAACTCCCTATCGAAGCCTTCTCCTTCTATAAAGAATTAGCCAAGTCCTGGAAGAGCCAAAAACACCGTGATATTCATTCGCAACTTGAATATGTATCAAAATGCATTGCATCCTATCCCGTGGAGTGTTATAAGTTTGTTGAAGATCAGGATTATGCCAGCATCGAAGATCAATGGATTGCAGATGAGGAAGTAGTGAAAGTGCTATTAAAGATCTATGGCAAGATGAAAGAGGATGATGATGAAGCATCCCTCAATGAGATAATGGATATGTTTGATGAATTCATTTACAGAGGGAATCGTGTCATTTACTCTGCTGTAGAAAAACTCAGTTAAAAAACTTCCATCAATTGCCGGAACTGATGGAAGTGAGGGAATGATGGAGCGGGGGAGATGCCAGGGAGATGCCCGATCTGGTCGGGCATGACGGGACTGTCGGCCGGGAAGGATGGAACGGTCAGTACCGTTTCAGCACATAATTGACAATCCCTTCAACGTGCAGTGCAACAATTGCCCGGCGGCCTTCGTCGGATTCCAGGAAGAGGGACTCGTCGGAGTTGTCGTGGAAGAGATTCTCAGTTAGGGCGGCACCACAGAGGGTATTCTTCAGGATGTAGAAGTCGCTTTCCCAGTCAGGATCTCCATCGGAGTAGTCCTTCCGGAGCTTGTGCCCGGGTGAGGTGTAGCAAGTCCAGCCGCGGGCATTCATCCAATGCTTTCCGTTGCCGGCAGCGTTGGTGTGGATGGAGACCAGGCAGACATTGCGCTTGCCGAGCTGCCGGCACCAGATGTTCACGCAGGGCTGTCATTTGCCCACGCAGAACCGCTCAAATATCCGCTTCAGGATATCATCACTGGTCACCTCGCCGAAAATGGTTTCCAGGAAGCGGATGGCGCTGCGCAGGTCCTGCGCGAGCAAATCTCCGCTAAGCCCGCTGTCGAGCCCGGCGGAAACGCGGCGCAGGTCTTCCAGGGCTGAGCGCAGGGCCTCGTAGTGGCGCAGGTTCGTCACCAGGGTAGCGTCCCCGACACCCGAGATGTCCCCGACACAACCCGTAAGCCGTTCTTTCAGGGCGTCCAGGCCTTCTCCGGTCCGCGCAGAGATGTCCAGCACGGCCGGAACGCCCAACTCCGCAGCGAGGGCGGCGGGGTCCAGGTAATAGGTCCCGAAGGCCGGATACTTCAGTTCAAAGATGCCATAGGTCCGGTCGAAGCGCGGAAATTCCTCCGGCGGAATCATATCGTAGGCATCCACTTTATTGCGCACCCACAGGACCGTCTGTTCCGGCGTAAGGCGCGCCCCAATCTCCTCGCAGGATTTCCTCACCACCTC
Source organism: uncultured Bacteroidia bacterium (assembly GCA_902774145.1). Taxonomy (GTDB): domain Bacteria; phylum Bacteroidota; class Bacteroidia; order Bacteroidales; family UBA932; genus Cryptobacteroides. Next base: position 14,121 of record CACYHC010000041.1, read on the forward strand.
CAGCGGCGAGAGTGCATCCAGTACGCCGATGACCACATCCGCCTTTCCGAGGCTCGCATAGGAACGCTCGATGCCAATCTTCTCGATGGCGTCCGATGCCTCGCGCAGCCCGGCCGTATCGATAAAGCGGAAGCGGATGCCGCCGAGCGCCAGCGTCTCTTCCACCGTGTCCCGCGTTGTCCCGGGAATATCGGAGACAATGGCCCTTTCCTCGCCCAGCAGAGCATTCAGCAGCGTGCTTTTTCCGGCATTGACCGCCCCGGCGATGACGACGGGAACCCCGCTTTTGATTGCATTCCCCAACTTGAAGGAATCCGCCAGTCGGGCGATTTCCGCGCAGGTCGCATTGAGCAGCGAGCGCAACTTGCCGCGGTCGGCAAACTCCACTTCTTCCTCACTGAAATCCAGCTCCAGCTCCATCAGGGAGGCGATTTCGAGCAGACTTTCCTTGAGCGAACGCAGCCGCTGCGAATACTGTCCGCGCAACTGGTTTACGGCGATACGGTGGGCGGTCTGCGTATCGGCGGCAATGAGGTCCGCGACCGCTTCCGCCTGCGCCAGGTCCATCTTCCCGCCCGCGAAGGCGCGCAGCGTAAATTCACCGGGAGCGGCAAGGCGGGCGCCTGCCTCGCAAAGCAACTGCAGGATGCGCGAAACGATGTAGGGGGAGGCGTGGCAGCCGATCTCCGCGCTGTCCTCGCCGGTATAGGAATGCGGCGCGCGGAAAATGCTGACCAGTACTTCGTCGACACCATCGATTTCCCCGAATTTGATGCGGTTGCCTTTAGCCGATGCTGCATCGCCGCGACGGAAGTGCACCACGCGGTCGAGCAGCGCAAAGGTATCGGGACCGCTGACGCGGATCAGTGCGACGGCACCGCCCATTCCGCTGGCCGGTGCGCAAATGGTATCGGAAACAAATGCATCCATATCGCACAAAAATACTGAATTATTCGTACCTTTGCAAGCCATGTCTCATAACAGCGAATTCTTTCATCCGGAGCTGGAGACCCTCACGCGGGACCAGATCCATACCCTGCAGACAGAGCGGCTGCAGAAGACGGTTGCCCATTGTATGAACTCCGCCTTTTACCGGGAGCGTTTCCGGCAGGCGGGCCTGAAGGCCTCGGACATCCGGACCCTGGACGACCTCAGGCGGATCCCTTTTACCACCAAACAGGACCTGCGGGACACCTATCCCTTCGGGTTGCGGAGCGTTGGCCTTGAGGACTGCGTCCGTCTGCATTCCTCCTCCGGTACGACCGGTAATCCCACCGTCATCCTGCACAGTAAGCGGGATCTTGAGCAGTGGGCCCAGGCGGTTGCCCGCTGCCTCTGGATGGTGGGCTGCCGTCCGGACGATGTCTTCCAGAACAGTTCCGGTTATGGGATGTTCACCGGCGGACTGGGCTTTCAGTACGGCGCGGAACTGCTGGGAATGCTGACCGTCCCCGCGGCGGCCGGCAATACGCTTCGGCAAATCAAGTTTTTCACCGATTTCGGAACGACGGTCCTGCACGCCATCCCGTCTTATGCTGCGCGCATCTATGAAGTGATGTGCGAACATGGCATCGATCCGCGCAGGGACACGAAGCTTCGCACCCTGGTCATCGGCGCGGAGCCCCATAGCGAGGACACGCGCCGCCGTATCGAGGATATGCTCGGCGTAAAGGCCTACAATTCCTTCGGAATGAGCGAAATGTGCGGCCCGGGCGTGGCCTTCGAATGTAAGGAGCAGAACGGTATGCACATTTGGGAGGACTATTATATCGTCGAGATTGTCGACCCGGACACCCTGGAACCCGTTCCCGACGGGGAAGTAGGGGAGTTGGTGCTGACGACCATCAACCGGGAAGCGATGCCGCTGCTCCGCTACCGTACGCGGGACCTGACGCGCATCCTGCCCGGCGAATGCCCCTGCGGACGCCACCACCTCCGTCTGGATCGGATGAAGGGCCGCAGCGACGATATGATGATTCTCAAGGGCGTCAATATCTTCCCGATTCAGATCGAACAGGTGCTGATGCAGTTCAAGGAACTGGCCAGCGATTACCTCATTACCCTGGACAGCCGCGACAACGGCGACTTCATGCGGGTAGAGGTGGAAATGCAGAACGTCAACCTGGACGACTATCAGTCCCTAAAGCAACTGGAAAAATCCATCGCCCAGCGCCTGCACGACGAAATCCTCATCACGCCCGAGGTGAAACTCGTACCCAAAAACAGCCTCCCCAAGGCTGAAGGGAAGGCTGTCCGTGTCAAGGATTTGCGCAAGCAATACTAGTCTCGCGACGAGACCTTGTTCATATTGTCGATCAGGCTCTCGTTGGTCTTGAATTCATCCATCAGGCGGGTCATGAAGTTCATGGCCTCGACGGGTGTCATATCCGCCAGAATCTTCCGCAGGATCCAGATGCGGGCCGCCGTGCTCTTGTCGAGCAGCAGGTCGTCGCGGCGCGTACCTGAAAGCAGGATGTTCACTGCAGGGAAAATGCGCCGGTTGGAGAGGTTGCGGTCCAGCTGAATTTCCGAGTTGCCGGTGCCTTTGAATTCCTCATAGACGATATCGTCCTGCTTGGAGCCGGTTTCCGTCAGTGCCGTCGCCAGGATGGTCAGCGAACCGCCGCCTTCGATGTTGCGTGCCGCGCCGAAGAAACGCTTGGGTTTCTGGAGGGCGTTCGCGTCGATACCGCCGGTCAGAACCTTGCCGGAGGCCGGCTGCACCGTATTGTACGCACGGCCAAGGCGCGTGATGGAGTCGAGCAGGATGACCACGTCGTGCCCGCATTCCACCAGACGACGGGCCTTCTCGATGACCATGTTCGCCACCTTGACGTGCCGTTCGGCGGGCTCGTCGAAGGTGGAAGCCACGACCTCCGCCTTCACGCTGCGCTGCATATCGGTCACTTCCTCGGGACGCTCGTCGATCAGGAGCACAATCATATACACCTCCGGGTGATTGTCCGCAATGGCGTTGGCGATGGACTTGAGCAGCATCGTCTTACCGGTTTTCGGCTGCGCGACGATGAGCATGCGCTGGCCCTTGCCGATGGGCGCGAACATGTCCACGATACGGCAGGACGGGTCCTTTTCGTGCCCGTGTCCGAGCAGGTTGAATTTCTCGTCCGGGAAAAGGGGAGTGAGGAAGTCGAAGGGTACGCGGTCGCGGATGAATTCCGGACTGCGGCCGTTCACCATCTTGATTTTGACCAGCGGGAAGTACTTGTCGCCTTCGCGCGGGGGACGGATTTCACCGGTGACGGTATCTCCCGGCTTGAGCGCATTCTGTTTGATCTGCTGCTGGGAGACATAGATATCGTCGGGGGAGTTCAGGTAATTGTAGTCGGAGGAACGCAGGAAGCCGTAGCCGTCGGGCATGACTTCCAGGACACCCGTCGCCTCGACGGTACCTTCGTATTCGGGCGCCTTGGGCTTCTGGGGCTGCGCCTGCTGCGCCTGCTGCTGTTGCTGCTTCATCTGCTCGCGGCGCTCCATGAAGCGCTGCTTGCGGAGCTGCTTGCCCGTCAGTTGTTCCTGGGGCTGTTCCTCAGGCTTCGGGGCCGCTTCTTCGGGTTTGGGTGCGGGTTCCGGCTGCGCGGCCGGCTTCTTCGCCGGTTCGGCCGCGGGCTTGGGCTGGCCTTCTTCCGCTGCTGCCGCCTTGGGTTTGCGGCCGCGCTTCTTCGGCGCGGGCTTTTCCTCTTCGGGGAACAGGGACGGCTCCGCCGGTTTTGCCTCGACGGGTTTTGCCTCGACGGGTTTCGCCTCTGCGGGTTTGGCCGGCTGGGGCTTGGCCTCTTCAGCCGCGGCGTTCTTCTTCGGCCTTCCGGGCTTGCGGCCGCGGGTCTTGGGCTCCGCGGGTTTTACGGATTCGGCTTTTGCCTCGGCGTCCAGGATGGAATAGGCGAGGTTTTCGTCGTCCATTTTTTTGATACCTTTTATAGTAAGGCTATTGGCTAGATTTTCGAGTTCTTCCCTACGCATCGCGTTCAACTCGAACAGAGAGTGTGACATCTTTTTAAGGGATTTTTTTCGTAAGACGGGCGCAAAGGTAGAAATAAATTTTTATTTATCCCAGAAACTGCTGCTCTTTTTGAACCGGAGAATGTCGGCCAGCGCGGCGGCGTTGGCGGCAATCCGGAAACTGTACGACTGCCAGGTGCCCGTCGGAACCCAGGAAACGGAAATGTTGAAACAGTGGAGGTCGTAGGTGGCGCTGATCTGCGTGGTGGTCATCTTCATCGCCACGAAGTCGAAACCCGTTGTCGCATTCAGGGAGAGTTTCGGCGTCAGCTTGATGTTGCCGCTGATGTTCAGCGTGTTGGAAAAGCTGTTCTTGACAGTCATCTTCTGCGTCTCGTTGTCGAAGCCGTAGTTCCGGGTGACCCGGAAGGAATAACTGAAGTTGACGGACCACGGGACGTTCGGGTTCGTATAGTAAAGCCAGCCGCCGGGGATGAATTCGCCGGTCACGGGATGGTAGAAGATGCGCTGGTAGAAGTCCTGGGTGCCTGTCGTTTGTACGCCGCCGCCACCGCTGCCGGAAGGGTCGCGGGTGCCGTCATTACCGTCGATGTGACCTTTTCCGCTGATGGAGTAGGACGCCGAGATGCTCGCGCTGGTCATACGCACCAGGCCCTGTCCCACCATTACGGCCGCCTTGTTGATGCGCCTGCCGCCGGGGCCCACGGCATAGGGGTCGAGGCTCATGCTTCCCTGAAGGCTGACTGCATTGAAGAGCGTAGTCGAGATATTGACCGATATGGGGTTCCACTTCAGTGAATCGGCGAGGAAGTTGCAGCCCGTCGAGAAGTTCAACTGGTCGATGAGTTTGACCTTCTTGCTGCCCTTGCCGGTGGTATCGGCGTAGTCGCGCACCTTCGCTTCGAAGTTGTTGCCGATGCTGATGTTCATCGTCGCGCTCTGCCCCTTGCCGGGGACGCCCCCGATCTGGCCTTCGTAGCGGTTGTATTCGTAGGTCTTGTGTTCGCCGCTCACGGTGGTGTATTCGAGGGTGCGGTAGCCGTTGAAGTCCGTTCCCTTTTCCGGACTGTAGGAGAAGTTCACGGACGGGGTGATGATGTGCCGGATGGCCTGGATGCGTCGGAATTTCCCGAAATTGAAGGTTCCGTAGATGCGGGTGTTCATCGAGAGGGAACCGGAATAGGTATGGGTTGCGCCGAAATCCTTGAAGACGCCGCTGTCGATTTTTTCCAGCTTGTCGGTTTCCGGATTGTACTTGTATTCCGTGCTCCGGAAGAACCAGTTCATTCCGTAGGAAATCGACGGGCTGAAGTTCAGGTATTTGAGGAGCGTGAAGCTGGGCAGGCCGATGCTGAAGTTGTGTTGCATGCCGTTCTGGAGCTTGTCCCAGAAGCCTTCCTTGAGGAATTCGCTGGCCTTGAAGGAGATTTTGTTCTGGAAGGTGGTGTTGTAGCCGAAGGAAATTTTCTCGTAGAAGCGTTCCTTGCCTACGCGGTGCTTGCGCTTGAAGGGGTAGAAGGTGCTGACACCGAAGGTGATGTTCGGGAGCGTAATCACGTAGGAACTGTCCTGCGTGTTCTGGGAGTGCAGCGCGTTCACCGACAGGTTGAACTTTCCGTTCCAGTTGCGCGAATAGGAGATGGAGGACGAGGTCTGGCTCTGCAGGGCTTCCGTCACGGAATGGGAGTTATAGCGGCTGTTCGACGGGCTGGAGAAGTTCACCGATGCGCTGAAGGACGACCCGGGATGTGCCTTCGAATCCTGCTGGTGGGACCATTTGACGCCGAAGTTGCTCTGTTCGCTGTAGTCCGGCGTGCCCTTTTCTCCGGTCTTGTCCACAGAGTAATTGACGGAAAGGTTGCCCGTGAACTTGTATTTGAGCAGGTAGCGCGAATTCACGTCGATGCCCCAGGACCCCATCGTATAGAGGCTTCCCGTCACCGAAAGGTCCAGGTAATCGCCGAAGACGAAGTACATACCCGCATCACGCATATAGAAGCCGCGGGCCTGCTCCTCGCCGAAGGTCGGCATCAAGAGGCCCGTCGCCCGTTTCGGCCGCTTGGGAATGAAGCCGAAGGGAAGGCCGATGAAGGGTAGGTTCACGTCCTCGACCACCATATTCGCGGGGCCGAAGACCGTCTTTTGCGTGGGCCGGGTCATCACCTTCGCCGACGAGAGCTTGAGGTAGTAGTGCGGGTTCTCGGCGTCGCAGACGGTATATTTTCCCTTGGTGATGTTGATGGAATTGTCCGGCATCAGCTTGACGTTCTGCCCGTGCAGGATGGCGTCATCCTCCTGTGTGATGACGTTGGTGATGCGCGCCTTTCGGGAATTGAAGTTGTAGCGAACCTCCTCGATATTGTAGGTCTTTCCCGCCTGGGTGAGCACGGGACGGCCCTTCCACTCGCCGGCCAGGGAGTCGTAAACGCCGCAGGCATAGACCGTTCCGGTGTTCATGTCGTATTCCATGAATTCGGAGGTAATGCCCATGTCCATGTACTTGACGGAGACGTCGCCGTAGTAGAGAATCTTGCGCTGGCCGTCGGAGAAGATTTCGACGATGGAGTCGCGTGCCTGCGAGAAGGCCGGCAGCTCAAGCGAGCTTTTGGACAGGAGGTCCACCGAGTCGGCGCGGTGCAGCGAGTCAGCGCGGTGCAGGGAATCCCGCCGCGCAAGCGCCGCAGAATCGGGCAGTTCGGGCTTTTTCGGCTCGATGCGCGGACCGAATACCCGCCCTTTCCTGGACTGTGCGCCTGCGTCGGGGGAGAGGCACAGCAACAGGAGAAGCAGGCCGGCGGCCGGCAGCAAAAATCGCCTTATGAACTTTCCCGCGTGCAAGTTTTTTACTATATTTGCAACCTACAAAGATAAATGATATTTCTGAAACACACAATTTGCACGGCCGTTCTGCTGACTTTTTCCCTGCTCTTGCAGGGACAGGGGCTGAAGTTCACGACAGTGGTCCTGGATCCCGGCCACGGCGGTAAGGACGCCGGCGCCGTATCGGCGGACAAGAAAACGATGGAGAAGTGCATCAACCTGGACGTGGCGCTCAAGCTGGAGAAGCTCATCCAGGAACGGGCGCCGGAGCTCAAGGTGGTCCTGACGCGCCGTACGGACGTGTTCATCCCGCTGGGGGACCGGGCCGTCATCGCCAACAATGCGGATGCGAACCTCTTCATCTCCCTGCACGTGAACGCCTGTCCGCGCAGCGGCCCCAGCGGCTACTCGGTGCATGTGCTCGGACAGTCCTCCGTGAAGGACCGCGACCTTTTTGCCTTCAACCGCGAAATCTGCCGGCGCGAAAATTCCGTCATTTATCTGGAAGACGATTATTCCACGCGCTATGAGGGCTTCGACCCTTCCGACGAAGAATCCTTCATCTTTATGCTCCTGATGCAGAACGCCTACCTCGAGCAGAGCATCCGCTTCGCCGCCCTGGTGGACGGCAAGATGAAAAAGGGCGGCCCGTTCCCCGTATCGCGCGGACTCTCGCAGGATCCCTTCTTCGTCCTTTGGAAAACGGCGATGCCTTCGGTCCTCGTCGAAATGGGCTTCATCAGCAATGCCGGCGACCTCGCCCTGCTCCGGACGGAAGCGGCAAAAAATAAAATCGCCGAAAGCCTCTTTTCCGCATTGTGCGAATATCGAAAAGAGTACGACGAGAGCGTCTCCACGGCGAAATAATCCGCGTTTCATTATTTGGAATCGTTCCGGATAAGTACCTTTACACAGAGCGTCGTGTCGCCTTGTTTACAAAAATTAATTCACTGAAAATCAAGTTTTTATACGGGCGCTAAAGAAGCGCCGGGCCTTCCGGGTTATTTATAACGAAAATTCGTAAAAAACAATACGAGAAAAGTTTTTTTGTGAATTTTTTTTCGACCAATTTTGCCCCCGATGAACGGACAGGCAAGACACACGGATATATGGAATGATTTTCTTCACATCGTGGAGAACATCATCGAGCCGCGTCCCTTTACCACCTGGTTCAAGCCCATCAAGCCCATTTCGCTCGAAGGCTCGACCCTGACGGTAGAGGTGCCTTCTGATTTCTTCCGCGAATTCCTCGAGAACGAATACCTGGACATCATCCGGATGACGCTGCGCCGTGTCATCGGACCGGACGCGCGCCTGATGTATGCCGTGCGCCCCGTGCAGTCGCAGCCCGCGATGACCCTGAACGCCCAGTACGGCACCGCGCCGGTGAACAAGCCGATCAGTCTCGGCGGCCTGCGGACGGACAGCATTACGAATCCGCTGGTCCTGCCCGGGCTGAAGAAGACGGAAATCGACCCGCAGTTGAATCCGGTCTATTGCTTCGAGAATTTCGTGAAAGGGGAGTGCAACCAGATGGGCCTGAGCGCCGGCATCAGCATCGCCGATGCCCCGGGCAAGACCCCGTTCAATCCCTTGTTCATTTTCGGCGGTCCCGGTCTGGGAAAGACGCATCTTGCGCAGGCCATCGGCATCGCCGCCCACAAGAAATTCCCGGATCTGATTGTCCTGTACGTCAGCGGCAGCCAGTTCAAGACCCAGTATGTGAGCGCAACGTCGCGCAACCAGCTCAACGACTTCCTGCACTTCTATATGAAGATCGACGTCCTGATCATGGACGACATCCAGGAACTCCAGAATGCCAACGGTTCTCAGGCGGCGCTCTTCAATATCTTCAACTATCTGCACCAGAACGGCAAGCAGCTGGTCTTCACCTCGGACCGTCCCGCCGTGGAACTGCGCAACTTTGAGCAGCGGATGCTTTCCCGCTTCAAGTGGGGACTCTCGGTGAAACTGGACCGTCCGGATTACAGGACGCGGCTCGATATGCTCAAGGCCCGCCGCGACCGCGAGGGTGTCCTGATTTCCGACGAGGTGCTCGAATACATCGCCGCGCACGTCAAATCCAATTTCCGGGAGCTCGAAGGCGCACTGGTCTCCGTCATGGCGCACGCCGCGCTGACGCACCAGGAAAATTCCGTCGAACTGGCCGCCCGCATTACCGAAAACATTATCGGCGAAGAAGCCGGCGACCTGAGCATCGCCCGCATCCAGGACAGCGTCTGCGAATACTTCAACATCACGCGCGAAGAGTTGCTTTCCGCTTCCCGCAAGCGCCAGATCGTGCAGGCCCGCCAGATTTCGATGTACCTGAGCCGCAACCTGCTCACAAACTGCTCGCTCGCCACCATCGGCGCCGAAACCGGCGGAAAGGACCACGCAACGGTGCTGCACGCCTGCAATACCGTCAGCGACCTGATGGCCACCGACCGCAGCTTCAAGCGCTATGTCGCGGACATCGAGGCCGGACTCGCCACCTCGGAAAACCAATAGCCTATGCTCGTCAGCCCCTCCCTGCTCAGTGCCGATTTCCTTCATATCGGCGATGCTGTCCGTATGCTCGATGCGCACGCGGACCTCATTCACCTGGACCTGATGGACGGAGTCCTGGTGCCGAACCTTTCCTTTGGCTTCAGTGTCAGCGACGCCGTATGCGCCGCGGCCTCCATTCCCGTGGACGCGCACCTGATGACGGTACATCCCTGGGCGTGGTTCCCGCACCTGGCAAAAAAGGGCGTGCGATACATCAGTTTCCATCTCGAGGCGGCGGGCGGCGACGCGCTGCAACACCTGCGCAGCCTGCGGGCGCTGGGGGTGAAAGCCGGGCTGGCCATCGACCCGGACGTGCCCGTGCACAAGCTTTTTCCTTATATCGGCGAGGCGGACTTTTTTGTCGTGATGTCGGTCTATGCGGGCTTCGGCGGGCAGAAATTCATCCCTGAAAGCCTGGCGCGCATCGCTGCGTTGAAGGCGGAACTCCGGCGACGGGGGGATGCGGCTCTTATCGAAGTGGACGGGGGCGTTTCCGCCGCCAATGCGTCGTCCTTGCGGGAAGCCGGCGCCGATATTCTCGTCGCGGGCAGCGCAGTCTTCGGCGCTCCGGATCCGTCGGCGGTTATCCGCGCGCTTCGAGCGGCGTAGCGGCAAACAGCGCAAGCAGCGTTTCCAGTTCTTTTTCGGGGGAGTAATCCTGCCCGGTCAGTTCCTTCAGCGAGACGGGATTCGGCAGTTCCGGGGGCCATTGCGTCTGGTTCAGGTCCAGTCCCACGCCGATGATGCTCTCCCGGATGAAAGTGCCGTCCAGGATGTTTTCGATGAGAATCCCGCAAATCTTGCGGTCCGCCACCCAGATGTCGTTCGGGGGCTTGACCCAGGCCTCGACGCCGTGGGCCTTCAGGTAGGTCGTGAGCACGCCGGTGACATAGCGGTTGATGGCGGTGAGGTTCCGTGCGGGGAAGGTCCCTTCCGGGAAGCGGCGCAGCAGGGTGAAGGTCAGGTTTTTTCCGGGCTCGGAACTCCAGCGGTGGTCGCCCTGCCCGCGGCCGGCGGTCTGCATTTTTGTCGCAACTACTGACAGATTGTCCAGCGCCGGGAGCTGTCTGCGCACTTCTGCGTTGGTGGAATCGAGGCTTTCGTGCCAAATTATGCCCATTGCACGGAAATTGTTATATTTGTGCTGCAAATTTACAGAAAATAATACACAGTATGCCACAAAAGAAAAAAGGCGGCAATAATAAGAAGAAGGGCTCCGGAAGAGTCAGGGTCGTTCGCATCAACCTCTCGTGGGTTTTCTATGTATTGCTGATTATCGGACTGGGTTATATGCTGCTCGGCAAGGGCGGCAACCCCGCCCGGAAGATTGAATGGGACCAGGTACGGGAAATGGTCCGTGCCGGGGACGTGAAGAGCATCACCTTCACCCGCAACGAGATGCGGGGCGGCGTGACCCTCCGGCCCGAGCGTGCCCAGAAATACGCCAAACTGTTCCCGAACAATGAACTCCCGAAGAGTGCGCCGCAGTTCACCTTCCTGGTGTCCGGCCGCTTCTATCCCGAAGAGGAGTTCGAGCGCCTCAACGAGGGTCTTCCGCAGGAAGCCCAGGCCCAGCTCATTATGGAAAATGACGAGCACGTCTGGGGCGACCTCCTGCAGTGGATTCTTCCCTTCGCCTTTATGATTCTCATCTGGGTGTGGATGTTCCGCGGGATGGGACGTGCGATGGGTGGCGGCGGTCCGGGCGGCCCCGGGGGGATGAATCCCTTCAATGTGGGCAAAGCCACCGGCAAACTGGCGGACAAGAACAAGGTCAAGGTCACCTTCAAGGACGTGGCGGGCATGTACGGTGCCAAGGAGGAAGTCGTGGAAATCGTGGATTTCCTCAAGAATCCCAAGAAATACACGGCCCTGGGCGGCAAGATTCCCAAGGGTGCGCTGCTCGTCGGGCCTCCGGGTACCGGCAAGACCCTCCTCGCCAAGGCGGTGGCCGGCGAGGCCAACGTCCCCTTCTTCAGCATCAGCGGCTCGGACTTCGTGGAGATGTTCGTCGGCGTAGGCGCCAGCCGCGTGCGTGACCTCTTCGCGCAGGCCAAGGAGAAAGCCCCCTGCATCGTCTTTATCGACGAGATTGACGCTGTCGGCCGGGCCCGCGGCAAAAATGCCGGCTTCTCCTCCAACGACGAGCGCGAAAATACGCTGAACCAGCTGCTTACCGAGATGGACGGCTTCGGCTCCAACAGCGGTGTCATTGTCCTGGCGGCCACCAACCGCGCAGATATCCTCGACAAGGCCCTGATGCGCGCCGGCCGCTTCGACCGCCAGATTCACGTGGATCTGCCGGAGCTCAAGGAGCGCAAGGAAATCTTCGAAGTGCATATGAAAGGCCTGAAGGTCGAAGAAGGCTTCGACGTCGATTTTATGGCCAAGCATACCCCGGGCTTCTCCGGTGCCGATATCGCCAATGTCTGCAACGAAGCGGCGCTGACGGCCGCACGGCGGAACAAGAGCGTGATTGAACGGCAGGACTTCCTCGACGCGGTGGACCGCATCATCGGCGGGCTGGAGAAGAAGGGTTCGATCATTACGCCGGAAGAAAAGAAGTCGATTGCGCACCACGAGGCGGGACACGCCGTGGTCAGCTGGCTGCTGCCGCACGCCAATCCGCTGTTCAAGGTGACGCTCATCCCGCGCGGTTCGGCGCTCGGTGCCGCCTGGTACCTGCCCGAGGAGCGCAAGCTCTGGCGCAAGTCGCAGATGATGGACGAAATGTGTTCGCTGATCGGCGGCCGCGTGGCGGAGGAAATCGTCAACGGAGAGCCGTCCACCGGCGCGCAGAACGACCTCGAGCGCCTGACGCAGATGGCCTACGGAATGGTGCAGTACTACGGAATGAGTGACGAGGTAGGCACCCTTTCCTTCTACGATTCCACCGGCGCGCGCGGGTACGAACTGATCAAGCCTTACAGCGAGAAGACCGCCGAGCGGATGGACGTCGAGGTCAAGAAGCTCGTGGACGAGATTCACCGCAGGACCCGCGCTATCCTGGAGGAACACAAGGAAGGATTTCTTGCCGTGGCGGCGCTACTTTTGGAAAAAGAAGTTATCTTTGCAGAAGATGTCGAGAACATTCTCGGCCCGAAAGTGAAACCTGAGCCGCTGGCCGCATAATGAAAAACCTGATTCTACGCACACTCTTCGGAATCCTCTTTGTGGGGGTGCTGGTGAGTGTGCTCCTTTTTTTGCCCCGGTACCTGCACGTGTTCGCCGCGCTGGCCGGCTGTCTGATGCTGCACGAGTTTTACGCGAATTCTGTGGGGGAGTCCCTCAAGGCCTGCCGCGTGCTGGCGGCGCTGACGATGGTGCTGTCCTGCTTTGCGCTCTGGCACGTGCGGACCGGCTCTCTGGCGGCTTCGGCGCTCTGCTTTGCGTTCGTTCCGCTGCTTTTCCTGCCCGCGGCCCTCATCTTCAGCCGTGAGAAGTTCGAATACGACAAGTTCGCTTATCTGTGCACGGGACTTGTCTATATCGGGTTGCCCGTCGCGCTCTCGCCGGTCGTCCTTGCGTACAGCGGGAAGCTGGTGCTGTGCTTTTTCATCCTGATCTGGTGCTCGGACGTGGGCGCCTATTGCCTGGGCTCGATGCTGGGACAGCGGCCTTCGGCGCACAAACTGGCCCCGGACATTTCCCCCAAGAAATCCTGGTGGGGTATTGTCGGCGGTGTGCTGCTCTGCATCGGCGGCGCGCTCGTGCTCTGGGCCCTGGGATGGCTGTCGCTGCCCTGGTTCCACTGTCTCGGGCTGGGCGTGGTGATTTGCGTTTTCGGCACCTTCGGGGACCTGTTCGAGTCGCTATGGAAGCGGCATCTGGGCATCAAGGACTCCGGCAAGGCCATTCCCGGGCACGGCGGCTGGCTGGACCGTTTCGACAGCTCCCTGCTCGCCATTCCGGCGGCTACCGTTTATCTCCTTTTATTTGACCTCTTCTGATGAAAATCGACAAGAATTCCTACGGCACCCTGGCCCTGGTTTATCTGGGCAGTGCCGCCGTGCTGATCCCCGTCTGGATTTTCTCCCGCAACCCCTGGGTGCTCTGGCCGGTTACGATTGTCCTGGGCTGGTTCTGTATCTGGCAGACCCGCTTTTTCCGGGTGCCGGTCCGTCGGCCCGTCGGCAGTCATAAAGTCGTGAGCAGCGTGGCGGACGGAGAAGTGGTCATCGTCCAGAAAATGTACGAGAAGGAGTTCCTCAAGCGGGACTGCATCATGGTCTCCGTCTATATGAACTTCTTTGACGTGCACTCCAATTTCTGGCCCGTCACCGGCGAAGTTACCTATTATCAATATCATCCCGGCAAGCACTTGATGGCCTTCAAGCCCAAGGCTTCCGAGGACAACGAGCACACCTGCACGGCGATTCGTACGCCCGAGGGGCGCGATGTTTTCTTCAAACAGCTGGCGGGCACCTTTGCGCGCCGTATCGTATGCTACGCCAAGCCGGGCCTGCAGACGGTGGCGGGGGAGCAGTGCGGGATTATCAAATTCGGTTCCCGGATTGATATGTACCTTCCCCTGGACGCCATTATCCGCGTCAAAGTGGGAGATTACACCCGCGCTTGCGAGACGGTCATCGCGGAGATTTAGAGGACCAGTTCCATCGACGTATATTGCGGCTGCATGCCGATGGCCGCGTAGAAGGCCTGTGCGCCGGGATTGCATTCCCAGACGTGCAGGGTGAGGTTGTAGCAGCCCTGTTCGCGGGCAAACGCCTTCGCAAATTCGAAGAGCGCCTTGCCGATATGCTGCCCGCGCGCGGTCTCGTCGACGCAGAGATCGTCGATGAAGAGGGTATCCCTTTGCTTGAGGCTGCCGCTGCCGCGCTGGCGCAGTTCGCAGAAGACATAGCCCAGTACGGCGCCTTCCCGTTCATAGACGAAAACCGGCGTCCGGGGGTTGGTGAAGATAGCGAGCAGTTCCGCGTCCGTGTATTTCTTTCCCGTCGCGTTGAA